>JAWOHP010000146.1:0-7998 GCA_046485065.1 Desulfobacterales bacterium | reverse complement strand
TGGCCTTATTCGTTGCGGTTTCTGTCTGCCTGTTTGGTTGCGGTAAAAAGGGTCCCCCGGTTCCTCCGCGCCATACCGCAATTCCTGCAGTTAAAGATTTGGATTCAAGTATTGATGGTGATACGGTTGTTTTGACCTGGACAATTCCGGGTAAAACGGAAAATAAAAGTGCCGGCATAAAAGGTTTTGTTTTGCACAAGTCAAAGCAGAAGACTACGGATGGTGATTGCAGGAACTGTCCTGTTAATTTCAGTCCTGTCGCGGAAGTTTCGGCGGAGACAAAACTTCCGGGGGAAAAGATGAACTATACGGAACGTCTTGAGAAAGGCTTTAAGTATGTTTTCAAGGTGATAGCCATCAGTAGTGGAGGAACCGAAAGCAGCGATTCAAATTATGCTGAAATCCTATTCTGATCACTTGAACATTATAGCGGGAGAGATATGAATCATTTTGCCTATCGTGACAACGAACTTTATTGCGAGGATGTTCCTGTTCAAAAGATAGCAGAACAGGTAGGAACACCTTTATATATATACAGTCATGCCACTTTAAAACGCCATTTTGATGTATTTGCCGATGCTTTTAAAGATGTCGACAATCTTATATGCTTTTCTGCAAAGGCAAACACAAATCTTGCTGTTTTGAAACTATTTTCAAACCTCGGGGGAGGTCTTGATATTGTTTCCGGCGGAGAGCTTTACAGGGGATTAAAAGCGGGATTTTCTCCCCAAAAAATCGTATATTCGGGTGTAGGTAAAAGAATCGACGAGATCGATTACGCGCTTGAATCAGGCATTCTCATGTTTAACATAGAATCCCTTGAGGAGCTTGATTTAATAAATAAAAGGGCGGGGATTCTTAAAAAGAGAGCTAATGTATCGATAAGAGTGAACCCGGATGTTGATGCGAGGACGCATCCCTATATTTCAACGGGTATGAAAAAAAATAAATTCGGAATTAACACCGAGTTTGCCATTAAGGGGTACAAAGCCGCCATGGGGCTTAAAAACGTTAAGATAGTCGGGATAGATTGCCATATAGGATCCCAGATTACCGAGATAAAGCCTTTTGAAGACGCGCTGAAAAGCTTAAAGCTCCTGATTAGGGATCTCGAGGTTTATGGTATTAATATAAAGTATCTCGATATGGGCGGAGGACTTGGAATAACATACAGTGATGAAGTCCCTCCCCAGCCGGCCGAGTATGCGAGAGCGATAAAGAAATCCCTGGGAAGAACAAAGCTGAAACTTATTCTTGAACCAGGAAGGGTGATTGTCGGGAATGCGGGCGCCCTCGTGACAAAGGTGCTTTACAGGAAATCAACGGATGTCAAGGAATTTATCATTGTTGATGCAGGTATGAACGATCTTGTGCGTCCGACTCTTTACAAGGCTTTTCATGCCATAAAACCGGTTGTTCTTTCGGGGGAAGGGGAAATTGTTGCTGATATTGTAGGCCCGATATGCGAAAGCGGTGATTTTCTTGCCCTTGACCGCTATGTGCAAAGAGTACAACAGGGAGATCTCTTTGCAGTCATGAGTGCGGGAGCATATGGGTTTGTGATGTCATCCAATTACTGCTCGAGACTTAAAATATCTGAAGTTATGGTTAAAGAAAATAAGTTCCACGTTACGAGGAAAAGGCAGAAATATGAAGACCTGACAAAGGGAGAAAAAATTCCTCCTTTCTTATAGAAAATTGTACCGAAACGGCGGGCGTTAATCCCGCCGAAGGTTCTCTGAAGGAAATGGCTTTGTTAAGTGAAACAGGTGATGACAAAAAATGAAAAAACTTACTTTTTTTAAAATGAGCGGAAGCGGTAATGACTTTATTTTAATCGACAACAGAAATAACGTTGTTGATGAAAATAACCTTACTTCTTTTATCAGAAATGTGTGCAGAAGGAAGATGTCGGCGGGAGCTGACGGGTTGATACTGATCGAAAATTCGGATTCCGCCGATTTTAAATGGCGTTATTATAATTCTGACGGCGGCAGGGCTGAGATGTGTGGTAATGGTGCAAGATGTGCCGCAAGGTTTGCATATCTGAACAAGATAGCCGGGTCGGAAATGTCCTTTGTTACGGACGCGGGTATTGTCCGCGCCCGGGTCAGGGGCGCCAGGGTTAAAGTTAAGATGGTCGATCCTTCGGATTTCAAACAGGATTACAGTATAGAACTTAAAGACGGCCCTTTAACCTTGTCAAGTGTGAATACCGGAGTTCCGCATGTTGTCATTACGATGGATTCGATCGATGATGTTGATGTTGTCGGAACAGGAAGAGAAATCAGGCTGCATAAAAAATTCGCTCCTGCCGGAACGAACGTTAATTTTATTACCAGAGTAAAAAACGGCACCTTTTCTATCAGGACATATGAACGTGGTGTTGAAGATGAAACCCTGGCATGCGGAACCGGATCAATTGCCTCTGCGCTTGTCACAGCCTTTAAGGAAAAAGTTGATTCTCCGTTAAACGTTGTGACAAGAAGCGGTGGAGTTCTGACCATTTATTACAATGAGGATAATGGCAGATTCTATGATATTTATCTTGAAGGTGACGCAAGGGTTATATACAAAGGCAGGCTCTGGGAGGATGCATGGCAGTATTAGGCTGAAGGCTATAGGCTATTAGGCTGAAGAAAGACGGATTGAAGATCGAAGGCTAAACACCTTCAGTCTTCAGTCTAATCAACCTTATATAAATGGGATGGTGCTTACGAAATGATCACAATCGAAAAGTCTGAAAGACTTAAGAATCTCCCTCCTTATCTGTTTAAGGAGATTGACAGGCAGAAAGAGGAAGTAAGAAAGAGCGGAGTTGATATTATAAGCCTTGGCGTCGGAGATCCTGATATGCCGACACCTCCGCATATCATTAAGGCCCTGCAGAAAGCAGCGATTGATCCAGAGAATCACAAATATCCATCATATTCGGGAATGGATGATTTCAACAGGGCTGTTGCAAGATGGTATAAAAAAAGATTCAATGTCACACTCGATTCCGGAAGCGAAGTGGTAACCCTTATAGGTTCGAAGGAAGGGATCGCGCATATCCCCCTCGCATTCATAAATCATGGGGACCTTGCGCTTGTGACAAGCCCGGGCTATCCGGTATATGACACAGGTGTTCAGTTTGCCGGAGGCAAATCGTACTTTATGGATCTGAAGAAGGAGAATGATTTTCTTCCCGACCTTAAAGCTGTGCCGCCCGATATCGCAAAACAAGCTAAATTGATGTTTATAAACTATCCCAACAATCCGACGTCGGCGGTTGCCACAGGCGAATTTTTTAAAGAAGTTGTGCGCTTTGCCGAAGCAAACAACATTATAGTATGCCATGACGCTGCTTACACTGAACTGGCATTTGACGGTTATAAACCGGCCAGCTTTCTCGAAACAGACGGAGCAAGGGAGGTCGGCATAGAGTTCCACTCTCTTTCAAAAACATATAACATGACAGGGTGGCGTTTGGGCTTTGCGGTCGGAAGACCTGAAGTTGTCAATGCTCTGGGGCAGATAAAAAGCAATATCGATTCGGGCGCATTTCAGGCTGTCCAGGTGGCCGGAATTGCGGCTCTTGACGGCGACCAGGGATGCGTTGAGAAGATAAACCTTGAATATACGGAAAGGCGCGATATTCTTGTAGACGGGCTTATCAAGCTCGGGCTTTCCGTCAAAAAACCACAGGCTACATTCTATGTGTGGATAGAGGTTCCAAAGGGTTATACTTCGGCCCGGTTCACGAGTCATCTTTTGTCAAAAGCCGGTGTTGTTGTGACTCCCGGAAACGGATTCGGAGCCGCCGGAGAGGGTTATATACGTATGGCGCTTACGGTAGGCAAAGAAAGAATGAAAGAGGTAATCGAGAGAATACGTTCCATAGGGTTTTAGGATGGAAAAACATACGGCATATATCTCTGCCGGCTCCAACATAGGCGACAAGCTTTTAAACTGCAAAAACGGTTTAACGGCTCTGACCGAATCAGGAGCAACTGCCATTAAAGCATGGTCGAGTTTCTACAAGACTTCGCCTGTTGATTTCAAGGAGCAGGACTGGTTTGTGAATGCCGTAGTTAAAATTGAAACCGAACTCGACCCGTTCGATCTCTTAAAGGATATGAAATCAATTCAGGTCAAAGCCGGTCGTACTTGTGACCCGGTACGTTTTGGCCCGCGAATACTTGATCTTGATATAATTTTGTACGACAATGTTGTGGCAGATTTGCCCGGACTTACAATACCGCACCCCAGGATGCATAAGAGGCGTTTTGTTCTGAAGCCTTTATGCGATATAGACCCCGAGGTTGTTCACCCGGTTTTCAAAAAGTCTCTTAAACATCTGCTCGAAAGCCTCGAGGATAATGAGCAGAGTGTAATAGAATATAGATGAGTATCACCAGCAATCTCCCAAACAAACGGGAGAAGAAATATAAATGATAAAAATATTAATATACATTCTTCTGATATATATAGTTTACAAGGTGTTTCGATCCCTTGTAACTCCTTCAGGGTCTTCGGCAATGCGAAGCAATCAGGAGACGGGCTCTTTTGATGATATTATGGTCAAGGATCCGGTTTGTGAAGTCTATTTTCCGAAAAAAGATGGAATATATTTTAATGATAATGGAAATGAGATATATTTCTGCAGCAAGGAATGCAGGGATAAATTCCTGGATTTACAATCAAAATAATAATAAAAAGAATATTTTATGAAAATATCATTATCTGATGCTCTGGTAAAAAGTCAGGATCTCACACCAAGCCACAAAGATCACAAAGTTAACATATTAATATTAAATGAATTATTTCTTCGTGTTCTTAGTGCCTTTGTGAGAAAATATAGTTTTTATGAAAGTATCTTTATCTGAGAGGGAGGATGTTTTATGAAATTTTTTATTGATACGGCGAATATCAAAGAAATAAAGGAAGCAAACAGCATGGGAATGGTGGACGGAGTGACGACAAACCCGTCTCTTATCGCCAAAGAGGGGCGTGACTTTGAAGAGATAATTAAAGAGATTTGCGCGATTGTTGACGGCCCGATCAGCGCCGAGGTTATCAGTCTTGAGTCGAAGGGTATGATAAAAGAAGCCCGGCATCTTGCTTCGATTCATAATAATATTGTTGTCAAAATTCCCATGACTGTTGACGGCCTGAAAGCCGTCAGTGCGCTTATGAAGGAAGGGATAAAAACCAATGTGACTCTGGTCTTTTCACCTCTCCAGGCGCTTATGGCCGCAAAGGCCGGAGCTGCCTATGTCAGTCCTTTTGTGGGGCGTCTCGATGACATTTCCCATGATGGTCTTTTGCTGGTCGAACAGATAGTTGATATATACAATAATTATGCTTTTGAGACCGAAATAATAGTGGCAAGCGTGCGCAACCCTCTCCATGTACTTGAATCTGCCCTGATGGGCGCAGACATCGCTACAATTCCGTTTGATGTTCTGGGAAAACTTGCCGCTCATCCGCTTACAGATAAGGGTATCAAGGCCTTTCTCGATGACTGGAACAGAAGCAAAAAGCAGAAAAAGCGGGCATAAGAATGGCGCAGCAAGGCAGAATTCAGAACATACTGAAGCATCCGAACAGCCTGACTTTATACAGGATGGCGGCAATTCCAGGCATTGTTGCTCTGTTGTTGTTTCCAAATAAATATTGTACTTTCCTGGCGGCTTTAGTCTTCAGTGCTGCGGCTATAACAGATTACCTTGACGGTTATCTCGCGAGGAAATGGGGTCTTGAGTCAAATATCGGGAAATTCATGGATCCACTTGCAGACAAGCTCCTTGTGTCATGTTCTTTAATAATGATGACTTCTCTTGGCTGGATACCTGCCTGGATAGTATGTATTATTGTAGGGCGTGAACTTGCCGTAACAGGACTCAGGGGAATTATCTCTGAACACGGTCAGGATGTCGCGGCTTCAAATCTCGGAAAATATAAAACCGGCTTTCAGATAGCCGCCATTATTCCTCTCCTGATGCATTATCAATATTTTGGAATAAATTTTCATGCTGTCGGAATGTTCTTTCTCTGGGGCGCCCTTGTCCTGACTGTCTGGTCCGGCGCCGATTATTTTATACATTTCTGGAGACTTTTTAGGGAATAATTTTATTGACAAAATTTCAGGAAACCTATAATTGATGGCTTCGTAAAAAGTCCAAATATGCTCACTTAATGAGCTTTTTGGGGATTTCCCAAAAATCTCAAATCCGTTCGCATATGACTTTTTACGAGAGCATCATAATTGAGAGAACCTTAATAAGAGCCTCTTATAATGTCTTAGACCGGCAAGGCATGGAATTATAAATAATTATTGAGGCTTATAAAAGTGAGCGGGAATAACTCAGTGGTAGAGTGCAACCTTGCCAAGGTTGAAGTCGCGGGTTCAAATCCCGTTTCCCGCTCCATTTTTTTGGCGGCATAGCCAAGTGGTAAGGCAGCGGTCTGCAAAACCGTTATTCTCCGGTTCAAATCCGGATGCCGCCTCCAAACAATAACAAGGGCTTAGACACTTTCTCTAAGCCCTTTTTTATTATCGCGGCTTCTTATCTGTTGCGTCCATATTTATCATGACTGGTCACCCAATCCCCGGCCAAGACGGCGCTGGCCAGAGAAATTTCCCCGCAAAGCACGGTTCCGGCGACGATTTCAGTGAATTTCTGAACTTTGCCCGTTCCATGGCAGCCAAGAAGTTCGAGGCATTCCTTCTGGGTGGCAAGACCTGTTCCACCACCGAACGTTCCGACGATCAGCGAGGGAAGGGTAACGGAAAAATAATAATCGCCGGTCGGTGTTTTTTCTACATAAACCAGAGCAGCCGATGATTCGGACACATTGGCCACATCCTGGCCTGTTGCGATGAACAGCGCCGTGATCCCGTTGGCCGAATGGGAGCCGTTGTTGTTGGCGCCCGCAAGAAAACTGCCCAGGGAGCTGACTTGGCGTTGCTGAACAAGGATATCCACAGGTACGCCGGCAATCTTCTGGATCAGGGCTGCAGGAATCGTGACCTCGGCTGTGACCCGCTTACCCCGTGTTCGCAACATGTTGATTCTTGACGGTTTCTTGTCCGTGTCGATATTGCCGGACAACACATATCGTCTTATATCCGGATACTTATCTTTAATCCATTCGCAGGCCACAAAAGTGGCTTTGCCCACCATGTTCTGACCTGCCGCGTCACCTGTGGTATAATTGAACCTGAGAAACATAAGCTTGCCCACAGGATACTGTTCGATATCCCTTAATTTGCCGGACCGGGTGGTGGTTTCTGCCCTGGCTTTGATTTCCGGAAAATGTTTCTTAATCCATATTCCAAAATCCCGGCTTTTTCGCGCATCTTCAAAATGGAATACCGGCGCGCGCTGCATTACATCATCCTGAATGGCAGTTTTCACACCTCCGCTCTCATAGATCACCTTCATTCCACGGTTATAGCTGGCCACCAGCGTACCTTCAGTCGTGGCAAGGGGAATGAAAAACTCGCCTTTGGCGTGTTCGCCGTTCATTAGAAGGGGCCCGGCAAAACCGATAGGGATCTGAGCCACTCCTGAAAAATGTTCGATATTTCCGGGTAACATGCCTGAATCAAAGGAATACTGTCGCAAATGATGAGTTTTGACCCCGGTAAAATTTTCAACAAAGGCCAGCCTCTTTTCGGCCATTTCACGGCTGTAGTCTGCGGGTCCCGATTTACGTGGGATACTCTTTCTCATTGTTGTTTCTCCTGTTATGGTAGTATCCGATTAAATTTTCCACGCTGAATCAATAGTTCAATATTCTATAGTGAATGCCATAAATATATTCCGTTTTGGCATGTATGCACATGCCCAAACAAATTGAACTGTTCCAATCGGAACATTATTCTGATAACGGCTATAATCCAATTATCCGGTAGAAATCCTCCACAAGTTGAAACCCAGGTATAAAGATAACAACAAGATCCCTTCCCAGCGCACTATTTTATTTTGATTGGTAATACAGAGAGGCAAT
>JAWOHP010000037.1:0-7251 GCA_046485065.1 Desulfobacterales bacterium | reverse complement strand
ATTGTACTACTAAAATTGATAAATAGTGTTTGCTCTCATCGATGAGGCAGTAACTATAATAAAAACAGGAGAAATTGAACAGAAGAAAGTGTAAAAGGACGAAAAGAAGGTGATACCCCACTCGTTCATGGAGGGATAATGGGATGGATATGGTTGCCCCACGTCGCTGTCTACGGCAGTTTTGGAAAGTCGGTAAATACTGCGGTAGCTCCCATGGTAAAGAGCTCTTGTTGACGTTTGGCAGAATTTACCGTATAGACATTTATGCCTAGTCCTGCGGCCCGGAGTTTCTTGATAAGGGCGGCGTCGGTGATTTCATCGGCGGGGTGGTAGGCCGCAACCCCGAGAGATTTTAGATAATCAACAAGATTTTTCGGGTGAGAACGATGCTGCAGGGCAGCGGTTGATATTGTCGGAGCGCAATTTTTTGCTATGACAAGGTAGTCGTGATTAAAGGAAGAAATGAGAACTCGCCCGGCAGAGTTGGTTCGTTGGATTACCCCAAGGACACATTCCGTCACCTTCTTATTTTGTTCTTTTCCTCGGTGGTCCTTGATTTCAATATTTATTGGAATCTTGCGTAATGCGGGGTGGAGAAGCAGTTCTTCGAGAGTCATGATGGTCTGGGGCATCTCTTTCATGAGCTGTTCGGCAGATGTTTCATTTCTAATGATAGTGCCAAAAGGATCGGTATCAACGAACCATGATCCGATATCAAGCTTTTTGAGTTGAGAAAGTGTCCAATCACTGACATGCAAGGAGTGTAAACCCAATAGTTTGCATATCTCTTGTGCGTTACTTGTCCTCTCCATGCTTGGGTCGTGGAAGACCACGGGGACAGAATCTTTGCTCATCTGGATATCCAACTCGATGAAGTGACAGCGACCGACACTCGCCTTAAAAGCGGAAAGGGTGTTTTCCGGATGATGGGCACGGAAACCACGATGCGCAGCAATAAGTCTAAATGACTGGAAATTATCAAAGAATGTCATGTCGTTTTTTCTGGCCGAATAGGTTGAAATTCTCTCTCTTTATATGAAGAGTTACAGCATAATTTGAAAACAAGAAAGATACTTCAAAATTACATTTTTCTAGTATAATAGGAGGTATAACAAATTGTTGCAATATTAATGGCCGGATGCGCAAAAAATGGCGATGCGGTATTCTCATGATCGCCAAAACAGTCATTGTGTGCATACTCGTTCTCTTCCTTTTGCTGTACTTTTAGAAGTCTGGCTTGCAATTCTAAGGTAAGCTGAGTAAAAAATATGCTCTCAAACCAAATCATTGTTCAGTGTATCAAGGTTAATTTTCAAATATGGATGGTCCCAATTCTAAGATGAAGTTTTTATATCTGCCGATTTCTACAGTCTCCTTTATAGTTATTTTCTTTCAAGTAATTGTATTCACATTTTTTTTTCAATCTGATGCTCTGGCTGCAAAAAATGAAAAATATGATATTATTTACATTTTGACCAAGGATCTCGAGAAGGTTCTCGATTACAAAGATGAATTGGGGGCGGTTTTCGATGCAACGGTAATAAAAAAGTTGAAAATAGTGGGCCGTGGCGATGAGTATGCGTTGATCTATGACGGAAATGACTCCGCCGGAACCGTCACACAGACCCTCATAAAACATGCTGATTTGTTGGACAAGGCAGGTTTTGATGAACCCTATGCTACAAAGGAAAAAGATTTTTATAGTCTGTACAATGTCAGCTATGGCATGGGACCTAATCTGGAGCCACTCAAAAAGAAATTTGAACTCATCTATGGTTGCCTCGGGGGTGAAGTAAAAAACGATCTTTTTATCGAAAAGACCAATTTTGGAAATTATACCCTCATCTATCGACGCCGGGGTGACAAGGAATCAACGACTCGGGTGGCGAAAATGCATGGTAAGATGTTGAAGTCAAGAAAGATTTCGACGTCGATTACCAGGGAAAACAATAACATGGTCATGTATGGCGAATCAAGCATGATAGATGATGTTGGTCCAGAGAAGCCTATTGTGTGTCAGATTCCAGAAGTTGCTGATATAAAGCCAATTCCAGAGATATCTCTTCCGGAAAAAATTGTTGCAACAACAAAAGTTATAAAAAAATTACCCCGTGCTCAACCGGCGGTACCGGATGCATCTGCTGCTTCACCGTCGACTGTTTCGAAAATTGAGCAGTCAATTGAAAACTACATAAGCAATCTGAGAAAAAGTGGGCGGCTTGCCGGCGATGAATCAACTGGATGGATGGTCTATGATTTAGAAAAAAATAGGAACATTATTGGTATTAATGCCGATCAAGGATTTCAGGCAGCGAGTATGATAAAGCCTTTTGTTGCCTTGGCCTTTTTTCATCAGGTTAACGTCGGTAAACTTAAGTATGGCTCCCAAGGCAGACAGCAGCTGGAAGCCATGATACAGAGGAGTAGTAATTCGGCGACGAATTGGGCTATGCGACAGGTTGGTGGACCTGCTCAATGTGATGCTATTTTGAAACGACATTATGGTCACATTTTTAAAAAAACGGAAATTAAGGAATACATTCCGGCAGGTGGTCGCACGTACCAGAACAGCGCTTCACCTGCTGATTATGTGAGATTTTTGAAGGCACTCTGGGATTCAAAATTACCAAAAGATAAGGAAATCAAGAGATTGATGGCTTTGCCAGGCCGTGACCGCATTTATAATGGAACTCCGATTCCAAAGGGGACTCTCGTATATAATAAGACCGGATCCACGGGTCATCTCTGCGGTGATATGGGTATACTTGTACCCAAAACTCAAAATGGCGGGCGATACCCCTACGTCATTGTCGGCATTATCGAAAGACGTTCCAAGGCTTCAGATTACGGTCAATGGATGCATTCACGCAGTCGGATCATTCGCGAGGTATCAACACTGGTTTACGACGAAATGAAAAAGCAACATCGATTGCTGTGAATTGCAGCCACTGCACTCACCCCGATAAACGAAAAGATCTGGATGTTTATTACAAACCAAGAAAAAAGTCAGAGGTCCTAATACATTTTTCGTTTTCCGAAGTTAGAACCGATGACATTGAAACTGTTTTCAACAATGAAGAGGGCGTCTGGATCGATAGTGAACACTTTCTCTTCAAGGCGCTTCAGCTGAAGATTGTTGGTTATGGTCATCAGCATTTGTTTTCGTTTGCCCGAATAGGCCCCTCTTGCTTCGATGAGAGTTGCCCCGAGACGCAGGTCATTCGTTATCGCATCGACCAATTCCTTGTAGTTATCGCTCAAAATATAGACTATTTTTCTCTGGTTGAACATGGCCAGCACATGCTCTAAAGAAACCGATGAAATAAAGGTCAGGATAATTGAGGCAATAACGATATCCGGCTGGTACTGGGTAAGCATAAAGGTGAAGAGGGCCGCATTGTACAGCATGAAGAATTTCCCCACACCGAAATTGAATTTCTGATTTAAAATAATCGCGATAATGTCCAGTCCCCCTGATGAGCCCCTCGATCTCAGATTAATTCCCGCGCCTACGCCGCAAATAGCTCCCCCGGCAATGGCCGCGTACAGCTGATCATTGATCATAAAGTTCAGTGTCAGCAATTCGGCAAAAAGTGTTAAGGCGCACACACCATAGAGGCTGTAGAAAAAGAAACGTTTGCTTAAAAATATCCAGCCGGTAATGAGAAGAGGAATATTAAGCAGAAAATACCAGATGCCAGGAGAAAAGAGATTTGTCTCATAATAGATGAGGAGCCCGGTGCCATAAATTCCACCGATAATAAAATTATGATGGACAAGAATGGCTTCAGCTCCGGCAGCATAGACGAATGCGCCAAAGGTGATGAGCAGGATATTCCAAAGAACGGAAGTGAGAGAATGTTTTGATTTCATAGAAGGACCTTAATTTTGTTATTGTTTTACCACGTATTTTGTCGGTTTTATTGTCCGCCTATAGTTACAACCGCAGAACGGTGTGTCAACCTGTTCTTTCAAAAGGTTCCGATTAAGAAAATCTCGATGCGGCGTTGTGGAAACTATTCAATTTTGGAGAGAGTTATGAAAGTGATTATGGATCTGTGCATTGTACCCATGGGAGTAGGCGTCTCTGTGTCGGAATACGTTGCAGCCTGCCATGAAGTACTCAAAAAAACAGCATTAAAAACCCAGCTGCATGCCTACGGTACTAACATTGAGGGTGAGTGGGACGAGGTGATGGCGGCTGTAAAAGCCTGTCATGAAAAAGTGCATGGTATGGGCGCACCTCGTATCACAACGACCATAAAACTAGGAACGCGAACAGATCGTTCCCAGACCATGGAAGATAAAATATCTAGTGTACTCAGGAAGATAAAATGATTATCCGGCCGGATCCTGCGTCTGCCCGGTGTATATGGCCATAATCCAACCATGCTGTCCCATTTCTGTCCATATGAGAGCCATTCAGGAACTGTACCGAGAACTTCAAGAATGGCGTTTTGTTTAATTTGATTGACAATAGGAGTATGCAGACCAGGGCCCGAGCGAATGTTGAGCACCTCGGGTGTTGTTACTTGCCGCAATATCTTTTGGCGATGCAGATTTGGGTTGCCGGGACTGTTGAGTCAACCGGGATTGTCCTATTCCAACTGAGGCATTACGGGACACGAACGTTCGTCTGGGTATTGTGCTCTCTGGGTATTGTGCTCAGTTGGCATTGGAGTTTAGAGGAGTTCAGGTTCTAGGTGACAGATGAGTCTTTTTAAAGCGGTTTGTTCACGTTGATATATACTCCCTCTGGTTACCTCATATATCTTGCTGATTGCGATAACCGACTGTTCCTTGCCGCGATATGGCGGGAAACCATAGCGACGTTTGATGATATCGCCACATTTTGCCGACAACTGTTCATCAATGGCTCGCAGCAATTTTGCATGGACCTCACCGGCTTCAAAATCTCCGGCAAGCGGGGAGCCGTTGGACTTTTGGCAAGTACTCGAGGTAGACCAATCCTCAAGAGAGGTCGCGTCCGCAATAGGTGTTGCATCGGTAATGCACGTCAAAAACTTATCTAAATTTTCCGTGTCTTGGTCCTTCACTGCTCTGCTGTATCGTTCCACGGTATTGCTCGAGAGGCGAATAAGGCGGCCCTCCAGTGATTGACGCTGGATCTCTTTAAACACCCAGTTGGCCGAAAAAGTTGAAAAACGAACCCCGGATGACGGGTGATAGCGATAAGAAGCTCTGGCGACACCAAAACTGCCGATCTGGATTGCATCTTCGAAGGTAACGGATTCTTTGTATATTTTGTTGATCCGGGCAGCAAGCTTTCTTACTAGCCCCATGGTGAGCAGTATGTAGATATTTCTGATTGTGTTGAGTTTTTCGACAACACCATGAAGCGTAGTGTATTCTTGCTCTTCATGTTCGGCTTGTGTGGAAGTGCTAAGGATACGATGCCAGACCCGGGCGAGAATAAGATGTTGGAAACTTTTTGCCAGGGGGATTGACGTGCTGGAGGGATTCGCGCTGAACAGATGAAGAGCTTCCAGCCGTTCTTCCTCGGAAGATGTTCGGCTGTTGCTGCCAAAAAATATTCTTCTGTTCCGGAACAAATAAATATTTTGCACGACAGTAAGTGCAGCCTGCCTGAATTTTCCTGAGTTTAAAACGAGTTCAGTGAATCGATGACGGAGAAGAAGTACTTCTGTTGCCAACTCCTTTTCGTCGGCTGCAGTGAGATGACAACACTCCCGTATCCTATTCTGCGGGTCACCAGGCAACCTGCCTTCCTGGTGCAGCGTTTTTTCTTCAAGGCAGGGACTTAGAGAAAGCTCTTTAACCCGCGTGGCGAACGGTGCCTGTGATGGGCTTGTCGCCAGTAGATCCATTTGTTCCGGCGATATTTTTATTCGATTATGCATGGTAATCTTTTGGGTGGCAGGTGTATTTTGAAAAAAGGCGTGATGCCTTTTTAGAAAACACATCAAATAACCCAAAGGATATCACAAATTATTTTCAATAATAAAGGATTACCACACAAGCGTATAAAAAGATTTCTCGCAGCTTTGTCATCAGTTGAGAATTATTTTAAACTTACTTTAACGATAATAAATGCTGCACAGACCTCAATGCCATCGGTGTCGGTGATACTGACAGGTACTTCGATTTCTCCGAGGGTGCTCCAGTCGATCTCTCTGCCGTCGGCGATCCCTCTCAAGCTGGTTTTTGCTTTAGCCAGATATCTGACCCGCATACCGACTGGAATCCATCGACATGTCTCGGGAATGGAAACATCCGTCATTATTCCAGCGGCTATTTCTGCAAGATTACACATGGCAATAGCATGAACTGTTCCCAGATGGTTATGCACTTCTCTGGTATTTGGCATGACTACTTCGCTGTATCCGGGGTGAAGATTGACAAATTGTGGATCAATGGTGGCGAAATAAGGAGCTATCTCACACACTTTCTGGCTGAAAAGCGTATTGCCGACCGCTTTGTACAGATCATGTAACTGGCTCATATGCATATCTCCAAAAGATTATTTTTACTCAGCAATGGTTAAATTCGAGTTTTTACGGGTTTATCAAAAAATGATCATAATTCTAACATTTTTTTGATCAAATAGCATTTATATTAAGTAGATAGCTGTGTAACCCTCTGCTTCATAGCGGCGAACGACAAAAGCCCCTGACAGGTGAGTGTCAGGGGCTTTGTTGTATAAAAAACGGCGGTGTCCTACTCTCCCACACAGTCGCCCGTGCAGTACCATCGGCGCAAAAGAGCTTAACTTCCGTGTTCGGAATGGGAACGGGTGGATCCTCTTTGCTATGACCGCCGTAAAAATCAGGAGTCGGATGACAGAGGACAGAAGACAGATTGATAAGCGGTTCCGGCAAAAACATTCAGACCGGCAACCATGTCTTTTGTACTTTGACATATAATAAAACGATAATTGAATAGTAGGGTAGTCAGTAGAGTAAAAATCAAAAGATATGGATAAGCCGCACGGCTGATTAGTATCGGTAAGCTCCATGTGTTACCACACTTCCACACCCGACCTATCGACGTTGTGGTCTACAACGAGCCTTCAGATGGCTTACACCATGGGATATCTTATCTTGAAGTGGGCTTCCCGCTTAGATGCTTTCAGCGGTTATCCCTGCCGAACTTAGCTACCCAGCAATGCCCCTGGCGGAACAACTGGTGCACCATAGGTTCGTCCATCCCGGTCCTCTCGTACTAGGGAAAGATCTCCTCAAATATCCTGCGCCCGCAACAGATAAGGAC
>JAWOHP010000024.1:0-12477 GCA_046485065.1 Desulfobacterales bacterium | reverse complement strand
GTCAGATGTTGCACCCTGACGTTCATGCCATGCCGCCGCACCCCGTAGGAGAGATGTACGATGCAGGCCGGGCAGGTTGTCACCAGCACATCGGCTTCTGTCTTTCTAACGTTTTCCATTTTGCGGTCCAGCACCTGCATGGCCAGGTCATAATGGGACAAAGCGTACGCACCTGCTCCTCCGCAGCACCAGTCCGCCTCATTCATTTCCATGAACTCCGCGCCGGGTATTTGCCTAAGCAGATCGCGAGGTTGTTTTACGATTTTCTGGCCCCGTGAGGCATGGCAGGGATCGTGGAATGTGACCCGTTTTCCATCCAGCGGCTTTGAAAAAGGGATGACCTCATCCGTCAGCCATTCGGCCATGTCTCTGGTCTTCGCGGCCACAAGACGCGCTTTTTCCAGACAATGATTGTCATCGTCAAAAAGAAGAGGATATTTTTTTATAAAGGAGGTGCAGCTCGAGCAGTCTGTGATAATAGCGTCGAATCCCTCTCCATCCAACAGCGGCAGGTTCCGCGAGGCAAGGTTGCGGGCTGCTGCAAGATCTCCGAAGGACCAAGCAGGGAGTCCGCAGCAGTTATTGTCCAGCAGATGAACAGTGCTGGAAAAACGTCTGAGCAGCGCCAGGGTGGCCAGACCGGCCGTTTGGCTGATTGTGTCGATCCCGCAGCCGACAAAGTAGGCCAGCCTCAGTTGGCGACCCTGCCCCTCGTAAATCCCTGGTCGGATACGCGACCTCAGTGGCTGCGACGGAAACCGGTCGAGAATCTTTTCGGCCCTGGCAAAATCATGGCCAAAGATCCGCAAAAGCCCCAGGGCGGCGGCCAGCTCGCTCATACCACTTCTTTTCCCGAGAGCCACCGCCCGGGCCGCAAAATGCAGCCGCCTGGGATAAGGTAGCAACTTGTCGAACAATAGTTGATGAATTGACTTTCGCCCGACGGTATCAAGGTATTCCAGCCGCGCCTTGATCAACAGATCAGAAGTGGGTATAGCTGGAAAGCAGTTGCTCGTGCAGGCCCCGCAAAGCAGGCAATCATAAAGCGGCTCTTCCATTTCCCGGCTCCACTGAAGGCGGCCCTCTATAATGGCGCGCAGCAGGGCCAGCCGGCCACGGGCAACTCCCGACTCATTACCGGTTGAGCGGAAAATCGGGCATGCCACCTGGCAAAAGCCGCAGCGGTTGCATTGGGCAATGGCATCATAGTAGGCGGATATGCTCATCTTTTTACACCCGACCCGGCATACGGCCCGGAGAAAACAGATTCTTCGGGTCAAGAACAGCCTTAACTCGTTCCATTAGTTTCCACTCGGGGCGCGCCGGCCCGAAGACATCGTTGAACCTCTTGAATTCGTCAGGGGCTTTTTCCAAAACTACGTATCCCTCGAGTTCATGAATCCTGCTTACCAGATCTTTCCAGGAATCTCCGGCCATATGTTCGATTCCCACAACTATCCGCCCGCACCCGAAATCGACAAGTACCGGTATTTGCGGCCACTGCTCTGTTATAACCCGGGCTGCCGCCGCCGCGAGATCCGGCGGTGTCCCAGCGCGAAGAACATAAGGATGTCCGGCAATATTGGTAAATAATCCGGCGAAAGGCCCGCACCAAACGTCATAATCCTCGTTGCGCTCGGAACCAAAACCTCTTTCTTCCAACATCGCCTGAGCCTGTGCCAGCTGAAACTCCACCGTTTCACTGAAGCCTTCAAAACCCAGGTGCAGTCGCCACAGCTCGCTGCCTGCATGGGGCAAGGCTGCAGCAAAAATCGCCCCGAAACGGGATCCGAGTACTGACGTAGCCAGGCTTGCGCAGGCATCGAGAGTGCCGATGGCGGAAATTGCTGCGCAGCGCTCAGGACAGGTGGCCGTCTGCAAGGTCACACGGGTAATCAGTCCCAAAGTTCCAGCAGAACCGGCCAGGAGACGGGTTATATCGTAGCCGGCCACATTTTTTACAACCTTGCCGCCCGCATTTATCAAACGGCCGCGGCCGTCTATAAAACGCAGGCCCAACAGAAGCTCCCGCGGCGCACCATAGGAGAAACGCTCGGGCCCGCAGGCGCCCGTCGCCGTTATGCCCCCGATTGTGCGTCTCAAAAGATCAAAGGCCGGTCGCAGGGCAATCCACTGGTTATGGGAAGCCAGCGCCTTCTGAATATCGCCGAGGATCATTCCGGACCCGACTGTTACATACTGGTTGGATGGATCAAGATCGATAACAGCGGAAAGCGCGTTTGTATTCAAAGGCTGCTCTGAACCGGTTGACAAGTTTCCGAAACCACCCAGAGAACCGCTGCCTCTGGGCACAACAGCCTGCTCTGTTGTGAACGCCCGCTTGACCTGCTCTGCCAGAACTCTTTCAACCGGTGTAAGAATGTCGTCAGGCCCCGACCAGGCTGATTGATCTTTGAAAGCAAAGGACTTTGAAGTGTCAGGAAATATTTTCCCGGGGTTAACCACATTGGAAGGGTCAAAGGCTCCCTTAAGAGATCGCTGAGCATCAATATCATCGTCTGAAAAGACCAGCCGCATTGCCTCCATTTTTTCCCGTCCGATGCCATGTTCGCCTGAAATGGTGCCCCCTAAGGCCACACAGGCCTTCATGATCTCCCATCCAGCATCATGGACCCGCTTGAGCTGGTCGGTATCACGGGAGTCGAAGAGCAGAAGAGGGTGAAGATTCCCGTCACCGGCATGGAAAACATTACCATGGACAAAACCATTGGCTTTCACGATGGCGGCTACCTGAGCCAGCGCCTCGGGCAGCAGGGTCCGCGGGACAGTGCAGTCATTGACCAGATAATTAGGCGCCAGCCGGGCCACGGCCCCGAAAGCCCCGCGGCGACCCTCCCACAACCGGTTCCGTTCAGCTGCAGTTGCTGCATCGCGGATTTCCCGGCAGTGGTTCGCCGTGCAGATCGCCCGGATATTTCGGGCCTGCTCATCCAGCCCGACTGCGGGTCCTTCCACCTCGATGATCAAAACTGCTGCCGCATCGCGCGGATATCCGCAGGTGTAACTGTCCTCGACTGCCTGAATGATACGGGCATCCATCATCTCGAGTGTGGCCGGAACTATTCCGGCGGCAATAATTCCAGCCACAGACCTGGCCGCATCCGCTATGTCATTGTATACCGCCAGTTGAGTGACCACCTTCTCAGGTATCGGGAGTATACGCACGATGACTTCGGTTACAACCGCAAGCGTGCCCTCACTCCCTATAACCAGTCCTCTCAGATCGTATCCGGAATGATCATAAGCCGCTGAACCCAGGCGGAGAATCTGCCCGTCGGCAAGAATGACTTGCAGACCAATCACGTGGTTGGTTGTAACCCCGTATCTGAGACAGCGTGGCCCCCCGGAGTTTTCACCCACATTTCCTCCGAGAGTGGCAACTCTCTGACTGGCGGGATCCGGCGCGTAGAAAAAGCCCAGCGGCGCCAGAGCGCTTTGCAGTTCAAGGTTGGTCACTCCGGGCTGGACAACGGCCGTGCGGCGATCAGGGAAGATTTCGAGGATGCGGTTGAGCCTCGTGAGGCAGATCGTAAGTCCGCCGAAGGGCAGGACAGTGCCCCCGGACAGGTTGGTACCAAATCCCCTCGGCGCAAAAGGCACCCCGGCCCTGGTCGCCTCACTGATTACAGCGGCCGTCTCGGCAGTGTCGCCCGGAAATACAACAGCCCCCGGGGAACCCTTCGCAAGAGATCCGTCATAGGAATACAGCTCGCTGGCTGTTCTGGATTCAGCGACATGACGCTCTCCCACGATCCGTTTCAGGTTATTTATCAGGCTGCGCGGTATCATCGTATGCATAGGATCGAACCGCCGTTAGTGGCCGTCATGTTGAAGTCTTGCTCCTTCCCGAACCGATCTGTTAAAGATTGACGGACTCGTAAAAAGCCAAAATTCAGACGGCAAAGTAAAAAGTTCAAGTTCAAGGCGTCGCGAATCACGTGTGATGAGGCGTACTTATCGTACGCCGCAATCACAACGGGATGAAGCGCAACGAAGAAATCGGACTTTTTACTAAGCCGTCATCACAGGCTGGTGATATGGGCATAGGCGTTATGGTTGTGAATCGACTCGAAATTCTCGGCGCTTACCGAAAACCAGGTTATATTATCGTCTTTTTTAAGCTTCTCGGCTATATCCCGCACTATATCTTCAACAAACTTGGGATTTGAAAAAGCCATTTCAGTAACCGCCTTTTCATCCACCCTTTTCAAAACCGAATAGACATCGCATGAGGCCGAATTTTCCACTAGCTCAATCATATCTTCCATCCAGATGAATTTCTTGAACCTTGTGGAAAGTCTCACTTCTCCCCTTTGATTATGGGCTCCTTTTTCGCTTATTTCTTTCGAGCACGGGCAGACGGACGAAATGGGGACTATAACTTCAGATATAATATCAATTTTATCGCCCGGCTGACTCGATCCTATAATCCTGCATGTATAATCCATAAGCCCAGGAGACATGCTGACAGGCGCCTTTTTTTCGATAAAGTACGGGAAGGTAGCTTCTATGTGGGCCGATTCTGCATTGAGGTGTTCTTTCATCTGGTTTAAAATGGCAGCTATGTTTTTCAGCGATACTTCAGGGCGGAAAAGATGAAGCAACTCAACGAAACGACTCATATGAGTCCCTTTGTATTTATGAGGCAGATCTACATACATGTTGATAGTAGCAACGGTATTCTGAACATTATTGCGGCGGTCCAGTACCGTGATCGGGTAACGAATATTTTTGATGCCGACCTTGTTGATCGGTATTTTTCTGTAATCCCGCTGGCTCTGAATATCTTTCATTTTCATTCTTTCATTCTCCCCGCCTTCCGCCTCACGCCAACCAACTCACTTCAACAGGTATTCAGTTTTCACATGACTCAATGATCTGAAAATGTTCCCTCTTATCTTTCTATTACTTATGTATAACTGGTTCAACAATGTCTTCATCGTCCGTCTTTTTGATATTTTTACGGATGGACACTGGTTCACAAAATCAGGGAAGCCATTATCTTTTGCAAAACGACTTATAATATTTTCACCGGCAAATGCAAGCGGTCTTATGATGAAAAGCCTGTTATTGAAAAAAGGCTGACAGGGAGTCATCGTGCTGATTTCACCTGCATAACAAATGTTCAGAAACAGGGTTTCAATGATGTCATCCTGGTTATGACCCAGGGCGAGCTTTGTACATCCAAGTTCACCGGCAATCTCAAAAAGCCTCTTTCTGCGCAATTTTGAACATAAAAAACAGGGGTTTTCACGGTTTAAAGAGCTGTGGCTTATGATCCCGAAATCTGTAAGTTCAGTCCTAAGTGTAAACCCGGCATCATTACAAAAAATTTGAAGCTCTTCGGTGAATCCTCCGTCAAATCCCGGATCGATATAAACAGGAAACAAATCGTATTTAACAGGCACCCGAACCTGGCGTTCTTTAAGGAGAGATAAGAGCGTCAGGCTGTCTTTACCTCCCGACAGTCCTACAACAATTCTGTCCCCGTCGGCTATCATTTCATACCGGTGCAAAGCTCTACCAACAGCCCTGTTAAGCACCTTGTATGTATTGTTTCTTATCGGCAAGGAATTACAACTTGTTTATAATGAAATTTTACTTTTTATTCTCTTCCCTGGGGATGATTTTACCTGCCGCTATCTCTCTTAACGCAACAACGATATCTTCATTCTTTGGTGATCTGACAAGATATTCAGATCCTTCACGTATCTGCCGGACTCTTTTTGCTACCATATTGACAAGCAAAAAACGATTCGGCACTTTCTTAATGCAGTCTTCAATTGTTATTCTTGCCACAATATAACCTCCTCATGCCAATTTGGCTTGATTAAAAATTTACAATATTTCTACCAGCTCGTAATATCTTTTTCCGCCAGGGGCATCCAGCACAATCTCTTCACCCGATTTTTTACCTAATATGGCTCTCCCTAGAGGCGAAGAAACGGATATGCGTCCTTTTTCAATATCAGATTCGTCAGGCCCCACGAGCTGATATTCTATATTTTCACCGGCGTCAATATTCTCTAAAATTACGGTGCATCCGAATACTGCCCGGTCTTTCGGCAGTGATCCCGGATCAATTATATCCGCGTTACCCAGTTTATACATGAGTTCGCCAATGCGGCATTGCAGGTATGCCTGTCTGTCTTTAGCTGCCGCAAATTCAGCATTTTCTGAAAGATCGCCGTGAGCCCTGGCTTCCTCAATTGATTTGATATTCGCAGGCCTTTCAACTTTCTTTAAATATTCAAGCTCATTCTTAAGAGCTTCGTAACCTTCTTTTGTAATGGGAATTCTTTCCAACTTCATTCTCCTGCAATAATATAATCAAACAGTGAATAGTATTTGGTTTATGGTAACCGCTGTTCACTATTCACTGTTCACTGTTCACTTCCTATAAATATTTCTCCGCCAGAATTTCCGCTATCTGAACGGCATTTGTAGCGGCGCCTTTTCTGATATTATCAGCTACCACCCACATATTGATACCATTTTTAATTGATTCATCCTGGCGTATTCGGCCTACCAGTGTCAGATCCTGCCCCGCTCCATCAACAGGAAGAGGATAAATATTGTTTCGGACATCATCTACGACTTTAACACCGGGGGCATTTTCAAGAAGCAGCTTTACATCTTCAGCCGAAATATGTTTCTGTGTCTCGATATTGACTGACTCGGAATGGCCGAAAAATACCGGAACACGAACAGTAGTCGCAGTGACCCCGATACTGTTGTCTTCCATTATCTTTCTTGTCTCATGTACCATCTTCATTTCTTCCTTGGTATAACCGTTATCAAGAAATACGTCTATATGAGGAAGACAATTGAATGCTATTCTGTGCGGATATACATTTTTTTTATAATCAAGGAAATTAATCATTGCTCTTGTCTGATCGTAAAGCTCATGAATAGCCTTTTTACCCGTGCCTGAAACCGCCTGATATGTCGAAACGACAATTCTCCTGATACCGCATTTTTTATGGATTGGGTTCAGGGCAACAACCATTTGTATCGTGGAACAGTTAGGATTGGCGATTATACCTTTCTTTTTATAACCGGCAACAGCGTGGGGATTGACTTCAGGAACCACGAGCGGAACATCAGGATCCATTCTCCATGCGCTTGAATTATCGATAACCACACATCCGGCCTTTGCCGCTATCGGCGAAAACTCGAGACTCGTACCGCCGCCGGCCGAAAACAGAGCTATATCGACTCCTTTGAATGATTTTTTGGTCATCTCTTCCACAGTTATGGAATCGCCTCTGAAACGAAGAGTCCGCCCGGCTGATCGGCTCGAAGCCAAAAATTTAATGGATTTGACGGGAAAATTCCTCTCTTCAAGGCATTCTATCATCTGGTTTCCTACCGCCCCCGTCGCCCCTGCAACTGCTACATTAAATTTTCTTTTTGACATGTCAATTCATCCTTTTTTCACTATTCACTTTTCACTATATATTTCTTAATGAGATCCCCGACTTCCTGTGTTGTATATCCCATTTTGCCGGCAGCAACATCCTTCAAATCATTGCGGAGAACTTTCTTTACCGCATCTTCCATAATTGCTGCCGCTTTCTGTTCTCCTATTGTTTCAAGCATTATCTGGGCAGCCATTATGGCGGCTATGGGGTTTATTAAGTTCTTCCCTGTATATTTCGGAGCAGATCCGCCTATAGGTTCAAACATCGAAACTCCTGAAGGATTTATGTTTCCACCGGCAGCTATCCCCATACCTCCCTGTATTATTGCGGCAAGGTCTGAAATTATATCACCGAACATGTTATCTGTAACTATGACATCGAACCATTCAGGATTTTTTACTATCCACATGCAAATCGCATCAACATTTGCATAATCTGTTTTAATATCCGGATATTCTTTCGCTACATCATGGAAGGTGCGCTCCCAGAGATCAAAAGCATACGTTAATACGTTCGTTTTACCGCACAAAGTCAGTTTCTTTCTTTTATTTCTTTTCCGGCAGTATTCAAATGCATACCTTATGCATCTTTCGACACCTTTACGGGTATTAATCGACTCCTGGATCGCGACTTCATCAGGAGTCCCTTTCCTGTGGAAACCGCCGGCTCCTGTATACAGGCCTTCAGTATTTTCACGAATAACCGCAAAGTCTATATCTTCCGGCCCTTTATTCTTGAGTGGAGTCTCAACGCCTTCATACAGTTTCACGGGTCTTAAATTGATATACTGATCAAAATGGAATCTTAATTTTAACAGAATGCCTTTTTCAAGAATTCCCGGTTTTACATCCGGATGGCCGATTGCGCCAAGATATATGGCATCCGACCGGGACAGTGATTCAAAAACTGTATCGTCAATAAGTTCTCCCGTATTTTTATAATGCTCTCCACCCAGATTATAATTCTGATAAACAAGCCTGAAATTACTCTTCATTGAAACAGCATCAAGGGCTTTAATTCCTTCGGCAATTACTTCAGGCCCTGTCCCGTCACCCGGTATCACAGCTATCTTATATTTTTTTGTCATTTTTTATACCTTCGTAAAAAGTCAGAAAACGACTTTTTACCTGGCGGGAAAGGGCTTCCCCTCTCCCGCCGCTTGAAGTAAGTTCAAGCGGTTCCACCTTCACCCCAGGCCGGGGCTTATTCGCTCTCGGCCTGAAGATGGACTTCTTACGAGTCCATTAATTTATATAACCTAAAATGGTTTCACCTGCCTTTGCCCTGCTTCCGACCTTGACACGTATTTTTGATTCGGGCGGAAGATAAACATCAAGACGTGATCCGAAACATATAATACCAAACCGGTCACCCCTGAATACAACATCTCCTTCCTTCAATCTGCATATTATCCGCCTTGCGATAAGACCGGCAATCTGTACCGTACAAATCTTTTTTCCCGCATCTGTTTCGATAAAAACTGCGTTATGCTCATTTTCTTTGGATGCTTTATCAAGATTCGCTGAAAAAAATTTTCCTGGAAAATAGCTGATTTTTGAAACTCTTCCCTCGTGAGGAATCCTGTTGACATGAACATTAAAAACAGACATGAAAATGCTTATTTTTATAGACTTCCCTTCAAAAAAAGGGCTTTCATCAACAGGTCCGGCAACAATCACCCTGCCATCCGCCGGAGATACAACAGCTCCTTCATCCACAGGCGCAACCCTGTCCGGGTCACGGAAAAAATAACATATAAAAACAGTTACTACAAGCCCGGCAATTGCAACTGAAGTAATTCCTGCCAGCGCAAAAACCGCTGTAGCAAAAATAAAGGTAATTATTAAGTAATGCCCCGGTTTTGCAATAAAAAAGACAGAATGGTTATCCGGATACGGGCTTTTTGGATCTTTCATATTTATGATCTCTTTATATTTTGCCGGGTAAAAAATATTTCTCGGATGCCCTAAAAAAATATAACCCGATTTAAGAGCATACAAATATAAAGAGATTGCCTCGCCCTCCGCTAATGCATTAAAGCAAAAATTATTTGCAGTACCGACAGAGGTTACAAGTGCAATCTCGGTTTAAACAGATTATATGCCAATTTTTTGTATTCTTATATCAAAGATAATAACATCCTGTCAAATATAAGATTATTTATTTTTATCCGACTTGAAAAGAAACAGCGAGTACCAACCCCGCTTCATTTTTTTATAACCGGGAAAATCGGCTGCGTCGGGTTATTACAGGAGAGGCTCGATTTCCTCATTATTCTGTAAAGTGTCTGATTTAGTTCCTGAATTTACCTCTGAAAGAGGCTCTGTTTTCTCGCTGCGCTGATATTTATTAACAGCCAGGTTGTGCTCCTTGAAGTTTGACGAAAAGTAGTGTGTCCCGTCATTTTTTGAAACGAAAAAAATATAAGGAGTTTCAGCCGGATAAAGAGATGCTTTGATCGAATCGTATCCGGGACTTGCAATGGGACCGGGCGGCAAACCTTCTATTTGATATGTATTGTAAGAGGTTTTTGCTGAAAGATGTTTGCGGGTAATATTACCGTCAAAGTTTTTTATTCCGTATATTACTGTTGGATCAGTTTCAAGGCGCATGCCTTTTTTCAGCCTGTTGTAAAAGACAGACGAAATCAGCTCTCGTTCATTTTTATCTCCTGTCTCTTTTTCGATTATCGATGCAAGAGTGATAATCTGGTGTATTGAAAATCCGAGTTCTTTGGCCCTTTCCTTCCATTCAGGTTTAAAAACAGCCCATAACCTTTCTATCGTGGCATACACAATATTATCAACAGATTCGTCTTTCGGGAAATAGTAGGTATCAGGATATATATATCCTTCAAGGGATTCCGCATCTATTCCAAGATTACTTATAAACGAAGGGTCAGTTGTTTTTTTGATAAATTCTTCCTTTGTGCCAAAGCCGGCACCTGAAATAACAGCAGCAATCTGGCTCAGGTTATAACCTTCTGGAATCGTAATTTTATGAAGGTATGTTTTCCCTCTGATCATCATATCAAGTATTACAGCAGGCGGCATCAAAGATGAAAGTGCGTATTCCCCGGCTTTTATTTTCGTGTCATATCTTTTTATAAGGGCCAGAAGCTTGAATTTAATCGGATCTGTTATAATGCCTGCTTTATTCAGGTTTGCGATAGTTACATTGAAACCCTCACCCTTGTCCACGGTCAGAATTTTTAAAGTCCTGTCAGAACCTGCCGGTTTTTTTGCATATTCAGTTATATCAAGCAGAAACAGCAATCCTGCAATGACAATAAGGAACAATATCGACAGAATTATTATAAAATGTTTATTCAAAAATAAAACCCCTTGTTTCCGGAGCCAATTGCAAAACCCTTAAAAAAGTCCCTCTCTCCCATGTGGGAAATAATCAGGATGATGCGATATATTTACGACATTCACTATAAATTGTCAAAGACGTATTTAAAAAGCCAAGAAACAGTTTTAAATTAAGAGCCTTGATTATATCCGCATCATGTCTTATAATCTGTATCAAAACACTTATTTTACTTATTGCATAAATCGGAAATAACCACTTGAAATCAAAAGAAACTGTATCTTCAGAATATACGGGGTTTGAACAGGGACCGATCCGCCCTCCAAGCGAAGCCAGCAGCTTATTAATACGCGTTACAAGAAACTGCCCATGGAACCGTTGCGCCTTCTGTCCTGTATATAAAAAATCAAAGTTTTCACTCCGCCCCGTTGAACATGTCATTAAAGACATTGATACGGTTCACCGGTATGTTGCAACATTGCTCCGGCTTTCGGGCGAAGCAGAAAAAGCCGGGCGGATGGAGATTGATACTGCCGAATTAAAAATAAAAGCTGAGGAAAGGCAGGCTTTTAACGCGGCATACCACTGGCTCTCTTACGGAATGAAATCAATCTTTATCCAAGATGCAAACAGCCTGATAATAAAACCCTCCGATCTTATTGAAATTCTAAAGCATCTTAAGCAATGTTTCCCATGGGTTGAAAGGATTACCTCATACGCGAGATCCCATACGGTCGCGAGGATAAGCGACGGCGATCTTTCTGCAATAAGAGCTGCCGGCTTAAACAGGATACATATCGGCCTTGAATCAGGCTCCGATAAAGTCCTTGAAATGGTGAAAAAAGGAGTGTCCAAAGAGACTCAGATAAAAGCTGGGCGGAAAGCAAAAAAAGCGGGGTTCGAGCTATCTGAATATGTTATGCCCGGTCTGGGCGGGATTAAATTATCAACCGATCACGCTCTTGAAACAGCGGATGCGTTAAATCAGATAAATCCTGATTTTATCCGCCTGCGTACACTTGCAATTCCTGAAAGAATTGCTCTATATGACGAGTATAAAGCAGGCCGTTTTGAAAAATGCACCGATGTAATTATGGCAAAAGAGATCATGCTGTTTATAGAAAATCTTAACGGAATAGACAGTGTTATAAAAAGCGATCATATTTTAAATCTTTTTGAAGACGTGGAAGGAACTCTTCCCCGGGACAAAGAAAAAATTATTAATGTTCTTAAGACATTCCTTGACATGCCGCAAAAAAATCAAATAACGTACCAGATCGGAAGACGGCTTGGAATTTTTTCACGTTTATCCGACATGCGGAACAACCAGAGGCTTGAAAATGCCGAAAAGGCATGCAAAAGTCTTGGCATAACTCCTGAGAATGTCGATAATGTTGTTGATGAACTTATGCAAAGATTTGTATAAAGAGCAGTGAGGCACGAGGCGGAAGGCGGAAGATAGGCTATAGGCTGAAAGGTTAAAGGTTAAGCTGCTAAACACCTTGGACCCTCGAATCCTCGAACCCTTTTTTAACAGAAACCAGGAACCAACACATGGCGAAGAAACCTAAACTGAAAGAACACCGGATAAACAGGAACTGGTGCAAGGGATGCGGTATTTGTGTGCATTTCTGCCCCAAAAACGTGCTTGAACTCGACTCTGAGGAAAAAGCGGTTGCGGTTCGACCCCAGGATTGCATAGCATGCAGGTTATGCGAAC
>JAWOHP010000172.1:0-5424 GCA_046485065.1 Desulfobacterales bacterium | reverse complement strand
GTGGTTTGTCTGGAAGCTGATCGCAGGGGACAGGCGCAACCGCCACAGTGCCAAAGCCCAGTCCCTGCTCGGTCTCAACGATTACATGATTTCCAATATTCACCACGAACGCGCCTATATCGAAATCATAAACTTTACCTGCCGGTTTAAATCTGATGCCTACAATTTTCATATATACTGTGAAGCCCGGGAGACCGGACTATTTTTCCTTAAATTAAGTAATGATTAAACTTCCCTGCTTCCTGCTTTCGCGGGAGTGGCGATTTTTGATACTTCCACCCTGTTCATTGAATACAGGTTGCCGAAAAGCTTCAATAAAACAGCTTTTTACGAGTCCATCAAATTTGCGCAAGCTTTAAAATCAATGTTTCAGCAGTAAGCCTCATATTCCCATTTGCCTTTACGGCTTGTCTGGCCGCTCGTATCTCTTCGAATTTTGATATAAGGCTTTGTTCAGAGTGCTTTTCATAAGAGGTCTTCATTTTGTCTGAAAGATCAACAAAAATAATTTTATCGGGGGAGTTCCTGATAACAGCCAGATCCCTGTACCAGATGTCGATTGAATTCAAAGAGTCGAGAAAATCATCCTTGTCTTTTGAAAGTCTTTCTGCAAATGCAAGGCATTTCCCGGTATCATCTGTTGATAAAGATTCCAATTCGTCTATAAGCCAGTCTCTTTTCTTAAGCAGCGTGCTGCTTACGCTGAATGCCCCTGACAAACTCCCGTTTGACATACCTGCAAGGATATCAGCATCAACAGGGTCAACCCCTTTTCTTTCAGAAAGCATTTGAGCAATTTTTTTCCGGGAAACAGGATTAAACTTTATGTTTTGGCAGCGTGAAGAAACAGTTGAAATAAGATCTGCTTTTTCGGCGGCGGTAAGAATAAGAACTGTTCTGTCAGGAGGCTCTTCAAGTATTTTCAGAAGAGCATTCCCCGCCGCCACATTCATTGCCTGAGCTTCAGATATAATAACTACTCTTACTTTTGCCTCATATGGTTTCAGGGACAGGATTCCGCACAGGTCTCGTATCTGGGATATCCTTATACTATAACCGGAAGGCCTGATATGGATAACATCAGGATGGCTGTTTGACAGAATTTTTCTGCAAGACCTGCAAATGCCGCAAGGCTCTGTTATTTTATTATTGTCCGGTAAACCTGCTTCCCCGGATTTTAGAGGTGGCTGTTCCGGGCCTTTTCCCAGACAATTGCATGCCATGGCAAATATTTTTGCCGCTGTCTGTTTCCCAACACCTTCAATACCAGTGAATAGGAGCGCATGCGGGATGGTTCCCTTCCTGAGAAAAGCGGTTAATATCCGGACAGATCTTCTTTGATCAGTTATAGATTCGAAACCAGGCACAAATTAATGATCAACCCGTTCTTTCAGCTCTTTCCCGGATTTGAAAAAGGGGAGCTTTTTGGGCCGGATGGTAACCTTTTCACCGGTCTTGGGATTTCTTCCGGTATAACTCTTGTATTTTTTTACAAAGAAACTGCACAGACCGCGAATTTCAATTCTGTCATCCTCTGCCATAGAGTCTGCCATGGAGTCAAAAAAGATCTGAACAACCTTGGCTGCTTCTGCTTTCGATATGTCTGCTTCATTTTTGAGGGCCGAAATTAACTCCAGTTTATTCATATTTCCTCCTTGAAAAGTAACCGTGAACTTATGGTCCTTAATTATCTTTTAAATAAATATTTATAATAAGTCAAGCAGTTATGATAATTTTTATGTCAAAACTTCAATATCCTCTTCATCAACTTCAACGGAAGCGAACTGTCCCAGCGCTTCAATGTTGACTATTACGCGTCCTGTTTTGCCGTATCTTGCGAATGTTCCCTTAACACCCTCAAAGGGTCCGCTTACAACCATAACGCTCTCCCCTTTTTTAAAACTGGTTCCCGTCAGTATTTTCCCTTCTCCTGCAGTCATGATTTTAAGCGATTCTATCGTATCATGTGGAACAGGAACAGGACCGCTCTGGTTTCCAACAAGCCTTACTACACCTGCAGTTTTGACTATTTCAATATGCGTGCCGGGTGAAAGATCTGATTTCACGAAGAGGTACCCGGGAAAAAGAGGTATTCTTATCATGACTTTTCTGTCGGCACGCCTGCTTCTGACCAGAACTTTTGGCAAAAAAGCTTCTAAAGATTTTTTTATTAATCCCTCGTACACCACATTTTCGAACCTGCTTCTGGTATGAAGCACGTACCATGAAGGAGTTATTATCGTCATCTAGCCTCCGAGACCTCCGAGACCAGTGAAATTTATCATGAAAGAAAATTTCTCATCATCAACCTCATCCGTATATAGAAAATCGACTGACCAGCACTGGGCCGTATACAGGAATCCCAGATCGGTTTTTATCCTCTTGTTATCGTGGATATTTATTTCATGATAGGCTCTTAATAATAGATTATCAAAGATTTTTATCCTAATGGCTGAAAGCAGGGATTCTGTTGAATCACGCTGAAATCTGTATTCTGCAGAAAGTGAATCCCCGCGGTTGTCTGATACTGTCCCTGAAGCGTTCCGTGTAACAATCTGGTTGTCATACGTGGACCATGTCGCATCTGTTGAAAAAGATAAATATTTCACTGGAGTTAGCTTCACCTCGCCATATAACGGAGAAAAAGGTTTCCCGTCCTTTTTGTTTTCCCTTTCTTCATTTATGTTAAAGCTTTGCGCAATCATTATTCTTAAAAATTGATTATATATATAAGAAGGCTCATCTTCATCTTTCTCACCATCACCACCGGTTTTGCCCAAAAGAGATCTTGATGTAAAAGTGTTTGTCAGAGAATACGCCACCAGGTTATTCATTCCAATGCGATCTATACCGTCAAAGTACGGATAATCGGCCTGGTCTTCATCCGGTGTGTAATAATAAACAATTTTTGGTTTGATTGAATGTTTAATACTGTCCACACGCTTACTGTCTATTTTAAAAACACGGAAAAACTGGGTGGAAAGATCAAGCCTGGCATCATACATTTCCCTGTTATAGATCGTTTCATCTTCCGAAGTATCTCTTTCTGACGGATCGACATACCAGGTTGTGTGCCTTAACCCCAGAGAGGGTTCCAGTGAAAGATAATTTTTGAGCCTGAACGGCAGATATATCCTTGGATACAGGTCTATGCGGTGGCCGGACAAACCGTCTTTGTTGTAAAAATTGGTATATTCGGAATCGAGGTCGGCATAAAGAGGCGTGCCTGACACCTTTTGTCTTGCTGAGTTGAACTCGATAAAAGGCAACTTGTGCTGGGTATTATCCGTGTCGCTCCACCTGCGATTTATGACATTATCATACCAGCGGGTTTCCGCATTAAAGCTGTAGGAAGACCAGCTTTTGGAAAGATTCAGCCTGTTGACTCTGACAGGATCATCATAATTGTCTATTTCCCTTCCGAAATATTTTTTAAAGTAACTTTCGGTCGCGTTAAAACCGTTATGCCCGGTCTTAAATTCATGAAGGTAGTCCTGATCGCTTACAAAATCCAGATCGACTTTTGCCTTGAATCCGTCAGGTAATTCCTGATCATGCTTCATTCTGAACCAGTATCTGTCTGAATTGGGACGTAAATAGCTGTCACCTGAATATCCCCATTTTTCGCTGGAATTATTTGTACCGTCATCCTGTTTCCTGTCATCAAGAAAATCAAACATCAGGGCTCCCCTGGTCTGTTTGTTTAAAATATAACGGTATTCAAATCCTCCTTTTTCACCGCGCTCACCCATATGATGGACATAGAAAGTAGCGTCAGTATTTTCGTTTATTGCCCAGAAATAAGGCTGGTTGTATTCTATACCTTTTCTATCGGATTGTCCTATCTCGGGAGCCAGAAGACCTGATTGCCGCTTTGTTTTTGCAGGAAAAATCATATAAGGCACATACATTACCGGCAATTTTTTCGTCCAGAATGCCGCATGGTTTATAAATCCATATCCTTCGATATCAACTGTAATCTTTTTGCCCGTAATTTTCCAGTCCGGCGTTTCGCCGTCACAGGTTGAGACAGTAGCTTCTTCGGCTACATAGCTGCTCTCGCCCGTTTTTTCGATTGATTTGCCGCTGATATGGAAATTGTTATCTTTAAGAAATATTGTGCCGTCATGCACGGTCCCGGTTTCGGATTTTAAATCCATATCAAGACTGTTTCCTGTCAGAACATCTCCACCTGCTGTCAGTTTAACATTTCCCTTTGCTTGAGCTTGAAATGTCTTGTGATCAAAGCGAACAAAATCAGCTGTAATTTTTCTGCTGCTTTTGAATATTATTACATTCCCGGATGCTGTATATATATCAGTATTCCTGTCATGATTAATTTCGTCGGCGGTCAGATTCCATGGTTCTCCTGAGTTATCATCTTTAAACAGGCGGTCACTGACAGGTGCTGCGAAAACAACTGAATTAAATATGAATATAAAGACAAATATGATTAATAGTATAATGGGGTATGTTCTGACACCTTTTCTTAACCGAAAATCAGCGCGGATGTTTAAACAAAAAGGGGAATAATATCTGTTTTTAAGCATTAAATTGAGCATTAATATCCTGAATTTTTTCAAATCCATTACCGATCCCTTCGTAAACAGTCGAGAGCTTTGAATTTCTCTAATATAGGTCTGCGCGGTAATAGGTTTTGTCATTCGCAAGAATACAATCCAGCCTTTGTCAACTGCGGCATATCCGCATACATTAGGATGTTGACAGCCCCAAAGGATGAACAGTCACGAAGCCTTATAAAGTATCCGCCTGTATGATACCTGTCGGATATCCGGGGGCGTTGCTATGACATCATACAAATTTCTTGCGATATGCCAAAACCCATTACCCTGAGAGACCTTTTAATAATATGTTATGCAAAGCTCTCAAGTCAAGAAACGACTTCCCCCGTCGTGAATCCGTCTATGCGGACTCTCCCACCGCTTAGAGTAAATCGTTATCTGCCAAAAGTTAAAGCTCGTTTGAGACAAATTTCAGCGGCAGAATATAAGAGCAATTATTAAAAAGCAAGACCCAGTTTTTAAAATACTTTCTTTCAAAAAAAATAAAACTGGGGTATCATAAAAATCAGATCGCCTCCAAAAGAGTTGGTGATTCAAAGATGATGGACTCATAAAAAGTCCATCATCTTTGCCGAGGGCGAGTAAGCCCCGGCCCGGGGTGTGGTTGGAACCGCTTGAATTTACTTCAAGCGGCGGGAGAGGGGAATCCCTGATGACCCCTTTATCACAGCCGAATATGAGAAGAACAAGGGTTTTTGTAATATGAAAATTCTCATTACAAATGATGACGGTATTTATGCTCATGGCCTGAGCGCACTATACAAGAGGTTTGCAATAAGCCATTTTGTTACAGTTGTGGCGCCGGACCGTGAAAGAAGCGCCATTAGCCATGCCATAACGC
>JAWOHP010000128.1:0-12796 GCA_046485065.1 Desulfobacterales bacterium | reverse complement strand
TACAGGGTTATTTCAGGAACCTATACCACCGGAACTTTTGTCTCATTCCTTGCTGCTGTCGTTATGCTTTATGATCCGGTAAAAAAACTCAGCAAGCTTAATAATCAGCTTCAGCAGGGGCTTGCAGCAACAGACAGGATATTCGACATAATAGAAAGGCAATCGGATATAAAAGAGGATGAGAATCCCGTTATATTAAGCCGCAGTCCTCATAATGTTACTTTTGATAATGTTTCTTTCAGATATAAGGATGTAATGGTCTTAAAAAATATCAATCTTGATGTTAAATCGGGAGAGATAATTGCGCTTGTAGGCATGAGTGGAGGAGGCAAGACATCTCTTGTTAACCTTATACCCAGGTTTTATGATGTCAGCAGCGGATCCCTGCTGATCGATGGCATTGATATACGAAAGGCCTCAATATCGTCTTTGCGAGATCAGATTGCGATAGTGACACAGGAACCAATACTTTTTAACGATACGGTAAGAAACAATATAGCTTATGGAAATCTGAAAGCGTCGGATGAAGAAATTGAAATGGCAGCAAAAGCCGCATATGCCTACGATTTTATCCAGGGTTTTCCGGATCGACTTGATACAATGATCGGAGAACTGGGAGGTCGTCTTTCGGGGGGTGAAAAACAGCGGATTTGTATTGCCCGGGCTCTTATAAAAAATGCTCCGATTCTGATTTTAGACGAAGCTACCTCTTCACTTGACACCGAGTCTGAAAGGCTCGTACAAAAAGCGCTCGAAAATCTCATGAAGGGACGAACCACATTTGTTATTGCCCACAGATTATCAACAATAGGATATGCAAACAGAATATTGGTTATTGTTGATGGTCGTATAGTTGAAGAAGGGAAACACGAAGAGCTTGTTGCAAAAGAAGGAGAATATTATAAACTTTATAAGATGCAGTTCGGTGGAAACGATATGAAATGAAGATCAACTCTATTATAAATAAATATTTATTTAAAGAGATGATTCTTCCTTTTGTAATCAGCATCGTTTTTTTTACTTTCCTCTTTTTGATGGCTAAAATTCTTCTTATAACCAATCTGGTTGTAAACTATAATATAAGCCTGCCTAAAGTAATCCTTCTGTTAGTTTATTTTATTCCTTATTTCCTTGTGTTTGTGGTCCCGATGTCGGTTATGATGGCTGTTATTTTGACCTTTCTCCGGCTTTCAAGCGATAACGAAATTATTGCGTTAAAAACAGGTGGTGTCAGTATTTACGGATTACTTCCACCGGTACTGATATTCTGCCTGATAGGATATATAATCACCTTTTTTTTAGCTGCTTATGGAATGCCGTGGGGTAGAACTTCCATAAAAAGATTGACAGTAGATGTTGCAACATCAAATCTAGAGCTGGGTCTCAAAGAAAGAGTTTTCAATGATAGTTTTAAAGACGTAATGCTTTATGTTAATGAAATCAATTCGAAAAAGGGCGAACTCATAGATGTCTTTGTCGAAGATAAACGGACTGAAAACATAACCAGTACCATAGTGGCTCCAAAGGGAGTTCTTATTAGTGAGAAAGACAAGCTTGTTTTCCGGTTAAGGATGTTTGACGGAAGAATCAACCAGGTAAGTATCAAAAACAAGTCGGTCAATTCTATTAGTTTTGAAACCTATGATATTAATCTGGATTTAAAAAGCGCTCTCACAGACCCCAAAAGAAAGTGGGAACAAAAAGACGAAAAAGAGATGACTCTTTCAGAACTTCGTTATTATTTAATTAATGCCAGGGATAAAAACTCGAAATATTATGATGCTCTTATTGAACTTCATAAGAAATTTTCAATTCCCTTTGCTTGTTTTGTCCTGGGAATACTGGCTCTTTCTCTAGGCACCCAGCTTAAATCTTCAAGACGTTCATACGGGCTGGTTGTGGCCCTTGCCTTTTTTTTGATTTATTATCTTCTTCTTTCAATAGGTTATGTTTTTGGAAATACAGCCTATTATCCGCCTTTCATTGGAATGTGGGTTCCAAATATTGTAATAGGAATCGTAGGCTTTTATCTTCTTGTCAGAACAGCCAAAGATCACCCGGTAAGAATTTTTATGCTTTCAGACATACTGACATATATTAAATCACGTTACGTCAAAGTAAATTAGCTTTTATTTAAAGAAAATCAATTATGTCAATAATCGACAGATACATAACGCGGGAAGTTGTAAAATATTTTTGTATTATACTGGCAACTATTGTTGGCATTTATATAATAGTCGATTTTTTTGACGAGACAGACATTTTTTTAGAATCAGGGCTCTCCTTTTCAAAGGCATTATTCTATTTTCTCTCAAAAATGCCTATTGCTGAATTTATTCCGGCCTGTGTTTTATTGTCTATTCTTGTTACTTTTGGTCTCATGAACAAAAACAATGAGATAGTGGCGCTAAAGAGCAGCGGTGTCAGCATATTTTACCTGTTAAGGTCTGTTCTTGGGATTGGTACTTTTTTCTTTGTTGTTATTATTATATTATCCGAAATTGTTGTTCCCATAACAAAGAATAAAGCTGAAAGCATATGGTCAAAAGAGGCCAAAAAAAAATCAGCCGCAACCCTTAAAGAGAAAGATATCTGGATCAAGGGTGATTATTCAATTTCTCATATAAGATATTTCAACCCGAATGATAAAACCATACAGGGAATTACTCTTAATTATTTTGATAAAAATTTCAAAGTGACAAGAAGAATTGACAGTGAGAAAGGTGTTTTTAAAGAAGGTAATTGGTTTTTATATGATATTTTGGAACAAAACTTTGATAAAGGTGAAACTGTTTCTTTTCATAAAGAACTTGTCATAAAGCTTGATTTTTCTCCGGATGAGTTGAACAGAATAGCTGTTAAATCTGAAACGATGAGTGCTATAGAGCTTTACAATTATATAAAAAAAATTGAATCTGAAGGATATGATCCAACAAAATACAAGGTAGATTTTTACTCCAAAATTGTTTTCCCCTTTGTCTGTATAATAATGAGTATTGTTGGCGCCGGCATATCGCTGAGAATAAGTTCTAAAGAAAGTCTGCCGGTAAATATAGTATACGGAATAGGAACAGCCTTTTTTTACTGGGTATTTTACAGCTTCTGTCTGTCGCTTGGAAGCGGAGGTATGATTAATCCTCTGCTGGCTGCGTTGGTTCCGAATCTTTTGTTTTTATTTTTCGGTGTTTTTACGATTCTCAATGCCGATTAGTTTTTCGATGATTTATTCTTCTGATTTTTTTATCATATCTAATGAATGCAATCAGAAAAAAAATTGAGAAGGGAATGTATTCTGTTGAAAAAGCCCGGTTTTTTTCAGTGGAGTTTTTTTTACTTGTTGTTTCAGCTTTCTACAGCGTATCAGTAAGGATAAGAAATGCATTATATAACTTAGAAATATTCAGACAAAAAAAGCTTAAATGCAAGGTCATTTCTATAGGGAATATAACAGTTGGCGGAACAGGCAAAACTCCCATGACTATTTACCTTGCCGAAAAGCTAACTAAACATGACCGTAAAGTTGTTGTAGTAAGCAGAGGTTACAAGGGAAAATTTGAAAAGAATGGCGGAATTATAAGTGATGGAAAAGATATACTCGTTGGGCCTGATTTTTCCGGTGATGAGCCCTTTTTGATGGCTGCCAAACTGAAAGATATTCCTGTTATTGTTGGGCAAAACCGTTATGATGCCGGCTTGCTTGCAATAAGGAATTTCAACCCTGAGATTATTATACTCGATGACGGTTTCCAGCACCGCAAGCTATTCCGTGATATTGATCTTCTTCTTTTAGACTCAAAGCGTCCTTTCGGTAATTTTCATCTTATCCCCGGAGGTATTTTGCGAGAGCCAATTGCTTCAATAAAAAGAGCCAGTGCATTCATTCTTACAAGATCTTCTTTAGATAGCATGAAGGCACGGAATACAATAAGCGCTGTTTCAAACAAACAGCTTGTTTTTGATGCATACAATACACCATATTTTTTTAAGGTTGTAAAAGGTGGGGTTTCAAATCCGGTTGCTGTCTTTCGGAGTGAATTGTCGGAAGATTTCAGTTTTCTGTCCGGAAAAAAGGTTGTGGCTTTTTCAGGAATTGCCGGAAACGGTCATTTCATAAATGCTCTGTCTGAATTCAAATGTGATCTTCTCGAATTTTTCGATTTTCCTGACCATCACGAGTATACTGCCCGTGACATTGAAAAAATTTCTAAATCCATAACGGAGAGAGCTGCCGAGCTTGTCATGACAACCGAAAAGGATTTTGCACGAATGAACGGCAAAATTAATTTTCCGGTTGATATTATAGTCGTTGGCGTAAAAATGTACTTAAAGGATGAAAAGTCTTTCATGGAATTTATGCTCGATAAGCTTTGATGGACCCGTAAAAAGTCAGAATTTACCTTTTTATGTCATTCCCGCGAAAGCGGGAATCCAGTTAAGACAAACACAACTGGACTTCAGGCTGGCTTGAAGTAAACAAGGCTTCATATAGGATGTTATGCAAAGCGTCTCAATATTTGGGAAGGATTTCATAAATGATAGTACTGGGTTTATCAGGCGCTCTTACTCATGATCCGTCCGCGGCTCTGCTTATTGACGGCAGGCTTGTCGCGGCGGCTGAAGAGGAGCGTTTCATAAGGGAAAAGCATGCCAAAAATAAAAGGCCGTATAATTCTGCCCGCTTCTGCCTTGAATATGCAGGCATTAGTCCCAAAGAGATTGACTGTGTTGCTTTCCCTTTCGCGCCCATAAGTTTTTTGAGACCTGACAGATGGCATTTCGCGAAAAGATACTGGTATGCGCCGGACAGAGCCCTGTCGGCTCTCCTGAACGGAAACCGTCACTTCCGCCGCAACAGGCGTAATGTCCTTAATCTGATGAGTCAGCTTGGAATCAACATAAAGAAAACGCCTTTTATGCCTGTTGAGCATCATCTTGCCCATGCAAGCAGCGCGTATCATTTCAGTGGATTTGAAGAAAAAACGGCGATCCTGGGAATCGACGGTAAAGGTGAATATGCTACAACCTTTTTCGGATACGGTGAAAACGGCGTCATTCATAAAATAAAGGAATTTTATGATCCCGATTCGCTGGGAGGCGTCTATGGAGCGCTTACCCAGTATCTCGGTTTTGAAATGCTTGACGGAGAGTTCAAGGTCATGGGTATGGCGCCTTACGGGAAGCCGGATAAATTCGATTTTTCGCGCCTGATAAAATGTGACGGAAAGTCGATAGAAGTCGATACGGGCATGGTGAACACTATAGGCCTCAGGCGTTATAAGCAGGACGGGATAGGTTATTATTTCGGGAAAAAGATGGTCAAGTGGCTCGGGCCGAAGCGTGAGGGTGATGAAATAGATGATCCTTATGTTCACTATGCAGCCGGAATGCAAAAACTTCTTGAAGATATCTCGCTGCAGCTTATTGAAACATATCTGGGCGATATACTGCGTGAGACAGGAAAAATCTGCTTTGCCGGTGGTGTCGCCCTGAATGTAAAGCTGAACCAGAGAATAATAGATCTACCGTATGTGAAGGAATTGTTTGTCCAGCCTGCTGCAAGCGATGCAGGGACCGCTATTGGTGCGGCATCTTATATCGCAAACGAGGCAGGTGACAGGATAGAAAAACTTGAACACGTCTATCTCGGCCCTTCATATACTACGGAAGATTGTATTGAAGCCTGTAAAAAGCACCCGGAAAAACCCGACTGGAAAATTATACCAAACGCTCCTGAAACGGCTGCAAAGATTCTTGCGGAAGGGAGTCCTGTAGCCTGGTTTCAGGGAAGAATGGAGTTCGGGCCGCGCGCCCTCGGGAACAGGAGTATTTTAGGAGACCCCAGCAGAGTGGGCATTGCCGAGCGTATAAATTCCCAGATTAAATACAGGGAGCGCTGGCGTCCGTTCTGTCCAAGTATTCTTGACTCCGCAGCGCGTGATATTTTGCAGACGGATCATCCGGCGCAGTATATGACCTTCACTTTTTCAGTTGCCGAGCACTGGAAAGGAAAAATTCCCGAGGTAGTTCACAAAGACGGAACAGCCCGTGCCCAGGTTGTGAACAGAAAAACAAATCCGAAGTATTACTCACTCATAGAGCATCTTGAGAAACTGAGAGGAATTCCGGTTGTTCTCAATACATCTCTTAACCGCAGAGGCGAACCGATGGTTTGCAGTCCGGAGGACGCGTTAAACATGTTTTTCGGATCGGACCTGCAGTATCTCATCATGGAAGATCTCCTGATCCGGAAAAAGGCATAAAGACTATTTCTGCAATAAATTTTCGATAACCTTGCACGCGAAGGCCGCACCCCCCTGCCGGCTCTTCATGTATTTTACGGCTTCGACAATAACCTTTTCACGGGAGAGGGGAGGGTTCTCCATGATTTCAATCAGAGCATCAGATGCACCCTGCCAGTTTTCCGCTACACGCAGAAGGCCTTCATTTACAATTTCGGAGCCTACCCATGAAAAGTTATCCCAGAAGGGTCCTGTAACCGGAATCACTCCGCAGTTTAATGCTTCAAGAAAATTCTGACCTCCTAAGGGCACCAGGCTTCCACCAACAAACGCCGCGCCTGCGTATTTGTATGCATTAAGAAGCTCTCCGAAGCTGTCCCACAGAATCACACTTCCCTTTTCGGCTCGTCCCACCATATTTGTTATTAACGTCCATTTGATATTCATGTGATCCAGCGCGTCACTCCAGTATTTAATTCTGTGCATATGCCTGGGAAAGAGACCTATGACAGTTTCAGGTTTTCTTTTAAGAATGTCGAGGATGATTTTTTCAACAAAATGTTCTTCCTCTTTTCTTATTGAGCCTAAAACAATAAACGGGGTATCGCCGGGTATTACTTTTTGGAGAGGATTTTCATACGATAAATCAGTATCTTCACATCCGAACCTGTCGAACTTGATGTTCGGCATTACTCCTGCCGTTTTGCTTCCGAAAAGAGTTGCAAAGCGGTCCGCATCTTCTTCCGATATCGCATATATGTTATCCGGTTTTATTGAATTCCAGAATGATTTCCATAAGAGATACCTTTTCAGGCTTTTTTCGGTCATTCTCCCATTGATTACAATTGTCCTGCACCCATATTTTTTTAAAGCCAAAAGATGTCCGGGCCACATCTCCGATTCAAGCAGCACCATGACCTTCGGATTGATGTTTTTTACAGCTTTTTCCATTATAGCAGGCTGATCGAAGGGAAAGAAGGATGCACGGCCAATAATGTTGTTTCCGCGAGAGACTGCATCTATTGAGCGCTGAAGGATATCAACACCCTGCCTGGTTCCGGATGTCAGCAAAACTTTGACAGGTCTGTCGTATTTAAATTTATTAATAATTGCTTCAGCCAGATAAGCTTCACCCGCGGATGCAGCCTGTATCCATATGTCAGCCTTTGAAGGCGCATCTTTTTTTAAAGCCCGCTGATCATAGCCGTCCGCGAGCCTGCTGTTTAAGCGCAGAAAAGGCATGATCATCTTCCAGATGAGATCATACTTGAAAAATGCTAATTTTATCAAAAAGCCCTTAGGCATATTCTTCATCCTCCTAAAAGCTGTCCGCTCCCATAAGGCTTTGATGCTGTAAAAGTTATTTCTATTTCCTCTTGGAAAAAATCGCAAGTCGTTCTTGAAATAATATTTGGCGCCGAGTTTCGTTAAAAGCTTTTCAACATCAAAAAGAAATTTACTCCAATCAACACTCTGTTTATGATCCGGTCAAAGTCGGCAGTATTAAGATTTTCTTAATAAATGAATCGGATGATAACAGGTTAAGCCTGTGTTCTTTTCTTTGTTTTATATTTAGCCGGCGCTTCACGCACCGCCAGAGGCAACTCCAGCCTCTTGCCCAGGGTTTCGTTAATAACAACCAGCCTGCCGTCGTCTTCCGCCTCAAGTTGCGCGTTCGCATTCAGTAATTGAAGCTCCCCGCCGCAGGGGGGAGCGGTCGGGGAATGCGCTCGCTGTTTCGGTTCAATGCCGTACACAGTTCCATCAGGAGTGATGTTCACATTCATCTCATCACTCACTCAGAACGTATCAACCTGAGCATTCTTCTGGTGCAATCGCAAATAGGCAATGTTGCGTGCGGGATCATATGTCAGTTTCATGCACTTGTTCCTCCTTGCTCAATAATATCTTACCACAACCGTGATGACAAGCCATCCGTCTTCTTAAAAAGCAAATGTTTCAAATCTGATGGACTTGTAAAAAGTCAAAATTCGGACAGCAAAGTAAAAAGTTCAAGTTCAAGGCGTCGCGAATCTTGAGGAATGAGAAGAAATCGGACTTTTTACGAAGCCGTCAAATCTGCTGCAAGATCATTTGAGTACGAAGGGAAACTAGTTTAAAAGATTTTCACTGTAACTGATTTATGCTTGACATATATTTCTGCAAATACTATATAGAATATGCTTTATACGAATAATACCTTAAAGATATAAGGATAAATTATATGCAAGAATATACGCATATTCAATTCCAGAAAAACTGGCTTCTTGATGATGAAACAATTTTCATGCTGGGTCAAAGCGAATCTATTATTCAGGCTATCTCCTCTGCCCCGATCAAGCCGGAATACAGAAAACAACTGCTTTCGGTCTCTTTGCGTAAAGGAGCAAGGGCGACAACTGCGATTGAAGGTAACACACTGTCTGAAGAGGAAGTGTCGCGTATTGATGAAGGTGAAAATCTTCCGCCCAGTAAGGAGTATCTTCAGGTAGAGGTAAAGAATGTAATTGACGCCCTTAATCAGATCCGTACCGAAGTTATTTCTGAAGAGAAAGCCTTTATTTTATCCCCTGAACTGATTGAGCGGTTCAACTATTTCGTGGGCAGAAATCTGGGAGATCACTTTCAGGGAGTGCCCGGCAAGTTTAGGGTGTCCGGACATAACGTTGTTGTGGGAGCATACAGACCGCCGCCGGGGGATCAGGTAGCCTCCCTGATGATCCGGTTCTGCAAATGGATGAAGGAATCATTCCGCTATGAAGAGGGAAAACAATCCTTTTCGGATCAGGTTATTCAGGCGATTGTTGCTCATGCATACATTGCCATGATTCACCCCTTCGGAGACGGTAACGGGCGGACGGCCAGGCTGATTGAATTCTACATTCTCCTGCGGGCCGGTTTGCCGGATATGGCTTCGCACATCCTGTCGAATCATTATAACGATACCCGGCAGGAATATTACCGTCAGATCGATCTATGCGTAAGGGCTAAAGATCTGTCCGGTTTCGTCAAATATGCTGTTCTTGGATTTCGGGACGGGCTAAAGGGTGTTCTGGATATTGTACAGATGAATCTTCTTGAAATGTCATGGCACAAATTCATCTATGACATTCTCGACAGCAAGAAGGCTACAGGCAAGACCCGCGCCATTGTGAAAAGGCGGCGGACACTTGCTCTTCAATTCCCCGTGGACAAATGGAATACTCCCGACGATCTTGTCGTCAGTTCCGGTATTCTGGCGAAGGAATATGCCAGACTCTCCCCGACAACGCTAATGCGGGATTTCGCGGAACTCGAAAGGCTCGGTTTGGTTGTCAAAGACAAGGACAAATACAAGGGAAACATAGAAATCATGCGCGGCTATATGCCGATGAGGAAGACGAAAGCAAGGATTTAAAACCCTTAAAATTGCTGAGGCAATGGTTCAAAGAATTGACTGGCTTGTTTCGGGGGATGATGGAGAGGATGATTTTCGTGAAAGATGGGAAAAAGACGTAATGAAGGATACTTTATAACCTCTTCAGGTGTTTACTTGAATAGCTCTGCACCCGGGATTTGCCGGCGTATTGGATATTTCCCGACGTGTTTTATTTAGGTAGCAAAGAAACTTCAGACGTATGGAGCCTCCCGGACACTTCCCCGAAGCTCATTTAATTATATTTTAATTGGTTACAAACTTTTTATAATTTTTAACCGGACACTAATGATTAGGAAGGAATTATGAATGTACTCATTGAAAAAAAAGACTGCATATTTACAGTAATCATAAACAGGCCTGAAGTAAAAAATGCAGTTGATGGGCCAACAGCAGCGGCTCTTGCCGATGCCTTTCGTGAATTTGAAAATGATGATGCCTTCCCGGTCGCTGTATTATGCGGTATCGGCAATACTTTTTGCGCAGGAGCGGATTTGAAGGCTCTTGCCAGTCTGGATAAGAGTCTGTTGAACAGACTTGAACCTGAAGGTGACGGCCCGATGGGACCAAGCAGAATGATGCTAAAAAAACCTGTAATTGCAGCAATTTCAGGATATGCAGTTGCAGGTGGTTTAGAGCTTGCCTTGTGGTGCGATTTGCGCGTAATGGAAGAAACAGCTGTTTTTGGTGTGTTTTGCCGGCGGTTCGGGGTTCCTTTAATAGATGGCGGTACGGTACGGTTGCCCCGTTTGATCGGTATGAGTCATGCTATGGATCTGATTCTGACCGGACGCCCTGTTGAGGCAATTGAAGCTGAAAAGATGGGGCTTGCAAACAGAATAGTGCCGCATGGAGAATCTCGAAAAGCCGCTGAAGAATTGGCGGCGCAAATTGCAAAATTTCCTCAGATGTGTATGAGAAATGATCGCATGAGCGCTTATGAACAGTGGGGGAAATCTTTAGAGGATGCGATGATGAATGAATTCCGGCGCGGAGTGGAAACGCTTAAAAAAGGTGAAGCTTTTCAGGGGGCTGAAAAGTTTACAAAAGGCGCTGGAAAACATGGAAGGTTTTAACAAGCTCATTGTTCGTCCACCAAGGTGTTGAGGTAATTCCTTATGTTCCGTATTCGCCGCATATTCGATGATATCGTTCCAGCGAATAGACATGCTATAGAGCAGGTCAGCGCAATTCTGCGTTCGCAGTTCGAGTTGTCTGAACGTCATAAAATCGACCGCATATCTGAATTGCTCCGGCATCCTTTGAAATACCGCTTCCGTTCGATTCTCTACGTAGCCGAAGACCATCGATCCACCGTCCGAGGTCTGGCATTGCTTGATCACGATACGGATCTGAAATTCTGCTACCTTGACTACCTCGCCAGCAACAGGAGGTTGGTTGGACGCGGCGTTGGAGGAGCTCTCTATGCCAGGGTCCGAAGTGAGGCCATGTCTCTTGGCGTAGCCGGTGTGTTCTTCGAATGTTCGCCTGACGACCCGAAGCTTTGCCTTAATCCGGACGTTCTCAAACAGAACAGAGCGCGATTGAAGTTCTACGAGGCCTTTGGTGCTCGTCCTATAGTGAACACTGCCTATGAAACACCTGTTCGCCAAGGTGCGGATAACCCTCCCTACCTTGTATTTGATGACTTGGCGCAAGACCGCGTATTGCGCAGAAGCTATCTGAAACGTGTGATTTCCTGCATTCTTGAACGGAAATACGCGGACATTTGTAAACCGGATTACATCAAATTGGTTCTGGATTCTGTGCGCGATGATCCGGTTCGACTCAGGCCGCCGCGTTATGTTGTGGCTCAGATAGTGGAGAAAAGGAATGCTGTCATTGCCACCAATCTTGCCAAGATCGCTTTTATTGTAACTGACCAGCACGAGATCCACCACGTGAAAGAGCGCGGGTATGTTGAATCGCCGGTACGAATCCGGTCGATACAACATGCCCTGGAGCCGACAGGTGTCTTTGACTCAGTTCCGCCGTCTGCATTCGGCGACTCGTGGATTACCGCTGTGCATGATCCCGAGTACGTGAAGTACTTCAAAAAGGTCTGTAAAAATGCTGAGCCGGATGCTCCCATTTATCCGTATGTGTTTCCTATCCGCAACCGATCCCGGCCACCGGTGGAATTGCCCATTCGCGCAGGGTACTACTGCATCGACACTTTCACACCAATAAGCGGTCATGCTTACGTTGCAGCACGTCGAGCCGTTGACTGTGCGCTTACCGGTGTTCAGGAGCTTCTTTCCGGCAGACGAATAGCTTACGCATTGGTTCGTCCACCCGGCCATCACGCAGAGCGGGGCTTTTTTGGCGGTTTTTGCTACTTCAACAATGCAGCCATTGCCGCCCATCACCTCAGCCAATTCGGAAAGGTAGCCATATTGGATATTGACTATCATCACGGTAACGGACAGCAGGACATCTTCTACCGTCGAAAAGATGTGCTGACACTTTCGATTCACGGGCACCCGAATTTCGCTTACCCGTATTTCACCGGGTTTGCTAACGAACGGGGCGAGGGAGAAGGAGCTGGGTACAACGTGAATTACCCCTTGCCTGAAACGATTGGCGCCTCAGAATACCATAACACACTGCGGATCGCCCTTACCCGCATTCGGGACTTCGGAGCTACCTATCTTGTAGTGTGCTTCGGACTGGATACATCCAAAGGAGACCCTACTGGTACATGGAGCCTTACGGGCCGTGACTTCACAGCAATAGGCACCGAGATCGGCCGGCTTCGGATGCCGTCTCTCGTAATGCAGGAAGGTGGCTACAACAACCGGTCGATAGGAAGCAACGCAAGGAGTTTCTTCTATGGATTACTGTCCGGACACGGCCAACAATTACATCGGCAGCGGCTTTTCAATTCACGTCACGCATCTAGTTCATTTCGAATGGACGAGAAAGATTATGACAGAAATAAGTTTCTCCCACAGAATTTTGGATAACCCACTAATATTACCAATATAAATTATTTCCCAAAATCCTCCCAAAATCCTCATTGACACACAAAATTCTTCTTCATATACTCCCGCCGTGAAAAAACAAAGCCTTATAAATCCAATGTCAGGAGTTATCCTTCCGGTAGTACTCACCCTGCTGGTCCAGGCTTTGGTTTCAATGA
>JAWOHP010000101.1:0-22366 GCA_046485065.1 Desulfobacterales bacterium | reverse complement strand
CTTTGGAAAGCTGGAAGCGAGCCGCCAGCGAATAGCGGCTTCGGCATGAACTGCCGGTGCGGAAACACCTACACCGGCGGCAAGGCCAACACCTGCAGCGAGGCCGACACCTGCCTTCTTCAGAAATGTACGTCTTTGAATCAAAGTCTCTTTTGTATTTTTCTTCATTTTTAGTTCTCCTTCATTTTATCTTTTCCCGGGTTCGTCCCGACTTCCGTAACTCATTTTCAAAATATGCCGAATACGTATATGTTCGGATATGATAAATATGTTTCGCTTGAATCAATCTAATCAGAATATTATTCTGATAACTGCTATAACATAGTTAAATTAATCTGTAAATATTTCTTTTCATAAGGCATAAACCGGGAAAAGGAGATATTATGTTCAGGCATCCTAACGGTACTGGTGAAAGTCGATATTATATTTTTTTGCTTTATAATTGAACTTCCTTATGGTTGTTTTCATTATTTTTCCCGCCTGCGCGCTGTTTCCCCTCGTATTTTTCAGGGCATCAATAATCTTTTCCTTTTCAAGGGTTGCAACGGCGTCATCAAGTGAGAGAGAGGGCATTGTTCCTGATTCAGAGCCTGTCTGAAGGGTCGGCGGAAGATGGTAACTGTGAATAACTCCTTCTTCACACAATAAAACAGCCCGTTCAATGCAGTTTTCAAGCTCCCGCACATTCCCGGGCCAGTGATAAGCCATCATCATATCTATGGAAGGGGTTGAAAACCGCCTTATATCCTTGTTGTTTTCACGGGCGTATTTTTCCAGAAAGTAATCCGCAAGAAGCAGAATGTCCGTTTTTCTTTCCCTCAGAGGCGGCATATAAATTGGGAAAACATTCAGACGATAATAGAGGTCTCCCCTGAAGGTGCCTTCTTCAACAGCCTGCTCAAGATTTTTGTTGGTCGCGGTTATAATGCGCACATCTGTTTTTATTGTTTTCTGACCTCCTATCCGGTCAAACTCCTTTTCCTGGAGAACACGCAGGAGATTTACCTGAACGTCAAGATTTACGGAACCTATTTCGTCGAGAAAAAGAGTCCCTTTATTTGCAAGCTCAAACTTTCCAAGTTTTTGTTTAATGGCTCCGGTAAAAGATCCTTTTTCGTGCCCGAATAGCTCGCTTTCGATAAGGTTTGAGGGAAGAGCCGCACAGTTTACTTTAATAAAAGGTCCCTTGGCCCTATTGCTATTATAATGTATTGAATTTGCAACGAGTTCTTTGCCTGTTCCGCTTTCACCTCTTAAAAGAACAGTGGCGTTACTTTTAGAAACCTGAGAAATCATCTGATATACTTCACGCATCCTGCTGCTGTTTCCGATAATATTTGTTACGCTGTACCGATTCTCAAGCTCACTTCTTAACCTCCTGTTTTCATTTTTTAACTGTTCCTTTTCGAGACTGATGTTTTCGAGATTTATGACATGTCTAGCTATCATTGTTGCTATTACAGAAAGCAGTTTTTTTCCTTCTTTAAGGGGGTAATTCGGGTCATAAGGCCTGTCCACGCTTAACGCCCCGATTACATGATCTCCTTTTTTCACAGGAACACAAATAAATGAAAGCTCCTGTTTATTCGAAGATTTGCGTGAGGCTGTCCGGTTGAGAAAAAGAGGTTCCTGACTGATTTTAGCAATAGCAACATCTTTACCTGTCTGAATAACGCGTCCTGTAATTCCTTCTCCCAGTTTATATTTCACGTTTTCAACTATATTCCGCGAGAGTCCATGTGCCACCTCGATATGAATTTCATTGCGCAACGGGTTCAGGATTGTTATCGTTCCGCGAACCATATTCAGAGAATTAGACAGTATATCCAAGACCTTATACAGTGATTTCTTAAGATCAAGGTGTTCATTCAAGGCATTGCTGATTTCGTAAAGAAGTGTAATATCTTCTATTGTTTTCATTAATCATCAATTTAATTTTACAGGGTTTACAAAAACCATATTTTTACTCAACCATCAGCTCTGTTTAATAATACAAAAATGTAATAAATAGCAAGCTTTCTTATCAGGTTTATTGTCAGGGAAATAAAATCAATTATTCTTCATATTGATATGGATATAGAAATGGAAGCATTTTTTTGTTAAGTGGAACAGCTTGATAAACCGAAGATTGCCGGTAAGTGCGTCATCGTGGTGAGCTGTCCGGGCGGAGTGTTGTTTCCGCTGCAAGTTTTTAAGCAAGAAAGTTCGGGGTTCATTCGGCAATGCTCAAGATCTTCAATGCATTCTATCTGTGGGAATCGATCCAGCTTTCAAGATCATCTATAGCCAACTTTCTGTCTTCTTCTTTCTCGTTGAAAATTTCATGGTACAGTCCTTCATAAACATGAAGGGTTTTGTCTTTTGAAGATACTCTTTCAAAAAAAGATTTCGACGCTGCCGCATTAACAAGATGATCATCTCCGGCTATCTGCATCAGGAATGGCACTTTAATTTCTGATGCCTGATTGTTGGCTTTTTCCATTGCTGATAAAAATTCGGTGAACCAGCGGGCGGTGACGCGGTCATGGACGAGAGGATCATTCCTGTAAGCTGCCACAACTTTTTCATCATGACTGATCTTTGAAGCATCCAGCTCGTTATTCAAGCTTAAGCCGGGCCATAAGAATGACATTGCTTTTCCCAGAACAGCTTTTATGGCCGGAACTTTTACTGTCACTCCTAGAGAAGGGGATGATATAATAAGTCCGTCAACTGTTTCCTGCCGGCGGATTGCATAATTTATCGCGATAAGTCCGCCCAAGCTATGCCCGAGGAGAAAGTATTTAATGCCGGGTTTTTTTTCTTTTATTACCACGCCGGATATTAAATCAAGGTCTTCAAGATAGTCGCCGAAAGAAAGGACATGGCCCCGTTTTCCTTCACTTTTTCCGTGCCCGCGGAAATCCGGTGCAAAAACGCTTATACCTTTCGGAACAAGCCGGTTAATTACATTCAAATACCGTCCCGAGTGTTCACCGAGCCCATGTGTTATTATCATTATTGCCTTTTCAGGACTGGCTTTGTACTGTCGGTAATAAATCTTCAGGTCGTTTTGTTTTATGTATCCTTCTGTGTATCCGGTCGGATTTTCCAAGGTATCTCCTTACATAATGTTTATTTTTGATGGCTTCGTAAAAAGCTGTTTTATGCCTTTCTGACAACCCGTTTTTATACGAACATGTTGGAAGTCTTAATATGCCCTCTTAATGAGCTTTTTGGGGATTTTTAAATCACTTCGCTAAATCCCAAGAAGGTTTTGGCTGACGCCCTCAAAGCCTTGAGATTTTTAACGCTTAAGTAATTTAAAAATCTTGTTCCCAAAAATCTCAAATCCGTTCGCATATGACTTCCAACTGGTTCATTAAAATTGACGTGTTCGTTGGAAGTAAAGTGAACATATTTCGACTTTTTGCAAAACAATGTTATATAGCAAACACTAACAAGTGTATTTTCGATTGTCAATTATTGATAATTTATCTTACTGTCTTGACACTCATATGCAGTTTTAATATATTCGATTTGTACACGGATTTTATTTACTGTAATTTAATGGTGTTATAAGGTCGTTATGTTTAGAGCATCTACTTTGATAAACCCCCTGACTGTACTTGGAAGGGGTACAATATTTATAACTCAGGAAATGGGGCGTATTGGCATTTTCTTTTTCAAAAGCTTTCTGCTCATATTTTCCCGCCCTTTTCAGATAGGCAAGATCGTAAATCAAATCTATTTTATTGGAACAAAATCGGTTTTTGTAATATGCCTTACGGGGGCGTTTACAGGCATGGTGCTGGGCCTCCAGGGATATTATACCCTCGTGAAGTTCGGCTCTACCGGGTTCCTGGGTGCAGCAGTCGCCCTTTCACTTATCCGGGAACTGGGACCGGTGCTGACGGCCATCATGGTGACAGGAAGAGCCGGCTCGGCTATGGCTGCAGAGGTCGGCATAATGAGGATATCAGAAGAAATTGACGCGCTTGAGACAATGGATATCAATCCGCTGCGCTTTCTTGTAAGTCCCAAACTTGCAGCAGCCCTTATAAGTATGCCGCTTCTTACAGCTCTTTTTGATGTGGTCGGAATTCTTGGAGGATACCTTACAGGATCTCTGCTGCTGGGAATAAGCCCGGGTGTTTTCTTTATGCGAATTGAAACAAGCGTGATTATGGCGGACGTAACGGGAGGATTTATCAAGTCGATTGTCTTTGCGATTGTTATTGTAACAATATGCTGTTTCCAGGGATATTTCACACACACACGGGCCGGAGGTTTCGGTGCAAAAGGCGTCAGCCTTTCAACTACTTCGGCAGTAGTTATTTCTTGTGTTTTGATTCTTATAACAGATTATGTGTTAACATCATTCCTTCTGTAACGGATATATGAGAGAACCTCTGATTCAATTTAAGAATGTTTATAAGAGCTTTGGTGAAAACCATGTTTTAAATGGCGCCGACCTAAGCATTTATAAAGGCGAAATAACAACGATAATAGGAAAAAGCGGAGGAGGAAAAAGCGTACTTCTCAAGCATATAATCGGACTCATTGAACAGGATACGGGTACAATCCTTTTTGAAGGTCGCCCTGTTTCGGAGATGAAAAAAGCCGAGAGAAAAATATTGAAAAGAAAATGCAGCTATATGTTTCAGGGAACAGCGCTTTTTGATTCATTGACCGTATATGAAAATATCGCTCTGCCGCTTAAGGAAACCACTTCCTTATCCGATAACGAAATAAACGGGCGGGTCAGGGATAAAATGGATCAGCTTGATCTGCATGACATAGACGATAAATATCCATCTCAGCTTTCAGGCGGAATGAAGAAAAGGGTTGCCCTTGCAAGGGCTCTTGTTACTGATCCGGAAATAGTCCTTTTCGATGAACCGACGACAGGACTTGATCCGATCCGCAAGAAGGCTGTACACGAGATGATCTCGGATTATCAGCAGAAATTCGGTTTTACCGGGATTGTGGTAAGCCATGATATACCCGATATTTTTCATATTTCACAGCGGGTTGCCATGCTTGATAACGGCCGTATACTTTTTGAAGGAAGCCCCGAACAGCTTTCCCTGGCATCTGATCCTGCCGTAAAAGAGTTTATTCAGGGGCTCTATGCAAATGATGAAAAAATAGCTCGTGTCTATCCTGAAATAAAGATAGATGATATAATAAAAAGTCGAAACATGCTCACTTAATGAGCTTTTTTGGGAATTTTTACGAAGCCGTCAAGTTTGATGGACTCGTAAAAAGTCCATCATCAGGCCGAGAGCGAGTAAGCCCCGGCCTGGGGTGTGGTTGGAACCGCTTGAATTTAATTCAAGCGGCGGGAGAGGGGAATCCCTTTCCCGCCAAGTAAAAAGTCATTTTCTGACTTTTTACGAAGGTATCAAGTTTGGACACGGTTGAGTTCCTGTTATAAAGTTGGAGGTATTGTGAAAAAAACATCCATAGAAACATCTGTTGGAATATTTGTTCTGCTCGGTCTCGTTTGTGTGGCTTATCTTACAATAAAGCTTGGAAAGATGGAGCTTATCGGCGATAATAATTATCCGGTTTATGCAAAGTTCCAGTCTGTTTCCGGGCTTAAGAAAGGTTCCCACGTTGAGATGGCGGGTGTCAGGATAGGAACTATCGATTCAATCTCCCTGGACAAGGAGAGTAAAGCACTTGTCAAAATGAAGATAGAAAAAGGGCTTATCCTGACGGACGACGCGATCGCTTCGGTTAAAACTGCCGGAATGATTGGAGACAAGTATATTAAGATTTCTCCGGGAGGTTCCGATGTGATATTAAAACCGGGTGACATGATGACTGAAACCGAGTCAGCGGTTGATCTTGAAGAACTTATAAGCAAATACGTTTTTGGCGGTGTTTAAACCAATAAAGAAAAAGTTTTGAACATGAGGAGAAATCCGTGAAAAAAACAGCAATATTTTTGTTATGTATATGTTTTGCTTCGGTATCTTTTTCTGCGAATACGGGACCGATGGACTCTCTTAAGGGACCGATTGACGAAGGGATAAAACTCTTAAGTGATCCGAAGTATAAAAATCCGTCTTTAAAAAGAGTCCAGCGTGAGAAGATTTGGGAAATAGTGCGCAAAGCGTTTGATCCTACTGAACTGTCGGGAAGAGCGCTTGCAACCAACTGGAAAATTTTTAGTCCGCTGCAAAGGAGGGAATTCAGCGAGGTTTTTTCAGAAGTCCTCGGAAATACATACCTCGATAAAATCCAGGGCGGATATATGGATGAACAAGTGGTATTTCTGGGCCAGGAGATGGTTTCGGATACCAAGGCTGTTGTAAAAACGAAGATAATCAGAGAAAAGGGTGCAATCCCTGTCGATTACAGCATGAGGTTCAAGAATGACAACTGGAAGGTTTACGATATATATGTTGAAGGAGTGAGCCTTGTGCAGAATTACAGGTCCCAGTTCAATGAAATTCTTTCAAAGGAATCTCCCGATGAGCTGATAAAACGTCTTGAAAAAAAGCTTGCGGAACAGAAAGAAAGGTAAAATCGAATAAATTGTAAAGGACTTTTACACTTTTTATAACTTATTCAAAGATAAACAAAGATGGACATATGAATAAATTGATAACGATTATATTATCTGTTTTCTTTTTCTCTTTAACTCCAGCTCTTGCGGTATCCGACATTGCCGGAACTATTATAAATGGCGGCGAACAAATTTTACCCGATGTTCTGACAACGCCCGGCCATGAATATCTGAATCTGGAATTTTGGGACGATGAGCCGGATTTTTTGTCCGAAGAGATGGAAGAAGAGAAGAAAGATGAAAAAATAAGTATTGCTGACCCCCTTTATTACTGGAACTGGTCTGTTTTTCATTTTAATGACAAGCTCTATTTTTGGATTCTGAAACCTGTTTCGAAAGCTTACAAGGCTGTTGTTCCAAGGCAGTTAAGGTCCGGCCTGTATAATTTTTTTTACAACATTGAAATGCCGGTCCGTTTTGTAAACTGCCTGCTTCAGGGTAAATTTGAGGCTGCCGGTGATGAGTTCGCAAGTTTTATTGTCAACAGCACGGAAGGAATACTCGGTTTTGACGATCCTGCGAGAAATTATCCCGAACTGCAACGGGGGGTTGAAGATTTCGGGCAGACTCTCGGATCATACGGGATGGGAAACGGTATTTATATTGTATGGCCCCTGCTGGGACCTTCCACCCTTCGGGATACAATAGGAATGGCCGGCGACAGCTTTCTGAAACCGTTTTCATACATTGATCCTGCCGAAATATCCATGGCCGTATCAGGTTTAAGGATAATAAACACGACCTCTTTTAAGATCGGAGATTATGAAACCCTCAAAGAAGCGGCGTTTTCGCCGTACGATAGTTTCCGCAACGCCTATATCCAGAACCGGCATAAGAAAGTCAGAGAATAAATTTTAACGTGAGATATTACTCATCTGTTCAAGTGCCAGCATAAGCGCCTGAGTGCCAGATTTTCCTCCCCCATGAGCCAGAACCGACATATATAATTGATTTGCAAGAGCAAGACCCGGAAGAACAAGTTCCATACGTTTTGCCTCATCAAGGGCTATACCCATGTCCTTGATAAAATGCTCGACAAAAAAGCCCGGATTGAAGTCTCTGTTTAAAATTCGCGGTGCGTAATTATCAAGCGCCCAGCATGCCGCGGCGCCTCCTGATATGCTCGACAGCATGGTCTTCATATCAAGTCCGGCTTTATATGCGTAAATAAGGCTTTCACATACACCGATCATAGTGCCTGCTATTACGATCTGGTTGCACATTTTCACGTGCTGCCCTGAACCCGCAGCTCCCTGATATACTATTTTTTTTCCCATTATTTCCAGAAGCGGTTTTATTTTTTCAACAATCTCCGGGTCACCACCAACCATAATTGAGAGATTTGCCGAGCGTGCACCAACGTCACCGCCTGATACGGGCGCATCAACAGCATGAACACCTTTTTCTTTCGCGAGGAAATATATCAGTTTTGCAAGGCTCGGGCTTGTCGTAGTCATATCTACAATGAAAGAGCCTTTTTTGATTCCGGAAAATATCCCCTCATTTCCCATGTAAACTTCTTCAACATCTTTAGGGAATCCAAGCATTGTAAAAACAACATCCGAGGCTTTTGCCACTTCAGAGGGTGATGAAACCCATTTTGCCCCCTTTTTGATGAGAGACTCTGTTTTATCCCGTGATCTGTTATACAAAGTCATTGCAAAACCATTATCAATTATATGGCCGCACATCGATTGACCCATGACGCCGGTTCCTATCCACCCGATATTTATAAATTCTTTTTTGATATCAACCATTTAATGCCTCACTTTTTTAACCGGATTAATTACATGTCAGCTGGATAAAATATAATGAATTTCCACAAGCAGAAAATAATTCTGTCAACTGCGATAACTCTTATCATCTTCAAGGTAATTTGTAAAAACCTTTTGTTGATATCTTTTACTGCTTATCGAGAAGAGATTCTATATCGGGATGACTTGTAACTGCTCTTATGAATTGTTCTGTTCTGTGATCAAGGCGGGTTTTTATAACTTTCAGGATCCTTTGAGTAAGCATATAACCCATGGAATGGTCATTATCGAGAAGGTTTCTAAGCTTATCGCTTCTCACGGAAAAAACCTCAGAGTATTCGGAACAGACAGCGTCGGAAGTGTATGTTCCGTCAGTCAGTATTGCCGACCAGCCAAAAGAAAAACCTGGTTTGATTGCTCCGACAGAGACAGTAATGTTGTCAGAAATTCTTTGTTCAAGAACAACTTTACCTCTTTTTACCATATAAAACCTTGTTGCCGGTTCTTTCTCTTTGAATATGGTTTCCCGTTCCTCGAAAATAAGCAGATCAACGAAAGGAATAAGCTTGTCTAACATATAATCCTCAAGATATCCTATAATGACAACTTTTTTTAAATCTTCTCTGGATACCATAAATCAGCTCCTTTTATTGAAGTGCTTTGCTCTTAATGCAAATGCCGTAAACAATATCTGTTATATCAGAAAATAGGCAATTATCAGGAAAAAGACTGCAAATGCTGCGCTGATTCCCACAGGCGCCGAGCCTGTTTTAATGGCCGTATCAAGATTTTCCTTAAACAGTGTCCGGGCCTCTTTGCTTTCACCTTTTAGGATTTTAAAGGGAAGCAGGAGGATCAGAGCAAAAAGAAACGGGGCAATCCTTGAAATCTGGCCGGCAACAGATGAGAGCTTTACTGCAAAAATCGTATTGCAGAAACTATTTATTCCATTCAGTCCCTTGTCCATGATAACAAAAAAAATCTTTCCTCCTTTGCGGTAAAACCAGTCTGTATCAAGAATGATTGTATCGGTTTTTTCTAGTGAATATCCGGAAAGAACAAGAAGGGAAAAAGCCAGAGCCCCGAATAAAACAATCTGCATCTGGTTAATAACATGAGAAGATGTATAGGGAATGTATTCAACCGGATAAGGAAGAAGATCATAAAGAATCCCGGGGAAAACGCCTATAATAACGCACATTGCTGAGACAATTCCCATGGCAATCAACATGTTAAGTGGCGGTTCCTTTGCTTTAATCCCGGAATCTTTTCCAAAAAATGTAAAATATGGTACTTTGGCTCCGCTGTGGAAACAGGCGGTTGCCGATGCAAACTGCAATGCCAGCCAAACAAGAGGAATCTTTTCATGGGCTGATGCTGAAATTACCATCGATTTACTGACAAAACCACTGAAAAGAGGAAGGGCTGAAATAGAAAGAGCCCCTGTGATACAAAATGCACAGGTAATCGGCATTGTTCTGTATAAACCTCCCAGCTCAGTACATTTTATCTTACCTGTTTCATTTAATACCGATCCTGTTGCCATGAAAAGAAGCGCAATATAAATAACACAGCAAAATGCATGAGAAACAGCCCCATTTATTGAAAGAGGTGTTCCCATTCCGATACCGCACATCATAAATCCGCCCTGGCTGATAAGACTAAAAGATATGACGCGCCTCAAGTCATTTTCAATTGCAGCATAAATAGCGGGAATAATTGCCATCAGAACGCCAAGCATTATTAAAAGATCAGCGCCGGGAAAAATTCTTGCCATTAGATAAACAGCGCTTTTTGTGGTAAATGCGCTTAAGAAAACAGCACCTGTATATGTTGCTTCGGGATAGGCATCGGTGAGCCATGGATGGAGTGGGAAAATTGCTGCATTTAAAGCAATTCCGGCAAATATTAAATATGATGAAAGATCCTTTAATTCCATCAGGCTCAAAACTGACGAGCCCGATTGGTGAGTGTGCAGCACTATTCCGCCTAATAAGCAAAGACCGCCGAATACATGCATCATGATATATCTGAAAGCGGCAGCCTGGGCTTTATCCGTTTTCCGGGCAAGAATAAGAAAAGTGGAGCTTATGGCCATCAGTTCCCAGAATATGTAGACTGAAAACAAATCTCCGGCAAGAACAACCCCTGTTGCGCTTCCGGCATATATCAGGGATGAAACATGCTGAAGATCATCTTCAACTTTTACTGCGAATAGAATACCGATAAATGATATTGTTGTAAAAATATACGCAAAGACAAGGCTTAATCTGTCAATTCGGCCAAGAATGAGCTGATAATTCATTATATTTGCAACCCAATTGTTTCCCTCTGGAATATTAATAAGAGAGGCGAGCGCTAATAGGGGCAGGATCAGCATATAAAATGACTTTATTTTCCCTTTTAGAAAAGGAATAAGAAGAGAGCCTGCAATCAGAATGAATGACGGGTGTAAACCGCTAATCATAATAGTTCTCATCTTTCTTAATTATTAAGTTTACTATTCCTGCAATCAGGATAAGGCATAAGCAGGATATAAACCCGAAGAATGTAAAAAAGAGTGGAATATTTTCAAAATTAAAATCACCATGCCTGAGAATAAAAAAATCGGCAAATATGAGCAGAGCAAGAACAGCATAAAATACTTTCAAAAACAGGTTGGCTCGTTTTGAATCTCCGAAAAATTTAACTTTCATGCCTTTTCCCGCAATTTTAAGGTGTTAACAAGGTGGTTCCCGCCGGCACTGACCGGGCGGACAGAAAATTTTCTGCAGCCATTTTCGCAAGGGAAAAAAATGGTTCAGGATAAAAAAAGAATATAATTGATCCAATGGCTGTTATAACAAGCGGTATTACACACCATAAGGATGCTTCTTTTATTTTGTTTTCAAATAAAGACTCCTTTGAGGTGCAAAAAAACGCCTTGTATACTATGGGCAGAAAATACGCGGCATTGAGCAGAGAGCTTGAAAGAATTACAAAAAGCATCGATAACCGGTGAGCCTGTAAACTTCCTAAAATGAGATTCCATTTGCTTAGAAAACCTCCGAGCGGGGGAAGTCCGATTACGCTTAATGATCCGATAAAAAAAGCCGCCATCGTTACAGGCATTCTTTTTCCTATTCCGACCATCTCGCTGATATTTTTTGCCCCTGTCGCAAGGAATATGGCGCCGGCGCAGAAAAAAAGCGTGATTTTCCCGAACGCGTGTGTAGCCAGATGAAGCATGCCTCCCGTAAGTCCTTTCGGGGTTAAAAGCGCTGCTCCCAGAATTATATAAGAGAGCTGCCCGATAGTGGAGAATGCGAGCCTCCTTTTAAGATTATCCTGTGTAAGTGCAATAAGAGAAGCTGTAATCATTGTAACTGAAGCGATTATGCAGACCAGGGTATCAAGATGAAGCGATGACAGCAGATTTGCCCCGAAGACTCCTGTGATAATGCGAAAGATGCAGAAAACCCCAACTTTAACGACTGCGACTGCATGCAGCAGGGCGCTGACCGGAGTTGGAGCCACCATTGCGGCCGGGAGCCAGGAATGAAATGGCATAACAGCCGCCTTGGCGAATCCGAAAACAAGCGCTATCAAAAGGATTGTAATAACAACAGTCGATCCCGTACCCTGCATAAATCCGCTGTTTGTGAATTCAAGCGTTCCGGTCAGGTTATATATTAAAAGCATTGACGGCAAAACAAGACCGATTGAAGAACCGACTATATAAAGCAGGTATTTTCTTCCGGAGCTTCTTGCTTCCATATCCTGATGATGAGTCACAAGAGGGTACGTGGAAAATGAGAGCATTTCGTAAAAAATAAAAAGAGTGAAAAGATTTGCTGAAAAGGCAACTCCCACAGCGGCAGAGAGGGAAAGGGCAAAAAAGGAAAAATACCGGGTCTGGCTGTGTTCATTAAGTCCCCTCATGTATCCTATTGAATAGGCGGAGGTAATTATCCATAAAAATGACGAAACCAGGGCAAAAAGAATTCCAAACGGGTCAACCCTTAATTTTATTGGAACCCCGGGAATAACCATGGCAAGGGTATATTCAATCTGTGAACCGCTTAAAATAACGGGAACCATGGATGCAATGATAAGAAACTTAACAGCAGCGGCTATAAAAGTCCATGTTTCACGCAGGTTCGGATTTCTGCTTGCAACGATAAAAGGAACCGCAAGTATCGAAACCACTATGGCAAGAAAAGGTTTTATGGATACAATTGTTTCCATAGCTACGAAATCCCGGCCGGTATTGCAAACTGAATGATATTTGTTACGATATTGCCGGTCATCAGTCCAAGAAAGATCAATAATCCTGCCACTATTACAAGAGGTATCACCATGCCTGCGGGGGCTTCATTGATTATGATTCTGTTTCCCGCAATTTGATCTGAAATCTCTCCGTGATGGCCGGATAGATGCTCATTAAAAGGTTCAAAAAAGCCTATTTCGATAATTCTGAAAAAAAGAATCACATTAACAAGACTGCTGAAGAGCAGCGCGGCCACAAAAGCGTAATGACCTGCCGCCAGGCCGCCTGAAATGAGATACCACTTGCTGAAAAATCCGCATGTGGGAGGAACGCCTATGATTGACATTCCGCCCAGGATAAAAGCGCCCATTGTTACAGGCATCTTTTTCAAAAGCCCCTTGAAATCGTCAAAAGAATCGGTTTTGATTTTATAAATTATGTTCCCGGCTGCAAGGAAAAGGCATAGAGTCATTGCTGCATCATTTATTATATGAATAATTGAGCCGGTTATTCCCGCCCTGTTTCCAAGCCATAAACCTCCGACCATATAACCGACTTCCGCAACGATTATGTATGACAGCATTTTTTTCAGACTCCGCTGCGAAAGAGCCATAAAAGAGCCCATGATTATTGCAATAACTGCAATCCATACGATCGAACGGCTTATTCCGATAACTCCGAAGGAATATTGCGGAGTAAAAACATCAAGGGTTATTCGGATCATAGCATAAACCATTACCTTGGTTGTTAAGGGAGCGATAAGGCTGGTTGCAGGAGAAGGGGCATAAGTGTAAGCATTGGGAAGCCACGCATGCATGGGGAAAAGGGCCATTTTTATAAAAAGGCCGGTTAAACATATGATAAAGGCAAATAGTACCGTTTTTGAATGATAAATTGCAGGAAGTATTGCGGATAGATCCTTCATGTTTAAAGAACCGGTGGCGATATACAGATAACCGACTCCCAGAAGATAGAAACAGGCCCCTATGGTCCCTAAAAAAATGTAATTAAGGCCTGCAAGCGGGGCTCTCCGAGACCCCATGCCAAGAAGGGCATAGCCCGTAAGAGAAGCGATTTCGAGAAGAACATAAAGGTTGAAAGCGTCTCCGGTTATTACGATACCGATAAGACCTGTTGCGAAAAGAACATAAAGAGTGTAAAAAGCACCTGTTTTATCAGGGTATTCCTCTTCAACATTCTTTTTTGTGGCAATAATATTTATAAAAGCTACAGAAGCGACGGCAACAAGCACAAGGCAATTCAAAGGATCAACCGTGTAGGAAATACCCCATGGAGGTGCCCAGCCGCCCAGATTATATATTATTATCTTTCCGCTTGCCACGGATATAAGCATTGAGATCGAGGAGTATAGAGACACTCCAAGAGCCGCAACCGCTATAGGGAAGCATAATTTTTTGTTCAGCCATCCTGCTGCAGTAATCACAAAAGCAGAAAGCAGAGGAACCGTCACAATAATTGCCGGAAGATGCTGGTTCATTTTTTCCTTAACTGAGCAAATATCTCATCTTCTTCCAGTGTGTCGTATTCTTTATATATTTTAATGGCAAGCGCCAGCGCGACCCCAAGAGTTGCAACCGATACAACGATAGCAGTCAGCATGAGCACATGAGGAAGGGGATTTATATAATCAGCCGCATGGGCGGTATGAGCTCCGGCTGCAGGATCAATAATTATCGTAGGCAGCGTTCCCCCTTTTTTCACTCCGATCGATACATAAAAAAGGATGATTGCGGTTTGAAATATATTCATCCCTATGATCTTTTTAACCAGATTGTTTTTTACAATCATTGCGTATAATCCGATCATCAGGAGAACTATGTAACCCCAGTAATTGTATTTTGAGATGACAAATGAAATCACGTCTTCCATGCTATAAGCCTTCGTCCTGCTTTCCTTCAGAGGAAAGGTTATAATAAAGACATATCATGACTGCCATGACGGCAATGCCGACTCCTATTTCAACAATGAATATTCCATGGGAACGCGCCATTACAACTCCGCTGCCAAGCAGGGAATCAAGGGCTGCATAATCGAGAAAGTTTGCCCCAAGAATAAGACAGAGAGCCCCGGTACCGGCATATATGAATACACCGATTGCACTCATAAAAGCGCTTGCCCTTTCGCTCATCTTTTTTAAAGCTGATCTCAGATCATAAGAGATGGCAATAAGTATGACTGATGCGGCAAGAATCACACCACCCTGAAATCCTCCTCCAGGGCTGTAATGCCCGTGGGCAATAACGTAAAGCGCAAAAATCTGAATTAATGGAACCAACAGCCTGCATGATATCTGAAGTATAAGGTCGTATGGAACCCATTCCGAATCGATCCGCTCAAATACACTTGATTTTTCAGGAATTTTACCACCTTTTTCTATTCTGAGAGTTATGCCGGTCGCCTTGTGCCTGTAAAGTCTCGAAACCGGATCTTTTTTCTTAATAATCCTTAACAGTAGGAAACAGGCTATTCCGGCTCCAAAGATCACGGTCGTTTCATACATTGTGTCATACCCGCGGTAGTCGGCAAGAACAGAAGTAACAATATTAGGTACGTGAGTAAGTTCCATCGTTGTTTCAATATAATATGGTGAAACGTGAGTACTTGCAGGTGAAGACGGATCACCCCATACGGGAAAATCCGAGGCCCCGTATATAAGCAGGCAACCGCATAAAAATACTGCTATAAAGCCTATGATCTTCAATCTTTACTCCTTCTTGAAGTCCGGAAAACCGCGGCGACAAACACGACTGTACTGACACCTGCGCCAACGGAAGCTTCTGTAAATGCAACATCCACGGCGCCCATTATCGACCACAGAAGGCACATCATGAAGCTGTAAGCACCAAACAGAATTGCAGCGCCAAGAAGGTCCTTTACCGTTATGGCGCCTATTCCGCAGATTATTACAAGCGTAAGTATGACTATATCGAGTTGCCAGATCATAACCGGGTTCCTTCTATGTGAGCTTTAAATATCTCCCATTACCTATGCAGACCTTTTAATCATATTTTATACAAAGATCTCGCTATTCCTGTTTCCTCCATGGCTCAAAACCGGCCCTTACTCCGGCATCAACGATGGCATGAGTTGCGGTAGGACTTGTAATAAAAACAAAGGCAACAATCATCATTATCTTTATGCCGTTTAAGATTTCACCTGTTGAAAATTCACCGAGTGAATATAAAGCAAGAGCTCCCATTGATAAAAAAAGCCCCATGGTGTCGAGTTTGCCGGCCGGATGAAGGCGGGAATAAAAATCAGGGAAACGGAGTATTCCTATACAACCGCCTGTAAAAAAGAAAAGTCCCCCAAAAAGCAATATCGAAACGGTTATGTTCATTTAAAAAAACCTTTTAATTTAAGGATCAACTTTTGAAAGACTCATCATAAAGGTCTTTTTTCTTTAGAAAATATCTTGATGCAGCAAGTACCGCGATGAAATTAAGCATCGCATACGCGAGCGCGATATCAATGAACATATCGACCCTGTTGTATAGAAATCCGATCAGAATCAAAAGAACAGTCGTTTTGCTTCCTATTGCGTTGACACCGATAAGGCGATCAAGGATTGTAGGCCCGAAGACTCCCCTGTATAATGAGAGAACCATCAATCCCGTAATATAGACGCCTGAATATAGGAATATATTATCCATCAATCACCGAATATTTCAGCGATTCTCTCTTCCATTTCTCCCGGCAATCCCTCGGCCGATGGTTTATCAATCGCATGAACAGCATAATTTCCGTAAATAGAAACATATACTGTAATGGTTCCGGGTGTGAGAGTTATCGAATTTGCAAAAACATATTGAGCAAGTTCGCTTTTCAGCCTGCTGTCGAATCGGATAATTGCAGGGTCAATCAGATCCATCATTTTTGGATGATAAACAAGATACATGACATGAAGACTTGCCAACAATATCTGATAGAATAACCATGGTAAATATTTGATTAACCGGAACAACTGGGTAGATGTCTTTGCGGTTTTGGGAAAAGACAAAAGAAGGTCACCTGAGATATAACCAACAATTGCTGATGAAATAACCCCAAGCGATATATGGAAGATATCAAACTTGCCTGACAAAACAAGCCAGGTGATGAGACACACAAAGAAAGTAATGAAAAATGAACAGGAAAAACTGGAAGGCTTAGAAAAGTCTTCACTTTGTTGCTGAAAGGATTGTTCCTTATATATGTTCTCCTTCTCGTGAGCAGACAAAAGAACACCCCGGTTTTTATGGTTGGCATTTCGGGTTGAAACAATTTGCTTCGTAAAGATGGTGAACTGAACGAAAAAACGTTAGAAACAATATTTTGAATGAATACATTTCATAATTTTATGATCATGTCAATAATATATAATCATTATTGACGGCTTCTTAAAAAGTCCGATTTCTTCGTTACGCTTCATCTTTCGTCATTGCGGCGTACTTTTATGTACGCCTCATTCCTCAAGATTCGCGGCGCCTTGAACTTGAACTTTTTACTTTACCGTCCGAATTCCGACTTTTTATGTCATTCCCGCGAAAGCGGGGCACACAGTGAAGCAACAGCGCTATCCAGTCTTTTCATCTATTTCTGGACTTCCGTTTTCACGGGAGTGACGGGATTTTACACTTTTTACTTGGCGGGAAAGGGATTCCCTTTCCCGTAGCTTGAAGTAAATTCAAGAGGTTCTACCTTCGTACCAGGCCGGGGATTACTCGCCCTCGGCAAAGATGATGGACTTTTTACGAGTCCATCAAATCTCATATTGACATAAAACAAAAAAAGTTCCATAAGTTATATGTAAATTAAAGCCTTTCGGGGAGAAAGGCCGGCCATATTTTCAATTTATAAAGTCCAGATTCGTCTTGACAATAAATATTATACGGTTATTATTCCAGCTTTTCAAATTGTAGAAAAACTGATTTTTCGGGAGGAAAGAATGTACGCTATTGTTGATTCAGGCGGAAAGCAATATAAGGTTGAAGAAGGGGAAATTTTCAGAATCGAAAAAATTCAGGGCGATATCGGCGCTCCGGTTTCGTTTGACAAGATACTTATGTTTTCAGATGGAGAAACTGTTAAGGCCGGACGTCCTTTTGTTGAAAATGTTTCCGTTACGGGGCATATTGTTGAGCAGAATAAGGCGAAAAAGGTACTTGTTTTTAAATTCAAAAGACGCAAGGGTTATCGCCGCAAACAGGGGCACCGACAGACTTATACGGCTGTAAAAATCGACAGCATAAAAGCATAATAAATTTGTATCAGGAGTTTATAAATGGCACACAAGAAGGCAGGCGGCAGTTCAAGGAACGGCCGTGACAGCAATGGACAAAGACGTGGCGTAAAATGTTTCGGCGGTGAAAAAGTCAGAGCCGGCAGCATACTGGTCCGTCAGGTTGGAACAAGAATACATCCTGGCAACAATGTCGGTTTGGGAAAAGACTTCACATTGTTTGCCAAGATTGACGGTGTAGTTGCCTATGAAGATTTCGGACATTCGCGCAAAAAAGCCAGCGTATATGCAGAGTGAAATTTATAGATGAAGCAATTATTACTGTCCAGTCCGGTAACGGGGGAAGAGGCTGTGTAAGTCTCAGAAGAGAAAAGTTTATTCCGCGAGGCGGACCGGACGGTGGCGATGGCGGCAAAGGCGGTGATGTTATCTTCAGGACAACATCACAAAAGAGGACTCTGTACGATTTCCGGTATAAAAAGCATTTCATCGCTGAAAAAGGCGGAGATGGAGCGGGAAGACTGAAAACCGGAAAAAAAGGGAAAGACCTTATCATTGAGATCCCTCCCGGTACTGTAATAAGCGATATCACCACAGGCGCCATATTGAAAGATATGGTTGAACCTGACGAATCCTTTGTAATTGCCAGAGGAGGAAGAGGCGGTCAGGGAAATAAGAAATTTGCCACTTCAACACACCGGACTCCCCGTTTTGCACAACCGGGCGAGGAAGGCCAGACCTTAAATCTGAAAATTGAACTCAAGCTTATTGCAGATGTCGGAATTGTCGGACTTCCCAATGCCGGCAAATCCACACTTATCAGCGTTATTTCTTCAGCGCATCCCAAAATAGCAGATTATCCGTTTACCACCCTAACACCCATGCTGGGTGTGGTAAAAACCTCCGGGGTAGAACCTTTTGTGGTTGCTGATATTCCTGGGCTGATCGAAGGCGCTCACGAAGGAGCAGGCCTTGGAATACAATTTCTAAAGCACATAGAACGTACAAGCATGCTTATCCACCTTGTAGACGCTTCGGCCATTAACCCCGATTTGCCTCTTTCCGGTTACAATACTATAAAAAAGGAACTTGCTTCATACAGCAAAAGTCTTGCCGAAAAACCCGTGTTGGTTGTACTTAATAAGCTCGATATCACAGGCGCAAAAGACGCGGCGGATATTTTTATAAAAGCGACCGGGAATACCGAAGTATTGACAATATCCGCCGTAACAGGCGAAGGCATAAGCCGACTGAAACAGAAAATCGCATTATTACTGGATAAATTCAGAGAAGAAAAAAAAGATGAAGGATGACGGCAAATCGATTACTTCTTCAAAGAGAGTTGTTGTCAAAATAGGGAGCAATGTTTTAACAGAGGACCAAGGGCTGAATTTAAAAGTCATGGGCTCGATAAGCAGGCAGATAAGCCTTCTGATGGACAAGGGAACGGAAGTTATTCTGGTCTCTTCGGGCGCCATGGCTTCAGGATTAAGAAAAATAGGTCTTCGGGAAAAACCTGATGAGATTCCAAAAAGGCAGGCCGTTTCCGCGGTCGGACAGGCCGGGCTTATAATGGAATATGAAAAAGCTTTTGAAAAATTCGATAAAAAAGTAGCCCAGATACTTCTTACAAGCGAAGACCTGTCAAACAGAAAAAGATATCTTAACGCGAGAAACACGATTTACACCCTTTTGTCATGGAAGATTGTTCCGATTATAAATGAAAATGACACTGTCGCGGTTGAGGATATTAAATTCGGAGACAACGACAATCTCGCGGCGATGATAGCGATCCTGATGGATGCGGATGTTCTTGTGACTCTCACTGATATGGAAGGGCTTTATACGAAAGACCCCCGTGACAACCCCGACGCCGAACTTATTCCTGTCATTAATAAGATAAAAAAAAACATTGAAAAGATGGCAGGCAGCATCCCGGGAACACTCGGAACCGGAGGAATGATAACAAAAATCAGGGCGGCAAAAAAAGTCACAGCAGCGGGAATTCCGATGATTATAGCAAAAGGCGAAAAGCACGCCATTCTTACAAAGCTTTTTGAAGGCGAAAAGCATGGTACTTTTTTCGTTCCCGGAAAGGAAAGACTCTCAAGAAAGAAATGCTGGATAGCTTTTTCTCTGAAGCCGCAGGGAACTATTATAATAGACGACGGCGCCGTTAACGCGATTGTTGAAAAAGGCAAAAGCCTGCTTCCCGGAGGCATTATAAGAGTAAAAGGAACATTCGGGGAAGGATCTCCCGTTGAATTCAGCAACGCGGATAATGAATTGATCGGAGTCGGTCTTGTAAATTACAGCGCTTCTGATATAAAGAAGATCATGGGACTAAAGACGAGCCGGATAAAAGAGATGCTGGGACACAAGCCGTATGATGAGGTCATTCACAGGGATAATCTTGCGTTAACAGGCGAATGCGATTAATTGGAAACTTACATGTGTCCATATTTGGTTTCAGGATGCACGGTAATTAAAGTGAAAGAAAAATAATTTGGAAGTCGCTGAAAAGAGGGAGTAACAGATGTCTGTTGAATCAACGATAGCAGAAATAGCCAAATCGGCAAGGAGCGCTTCAAGATCTGTGGCAAAATGCCCCACGGCAAAGAAGGATGAGGTTCTTTTAAAAATCGCTGATGAAATAATCACCCAGGCAAAACATATAAAGAAAGAGAACAATACGGATATTTCCCGCGCCAAAAAGGCAGGGCTTTCCGGCGCCTTTATTGACAGGCTTACTATAAGTGATTCAACAATCAAGTCGATGTCGGACGGTCTTAAAGAGGTGGCGGCCCTTGAGGATCCAGTCGGTTCAATATCCAGAACATGGATAAGGCCGAACGGTCTCCAGGTATCGCGCATGCGTATTCCTCTCGGGGTTATAGGAATTATCTACGAATCGAGGCCAAATGTAACTGTTGATGCCGCCGGCCTTTGCCTTAAAGCAGGGAACTCCGTTATACTGCGCGGAGGTTCGGAATCTTTTTGCTCCAACCAGGCATTGGCCGGTATCATTAAAAACGTCTTGAGGGAATCGGGATTGCCCGAAGAGGCTGTTCAGACTGTGCCGGTTAGAGAGAGAGTTGCCGTAAATGCCCTTTTAAGCCAGGAAGAATATATAGACCTGATCATTCCCCGCGGGGGCGAAGGGCTTATACGTTTTGTAGTCGCAAATTCAAGAATACCTGTTTTAAAGCATTACAAAGGAGTTTGTCATATTTATGTTGATGACGGCGCTGATCTTGGCATGGCCCGGAAAATATGTTTTAATGCCAAGGTTCAGCGTCCCGGCGTCTGTAATGCAGTGGAGACATTGCTTGTCCACAAGGCAGCGGCAAAGGACTTTTTACCATCAATGGCAAAGGAGTTCGCCGGTGCGGGAGTTGAAATAAGGGGATGTCCCAAAGCATGCAGAATTCTTCCGATGGCTGTTAAAGCAACTGAGGAAGACTGGCCTGCTGAATTCCTGGATCTTGTTATTGCGGTAAAGGTAGTGGACGATATGGATCAGGCAATAGGCCATATTGCAAAATACGGATCAAACCATACCGAGTCGATCGTTACAAGCGATTACAGCAGGGCAAGGCGTTTCCTCCGTGAAGTCGACTCCTCAGTCGTTCTTGTTAATGCTTCAACGCGTTTTAATGACGGAGGGCAGCTTGGACTGGGGGCTGAAATAGGAATAAGCACTTCCAAGCTGCATGCTTTCGGACCGATGGGGCTGGAAGAGCTCACAACAACAAAATTTATAGTTTTTGGAGATGGTCAGATAAGAGAGTGATTGAGTAATTATTTGAAACGCATAGGACTGTTAGGGGGAACATTTAATCCGGTTCATTTCGGACACCTCAGGTCTGCGGTTGAAGTGCAGCACAGGTTCGCCTTAGAAAGCGTCTGCTTTATCCCATCTTTACTTCCTCCGCACAAGGATTCATCCTGTGTAGCGGACGCCATGGATCGTCTCGAAATGATCAGGATGGCGATTTCAGGTTATCCGGCATTGACCGTTTCAGATGTAGAACTCAAAAGATCAGGCCCTTCATATACAATAGACACTGTAAAACATTTTAAATCATTTCAAACAGATCAAACCGATTTCTACTTAATAGTTGGTCTCGACGCATTCCTCGAAATAGATACATGGAAATCATTCAGAGAGCTTTTTGGCCTTGTACCATTTATTGTAATGTCAAGGCCGGGGCTGAATTACGAGGATTCTGCGACGGAACTTAAGAATCTCGGAGATTATCTCAATTCGAAAATATCAACGGGATATTATTTTTCAAAGCAGGATTCCTGTTATATGCACAAAGCCAATAAGCCTGTATATATATTTGAGGTGAGCCTGATAGATATTTCTTCCACAAAAATCCGCAGAATGGTACAAAAAGGAGAACCGATTAGCTTTCTGGTACCGGCAAATGTCGAACTCTTTATTAAAAGCAGGGATTTATACAGATGACCTTAAAGAAACCGAATCAGGAGATGCAGGATTTAGATGGATGATGTCCTCCTGTATGAGAACGGCCGCTTTGTGGTCGATTTTGGAG
>JAWOHP010000097.1:0-4646 GCA_046485065.1 Desulfobacterales bacterium | reverse complement strand
CAAAAAAAGAATCAAAGGGAATAGACCCAATCCAATCAGAAGAAAATAAAGTGAAGGAGCCTGACCCGATTGCGAATAATGTAAGCGATAATGCAATGAAAGATAATATGATGGATGTTTCGCGGGATTCCTTTGATGCATTATTAAGTAAAAACCAAAGTGTTACAAGCAAATTAATGGAAGAAGAGGAGGCATTTGTTGATTGTGAAAGTGTAAAAATCAGCCTTACATTCGAAATTGAGCATTCTTGTCTTGAGAAAATATATTCAGGCAAGATCATAATTGCTAAAAACAGTATCAACGGCGGCACTTCACCATATTCCTTTTCTATTAATGGCGGCAAAGATTATTTCGAATCGGAGTTCCTGTTCAACTACCTGAGTCCGGGTAATTATCAACTATTTGTGAGGGACATAAATGTCTATTCGGCAAGAAACAGCAACCAAATCTTTAAACTGTTTGACAGGATAGATATTAAAATTGTTCTAGCTAATGCGTCAAAATCTGATGATAAAATTATCAGCATTCTTAAGGATATAAAGAAAACCCATCCGGAAATATTGATCATTATTATATCAAGCCCGGAAGATTTTGATTATTCAATGGCGCAACTTAAAGATGAAGCGATTCATTATCTGCTTAAGCCGGTCAAAAGCACCGCGCTTGATATGGCCTTGAAACAGGCAAAGTCATGGATTGCTCTTAACAATAAGCTTCAACGTTATGAAAAAAGGTTAAAAGTCTTTAAACGAACCCAGAATCTTTTTCAGCAACTTTTCGACGAAGTACCGTGCTATATCTCTGTTCAGGACAAAGACTTTCGTCTGACTGCCACGAATAAGAAATTCAAGCGCGATTTCGGCGATGAAATCGGCTCGCACTGCTATGAGGTTTACAAACACAGGGGGTCGCCCTGCGAAAAATGCCCTGTTTCAGATACTTTCGAAGACGCCTTATCGCATTCAACCGAAGAAGTGGTCACATCAAAATCGGGAAAGCAGTATAACGTTATTACATGGACAGCCCCAATAAAGAATTCGCTCGGCCAAATAACACAGGTCATGGAAATGTCGACAAATATAACGCAAATCAGGCAGCTGCAGGATCACCTGACATCACTCGGCCTGATGATCGGTTCTATGTCTCATGGTATTAAAGGAATGCTCACTGCCTTAGACAGCGGTGTTTATCATCTTGAAACCGGACTTGCAAACAAAGATACAGAAAGAACGGATCGCGCATTCAAACAGATTAAACATATGGCCGGCAGAATGCGGAAAATGGTTCTGGAAATACTATATTATGCGAAATCAAGAGAGCTGATATATGAAACAATTCAGATTGAGAAAGTTGTCAAAAAAGCCGCAGAAGATGCAATGGCTATAGCAACAAAAAAAGGAATCCGTCTGAAATTAAATATTTCACCCTCATTGGGAACCATTCAAATAGATCCGAACTGGATACACGCCTCTCTTGTCAATATCCTCGAAAATGCCATAGATGCCTGCACCTACGATCGCAGCAAAAAAAAACATTTTGTTAAATTTGATGTATTTGAAATGTCACCTGATCATATATGCTTTATCGTTAAGGATAACGGCATGGGTATGGATCAGGAGACCAGAGAAAAAATGTTCACACTCTTTTTTACTTCGAAGGGCTCTCAGGGAACCGGACTGGGGTTGTTTATCGCACATCGTGTTATTCGCCAGCATGGCGGTACTATCGAAGTTGACTCCGAGCCGGGTAAAGGTTCTTGCTTTAAGATCTCACTTCCGAGGAAGAAACCCGAACAGTTCAGCAATTATGATTATCCCCGGAAAGAGATAACTCAGAACAACGCCGGAGAATCCTTGGAAAAAACAAAAGACATCTTGTCAATATAAACGACCCGACTGCCATCTCTTTTTGATATAGTAGTTGTCAGAATAATGTTCCGATCGGAGCGATTGAAGCTCCCTGTCGCAGAGCGGACGGGGAATTCGCTCGCTGTTTCGGTTCAAACGGAATATATTTATGACATTCACTATAATGCTTTTATCCGATACATCGGTCGGAATAACATAAGGTCTTGCACAAATACTGCAATCTGATAAGTATTGAACCTGTCAAAAGCAGTCAAACGTTCATATACAACCTATTGGATAATTTATCCGATGAGACTTACAACAAAAAGCAGGTATGGTACTCGCCTTATTCTCGACCTTGCAATTTATGCAAAGGAAAATCCGGTCTCATTGGGTGATATAGCCAGACGCCAGAAAATTTCAATGAAATACCTTGAACATTTGACAAGAAAACTCAAAGATGCAGGTTTAATAAAAACTCGAAGAGGACCATTTGGCGGACATATGCTGAAAAAGCCTCCCGACAAGATCACTGTAGGTGATATTGTTCGAACGCTTGAGGGAACAACAGCTATAACAGAGTGTGCTGAAACGGAAGACAAACTTTGCGGTGTTTGCAATATGGCAGGAGATTGCCTCTCCCGTTGGGTTTGGCTTGAAGCCAGCAAAGCCATCTTCAAGCGTCTTGACGAAATTACTATCGGAAGTTTAATGTCAGGCAGGAAAAAGCAGATAGATGAAGCAAGGCAATACAGAGAAGAAATAAAAAATAACAAAAAGAAGAAATAATATAGAGAACAGCGCATACGCACACATGCCCAAACGGAACATGTTTATGATATTCACTATAATCGGATATTACGCAAAGATCTTAATAAACCAGGTCTTCATAAAGTGTTAACTGTTTCGGGCGCAAGCTGGCGGTAATCCATGTTACCAGCCCCGGCGGTGTGCGCTTTTTCGATATATGGAAGTTCCCCTGAGTTTTTCCCAAGTAGGGATGCTCCGAAGGCGTCAACTGCTACCTGGTCGGTGCCTGCTATCATTCTGCCTGTCTGTTTTAAATCTGAAAGAGAGCCTCCAGTGGGTCCGTTTGTCATCATGCTAACGGTTCCGTCAAGTATAACAAGAGTCGGCTTTACCATCAGGGCAAGCTCCTTTATTATGTTATGTATATCTTGGTGAAAAATATTCCTCCTTCCGCCAAGGAGTCCGTACCAGTTTTTCATGGTCATGGAGGCGCCGCTGCGGTGGTGATCCTTTACAGGCGCCATACCTATCAACTTGTCGGCATTACTGAGAGGTTTACACAGAACAGGCCAGTCTCTTATCAGCGATCCACCTTCGACTGATAGAGGCATAAACAAGCCTTCTTCTGGCAGTATGATTTTTGCCCCGGCTCGTTTTGCCGCATTTTCTATTCCTGTGAGAGCAAAGCATGACGATGGATTATTGATCGGGTTATCCGTTACCGCGACAGATGATGCTCCGGCGGCATAGCAGAGCCTTACGACTTCTTCGATGAGCTGAGGGTTTGTGGTGGCTGAAAGAGCCGGAGGAGATGCAAATGCCGCATTGACCTTTAAGAGCACCCTGTCACCCTTTTTGATAAATGTTTCGATGCCGCCCAATGCTTTTATGGCAAGATTAACCGTTTTTATCCTGTCATCTCCATGTGCAACGGCCATCTTGTTTCCCGCCTCCTTAACTGAAAAATCGGGTATCCGGGCGGTTTCATTTCTGCTGACGGCTGAAGAAAAGGAGTTGTTTCGGTTATAAAAAAAGTATCCGGTCAGGCATGACGACAAGATCAGCAGTCCTGCCTTTGAGGATCTTATCAGAAACTCTCTTCGATCCGTTCTTCTCTCCGTCTCTTCACTTCGCATCGGTATTTTCTCCGAGCTTTTTATTTAAAGCCGAAACTATCTTTTTTGCCCCCTTCAAGTCTTCCGCCGAGTGAATTCCCGCAAGAAAAGGACCGTTTGAGAAGATAAGTTCATAGGCGTCCATGATTTCAATTATTTTAATATTATCATTTTCTGGTTCGGGCTTGATGGATTTACCTCCAAGAGAGATCAGAAAGCCGGAATAACTTTCGGCAAGTTCTTTTGCTTCTTTTTGATTTTCACGGCGGGAAAGGAAGGCTTTGATTTTTCCTTTCTCCGTTTTATAATCGGCCGCAAAAACCCTGTTCAGCTGATCAAAACCGAAGACATTGGAGGATAAAAGGATAATGCTGTTTGAGTCAAGACTCTCTGACGGGAAAAGAGCTGTTTCAGGGATCGTTTTTCCCTGTATGCTCAGGTTTTTTATAAAATCACGGGAAAAAAAGAGCATCGAGTCCATAAGAAAATCTGAAACCTCCGAAGAGGTAATCTCAATATAATAATTGCCGTGGACAAAAAAGAGGGCGTTTTCAGTCTTATAAATGTAGCTTGTCAATTGAAGCGGTATTGAGCCTTCACGCTTCTGAACGCTGTAAACCGAGAAGGCGTTTTCAATATTTCCCATGTCATAAATAAAAACTTCGAGCCATGAATCCGGATTATCCGGTTTGTTAAAACGCTGACAGGTCAGGCTTTTAAATCCAGCAGAAAGGTACAGTTCAGCTTTGCCGTCTATTTTTTCCGAAAGATTCTCCTCGTTAAAGGTTTCAGGCGGTGTCATCGGAGTCATGTTTTTTAAAGACAGGGTGTTTTCCGGTTTTTGATTTGGTTTTTCATCTGGTTTTTCATATGGGAGCGGCTGGCTTGAAGTGATGGATAAAGTCATGCCTGAAGGGAAGATGGACGGGTCATA
>JAWOHP010000122.1:0-6839 GCA_046485065.1 Desulfobacterales bacterium | reverse complement strand
CTCGGGCACCAGTTCACAATCCTTGTGCCCTTATAAATCAGTCCGTCATTATACATGTTTACAAAAACTTCTTTTACGGCGCGCGACAGGCCTTCATCCAGTGTAAATCTTTCACGGGTCCAGTCGCAGCTGGCTCCCATTTTTCGTATCTGGTTTCGTATGGTGTTTCTGGAATTTTCAACAAATATTTCAATTTCTTTTAAAAGTTTTTCCCGTCCGAGTTTCTGTCTTGTAAGTCCTTTTTCAGCCAGCAATTTTTCAACCCGGTTTTGTGTGGCGATAGACGCATGGTCCGTTCCGGGAAGCCACAAAGCCGAATAGCCCTGCATTCTTTTATAGCGTATCATAATATCCTGAATCGCAAGCATTGTTGCGTGCCCCAGATGAAGAGTTCCTGTTGCGTTCGGCGGCGGCATGGAAATTGTAAACGGCTTTTTATTTTTATCCGGTTTTGGGGTAAAAGCGCCTGAAGTTTCCCATTTATTATAAATTTCATCTTCATATTTGTAGGCTTCGTAGGCTTTTTCTATTTCCTTCACTTTTTTAGTTGGTTATAATAAAAACACAAATAAATTTCTTAATTTTTATATCATAAAATCCATTAAATTTAAACACCTCGTTTGATTGACTAAAATGTAAATTTTCGTTATAATATAAAGAAAATTAAAGATCTATGATGAGTGATCCGGTAAAAAAAATAAGGACTGAAAATCAGGGACAGGAAGTTGATAAGCCTGAACTTGAACGTACAAGAGAAGGACAAAGTGTGGAAATTTCCGTTGGAAAAGAAACACGCGAAGCCATTGAGGGTGCGGAAATTCCGTCAGGTGAAATAAGCGAAAGTGAAAGAAAATCAAAAGAAGGCTATGACGGCGGAGCGCTGGAGAAAATGATACTTCCGATCCGTTTTTTCGTTGGCGGGCCCATAGGAAGCGGGAAACAGTGGTTCCCATGGATTCATATCGAAGACCTCACTTCAGCTATCATGTTTATTCTTGAAAACAGGGCTATTATCGGCCCATTAAATTTTACTGCTCCAAAACCCGCAAGAAATATTGAACTTGTAAAAACCATTGCCGCTATTCTTCACCGGCCGGCCCTTATGCCGGCTCCCTCTTTCATGATCCGGCTTGTCCTAGGGGAGTTTGGAGCTTCGATTCTGGCAAGCCAGAGGGCAGTTCCCGATAAACTTCTTAAATACGGCTTTAACTTCAAATATCCTGATATAAAAAGTGCTGTTTCAAATATTATTTAGAAGCCATTTCAAGTTTCAATCCGGAAATGGCCCTGTTGTGCGATTTCTGTTTCGATCTTCGGAATTTCACTTATTTTGGGATCAGATTTTACGCAAATCTGTCAGGATAAAAAATTGCTTATTGTTACACGCTCAATCTTATCTCCCTGCCTGATCAAATCAACGACATCCTGGCCGTTTACCACCTTGCCGAAAACCGTATGTTTACCGTTCAAGTGCGGCTGCGGGGAATGTGTAATAAAAAACTGACTCCCATTCGTGTCCGGTCCGGCATTTGCCATTGAGATAACCTTTTTATCGTGAACAAGTGGATTTCCCTTTAGCTCATCTTCGAACCTGTATCCCGGTCCACCTCTTCCTGTTCCGGTAGGATCTCCTCCCTGGATCATGAAATTTCCGATAACTCTGTGAAAAGATGTATCATCGTAAAAACCCTCTCCGGCAAGAAATACAAAATTGTTGACCGTTTTGGGTGCATGTTGAGGATAAAGCTCCAGTTCGATAGAGCCTTTGCTGGTCTCAATAACTGCTTTATAAATTTTGTCGGGATCAATTTCCATTTTAGGCGGACAATCCCATTGCAGTTTATTCATAAATTATTTCTCCTTTAATCTCTCTGCCATTTAAGTTGAAATTCGATTTCCTCTTTTCCCTCTTCTCTTTCATGTTCAATATTGATAATTGCCTCGGGAGGTACGGATAATCGCACGCCGTCAATCTGTATGCGAAATTTTTTCCCCTGCTCAAGACAATCGGCCAACCTGCGAAGCTTTTCAACAAATTGGTTCAAAGGGTATTCTTTTTCAATATCTCTTTTAGTCTTTTTCTTGCGTTCAGTCATGTTTAATTCTCCGGTAGTTATACAAGATTCTTATCTATGTTTTCCGATTAAAACCATTTGTTTTTTTAGAAATATCAATACACCTGTTGCTGAAAGACTTAATGAAATGTCGGAGGGACAGGGTTTGTAATGTTACAGAGTATCCGGGTTATCCTTGTCTTTTTTGCTGCGCCATTGACTGTTCTTCCATCCAATGCCGTATACGGTTTGCGTCACCTATGCGGGTCAGCTTGCCCTGAGAATCAAGCAGCACAATCAGAAGGGAGCGCCGGGCAACAGAGGCCTGCATTACAAGGCATCTGCCTGCCTCATTAGTGAAGCCTGTTTTAGATAGACCAATCTGCCAGCGCGGGTTTTGAATCAATCGATTGGTATTATGGAATTCGAGTGTGCGGTGTCCTGAAAAGATAGTAGCCTCTTCCCGGGTAGTGAATTCCCTTACAAGGGGATAATGATAAGCTGCATCCACCATTCGAGCAAGATCCCGGGCAGAAGATGTGTTGCCGCTTGAAAGTCCGGCAGTATCCTCGAAACGTGTCTTGTAAAGTCCCAATGACTTCGCCTTTGCGTTCATTGCATGAACAAAGGCTTCAAGACCGCCAGGATAAGTCCGCCCTAGAGCGTTAGCAGCGCGGTTTTCGGAAGCCATCAAAGTCAGCAGGAGAGCATTTTTGCGTGAGAGGCGTGTGCCCACGGGCAGGCGGGAGGGGCTGTATAGAAGGGTGTCCACGTCTGTGGGTTCAATGGTAATTGATTCCCCGAGGTCAATTTCGGCATCCAGAACTACCATTGCGGTCATGAGTTTGGTTATGGAGGCAATGGGTAATACTGCCTCCGTTTGTTTCTGAATCAGTACTTCGCCTGTCTTCTGGTCCTTTACCAATACTGAAGCGGAGCGTAGAACAGGATTCCTGGGAGTCCGAACGGCTTTGGCTGATGAATGTTTTTTCTTAGCAGATACGGATTTCGACGATTTTGAAAACCCTTCAACTCCCTGAACATCAAGCATCCATACACTCAAAAGGATACTCAGGATTACTATGCCAAATCTTCTTGCCATGCTTCCTCCTCAACCTGAACCGCAACAGCTTATATTTCACAACCATCACAAAACCCCGATAGATAGTAGTGAGATCCTTGCATAACATCGGGTATATCGCATATCGGAATATGGTTACGCATGTGTACCCGCATCCAAAGACACGACGAACGCGGGTTATTCAAAGCTCAAGATAGTACCCGCTGTCTTCTCTCATAATTTCCAGAATCTGTCAACAGTTGCTTCCGGAAAATTTTTACACTGATTAATAACCCGGATCATCATTTTGCAGGAAGTAAACTTTTTATTGCTCGTTGTTTCGGTTCAGTTCGACTGTTATGCCGTCGGCCTCAGAGCCGGGTTCAAGTATTATCAGCCTCACACGGCCGGTAGCTACAAGTCGTTCGCGGTCATCTTTTACCTCTGCTTCCCACACGTGTGAACGTCTCCCTGTTAATACGGGTCTGGCAGTGCAGCGTAATGTGCCAGAACGGACGGCCCTAAGGAAAGAAGTTGTGTTCTCAAGACCGACAGCGCTTTTTCCTTCGGAAAATACATTTAACGCCGCCCCCGTGCTGCATAATGTCTCGATCATCCCGGAGTAAACACCTCCATGTACTATCCCGTAAGGCTGAAGGTGTCGCTCATCGATTTTTATTTCAGCAACAAACTCATTTCGTACAGCCTTTAAGAAACGAAGGCCCATAGACTTGTTGAAGCCGCCAAGAAGTTCGTTGATCATCTCCACTGCATTTTCAGGAAATTTGTCCATTTATTATCGCTCCTTAAGTGCTTTTCCGGCATGGTCAATATCACAAATTCCGCCCCTTCTCAAGAGAAGCCGTAAAAGAAAAAGGGAAATTTCAATTGGAGTTTTTTAAATATGAATTGATAATTGTTTGAAGTTTCGCGGCATTGTTTGAAAAAATCCATTCCGTTCCCCTGTTCAACTCCCTGAAGAGACAGTTTTCGGAATCAACAAAACCTGTTCCGATCTTCTGCTTTTTATCCAGATGCTTTCTCATAATAGAATTTGTGACCAGCAGATAATGACCGGCAACTCCGCCATAATTGCTTTGCAGCGCTATTTTACTCATGCTTCTTAAGTTTAACCGTGCTACGGGAATGAAAGTGCTTTTGGGTACAAAATCAATTATGCTAAATATTCCTGGTACAAGGGAAATAAAATGGTAATCTTTTCCAGGCGTAAGATTTGAAAAAAGTTTTTTCAGTATTCCGGCCTGTTTGGTAGGTTCAGGATAAACCTCCTGTTTGATTTCGACCATAAGATGCAGTCTTCTGCCGTATCTTGAAAGGATTTCTTCAAGAGAGGGTATTTCCGGAACGGATCTTCTTAAATCAGAATAACAAGCTTCATTAACATCAATATCTTTATTATATAATCTTGTTGTATTCTTGTCGTGAAATACAACCGGTTTTAAGTCTTTTGTCCAGCGCATGTCAAATTCAATGCCGAAAATTCCGTTCAGGAGTGCTTTATCGAATGCTCTAAGACTATTTTCAAAAATATTTCTGTTATCATATTCTCCCCTGTGTGAAATTATTTTGCAATTTATGAGATTTTGTTTATTAGGAAAAGGTTGCGGATATTTTGAATATATAAAATCAACGGCCCCGCATGATATTCTTTCAGCAGAATCCATCAGGTTATAACCGGGAAAAAAGCCGCCTGCTCTTTTTTTAGAAAAAAAATCAGGAATATTCATTTTTCAGGAGATGCTTCACAAGCTAAAGGTTTTTTGCTTTTACATGATTCTTCGGACATGCATGCCTGACAGCGGCTTTCACTGCAGAGCTGACATGAAAAGCAGTCGTAACAATTCTTTTTTTTCAGGATTCGGGGCTTTGTCTCCGGGATATAAACTTTCCCCACGATATTTGAGATGGTTATAAAGGCCATATTTTCTGGTGATGTTAAATCCTTAACTTGACGGTTACAATCATTACTGCTATAGGGGGGGAAATTTGCAACCTGTTTGTCAGCTTATATTTCTGCCAATTTATCATCAGGGTTGTTATGAGTAAAGGTAAAGATAAAATTCAATTATCAAAGTTGGTAAACATGTACGATCCTCATTGTGTATTTGATGAGGTAAAAGCAATTGTTTGCATGGCATACCCAAATATCAGTTTAGAGCTTTTAACCCTTGTTTTCAGGGATATTAAAGATCTTTTTCATGGCAAATACAATGGATACAGACATTGTAACACCAGATATCACGACCTTCGACATACCTCCGATGCATTCCTTGCAATGGCAAGACTTGTGCATGGCGCAATTTTAGAAAAAGAGAAAATAAGCGCAGAAAATGCAATTCTTGCCCTGATTACAGCCCTTATGCATGATGTCGGATATATTCAAACAGTTGATGACTTAAAAGGCACGGGCGCAAAATATACGGAAGTGCATATTGACCGAAGCATAAAGTTCATGAAAAATTATTTTGAAAATAACGGTTTTTCCAAAGAACAATTTAAAACATGTTCCGATTTGATTCTTTGCACCGACTTGCATGCAAAGATAGATAAAATAAGGTTTTCAACACTCGAAGCCAGGTTTCTTGGAAAAATGCTTGGAACAGCCGACCTTGTTGGCCAGATGTCAGACAGAACCTATCTTGAGAAGCTGCCTTTTCTTTTTCAGGAATTCAGAGAGTCAGATATAAATTCTTATAAAAATGAACTGGATCTTATTATCAAAACAGTAGATTTTTACCATATAATAGAAAAGAGGCTGGCAAATGATTTAGGCAATGTCATAAGGTTTTTTCCTGCTCATTTTAATGCCCGCTACGGTATTTCGGAAAACTTATACGAAGAGGCAATAAAATCGAACATGAAACATCTGAAAAATCATATTAAAAGATCCGAGATAGACTATAACAAGGCTTTAAGACGAACAAAAATTGTTTTTAATTAACAACCAATACCGATGTATCCTTTGCGTATTGTAAAACTTTTTGCGAAACACTCCCCAGTATAAATTCCATTATCCCGGACAGACCTCTTCTTCCTACCACAATGAGATCGAAACCGGATTGAGCTTCGTTAATGATATCCCTTGCTATGCCGCTTTTCTTTTTTTCTATCTTCATGGATATATTCTTTTCAATAAAACCGCTGCTAACAAACATGCCTTTGGCTTTTTCCATGGCCTCGCTTACTATCTCTCTCTTTTTCTCCTCAAGCGCACAAAAAGCGCTCTGCTGGGTCAGGAAATAAGGGGTTAATTCCGGGCTGTTCATGTCGCAAAGAGCTATACTGTCCTGGAGAATGCTCAGCAGAGTGATTGTGCTGTCATGAGTAAAGGATTTAGCAACGAATTCCGCAGCCCTCAAAGCATTGTCTGAATCATCGAATGCAACCAGAATATTTAGTCCCATATATATTCCTCCTCTTTTATAATATGAAATATCATAGGTGCATATTATTAGTATGAAAGAATTTTTTCAAGAACATTTAAAATGGAACGGGCGTCCAGAAATATATGCAGATACGTACTTGATATTTTTAACCAACTGCTTTAACTATAGCGAATGTCATAAATATGTTTCGATTGGAGCAGTTCAAATTGTTTGGGTATGTGTGCGTATGTGAACCGCAGTAAATTTGTCTATAGATTTCGAGGACGCCCCCAAATAGACTACAAAGATTAAACAGGCGGAGACTATAAACGGCTTCGT
>JAWOHP010000094.1:0-5277 GCA_046485065.1 Desulfobacterales bacterium | reverse complement strand
GTGCTCCACCTGGTAATTTTCAATTCTTTTATTACATCGTCGTCATTTATGAATGAAACATCAGGTCCCTGGCCTATGGCGGAAATAATCATATCTGCATCAATACAGGTTTCAGAGCCTTTTATCGGCACCGGACGGCGTCTTCCGCTTGTATCCGGTTCTCCAAGCTCCATCCTGAGATACTCAAGTTTGGATGCCTGGTTGTTCTGGTCGGCAATTACCCTGACTGGGGCGGCAAGAAATACAAACTTCACGCCTTCGTGTTCCGCCGCTTCGATTTCCACCTTATTGGCCGGCATCTCGCTTCGGGTTCTGCGGTAAACAATATAAACCTCTTCTGCTCCAAGTCTGATGAGAGTCCGGACACAGTCTATAGCGGTATTCCCACCACCTATTACAATGCATTTACGGCCAACGGGAAAAGATCCGGCATCCTTTCCTTCCTGCTGATGTTCAGCAAACCTTGTTAGAAAATCAATCCCCGTATAGCAACCTTCAAGAGTCTCTCCTTCGGCCCCAAGCATGTAGTCCTTCCATGCTCCGACACCTAAGAAAACGGCGTCAAACCCCTCTTCTTTTAAAGATGTTATATCAAAATCCTTTCCAAGTCTTACATTCGGTCTGTGTTCAATACCAAGAGCCAGAATCCCGTCCGTCTCCCATTTCAACACCTGTTTTGGAAGACGGTATTCCGGAATACCGTATCGGATCATACCGCCCAGTTCCTGCATCATATCTAATATGGTTACATCATGGCCAATACGTCTTAAGAAATATGCGCAGCTTAAGCCAGCCGGCCCGCCCCCGACAACCGCAACTTTCTTTCCTGTAGATGGAGCGCAGGGAATTGGAAGACGCCTTCCTGAGTTCATTTCATAATCCGCAACAAAGCGCTTCAGCTGGTTTATGGATACAGGTTCGTCTTCAATACCTCTCCGGCAATAGGATTCGCAGGGATGTGGACAAACTCTCCCGCATGAAAGAAGAAGAGGATTACGCTCTCTAATTGTATTGACGGCTCCGGAATAATCACGACTCCTGATCTGTGATATATACTGTGGAATATTGATTTCGGCAGGACATGTCTGGCTGCACGGGGAAAGAGCGTCATCTTCCGCATTGAAATGGAGCAGTCTCTCGGACATTGTACGAACGTTTAATATGCTTTTCGGGCAGACTTTTTCGCATGCGCCGCAACCGACGCATTTTGCTTCATCCACAACCGGGTATCCGTCCGGTCCCATATGAATGGCATTAAACATGCACGAAGCTACACAATCTCCAAATCCTATACAGCCTACACCGCAAAGACGTTTTCCACCGTATAAAACCGACATGGCGCGGCATGTTGAAATCCCGCTGTAGATAAATTTATCCTCAGCCCTGTCACCTCCGCTGCATTCGTTAAGTGATATTTTCGGCTCGGCAGTTCCGGGATCTAACCCCATAATCCTTGCAACATTTATGGCCGATTCCATTCCGCCGACAATACATGCGCTAGGAGATGCATTTCCGGCTACTATCGCCCCGGCAGCAGCCGCACAACCGGCAAAACCGCAACCTCCGCAGTTAGCGCCAGCGAGAACTCCCTCAACTTCAGCTATTCTCGGATCTTCATACACATAAAATATTTTTGAGGCTGCACTTAATAAAGAACTGCAAACAAGTCCCAGCCCCAGCATAAACAGAACCGCCTCGATCATACCGGCCTCCTGTCGGATTGGCAAAATGAGATGTCGACATCAAATTAACAATAAAAAAAACCCTTAGCATAAAACAAAACTCCGCTCCGCCTATCACAAAACAAAAAGGCCTTCAAGCCTTATTTCATTAAAATAAATCACTGAAATAGATCATGGACGGGAGTGAGAGGTAGAATGTAATCAGCAAAAAATAATTATTGCACAAAACCAGAATTGGTTAGGTTGACAGACAAATTAATAAATGGTAGGTAATAAAAAACGTTAAGGGGGTATTATTTATCTTTTAGGCCGCAGAAGTAAAAGGTGAGACGGCTTAATGTTTGTTAACATTAATAAAATCAAGGAGGAAAGCAATGGTAAAGAGAGGAACAGGTTTCATTTTTACAGTATGCGTGGTGGCACTTGCCATCGTATTTGCATTTTCAGCGCTTAGCCCGGCTTATGCTGAGCGCAAGTCAATCCGATGGGCCACATCCAGCACCGGTTCTTACGGCTACAAGGTCGCAGCTCAAATGACCAAGGTGCTTGAGGACGCCCTTGGCGGTGAATACACCGTCACCGTCAATCCTTATCCGTCAACGACCGCCGCAATGAAGGCAACAATGGACGGTGATGCTGAGATCGGCTACACGGCAGACGTCGGAATAACGCCCCTTTATGAAGGCACGGGCAGCTTCAAGGATTACACTCCCAAAAAATCGAAAATGGTTCACACCTGGTACGCTTATCCAATGGAATCGTTTATGGCCGTTTATGCCAAAAATGCCGGCCAGTACAAGTCCCTGGCCGATTTCAGCGGCAAACCGGTTTTTTTCACTCCTGCCGGCTTCATGAACTGGCTCAATTTCCAGCGCATCTTCAAGGCTCTCGGATATGAGTTCAAACACGTCCAGATTGGTGAACCTGCACAGGGTGACGCGCTTCAGGCCGGAACCATTATTGGGGCTGTAGCCTATACAACAGCAGGCAGATCGCTCGCTTCATACTGGAGAGAGACGGAACTGCGACTTGATCTTGCTATAATCAATCCGAGCCCGGCCGAAATTGAAAAACTGAAAGCGGCAAATCTGACCCCGGTTGAGATCAACCCGAAAGATGCTTTCAGCAAGGATGTAGGTGTGAAGACTATACTGGGCGTACCGCTCCTCTTCGGCTACAATGTGCGCGCCGATATGCCGGAAGATGTGGTTTACAAAATGCTGAGCAGCTTCTATAAGGAGCGTGACAATCTTGCAAAAGCCGATCCCGGATTTACACCTATGGCGAAAGACTTTGTCGGCATGCAGGTAAATGGTATTAAGGCCAATCCTACGGTTCCGGTGCACGCCGGACTTGCCAAGTTTCTTAAAGAACATAAGGCATGGGATGATAAGTGGACCATTGCAAAATAGATAAACGCGCCGGGGAAATATGATACGGTGGGAATCGGCTGTATTTTACGCCGGTTCCCGCCATCATCCACTGTGCGTCGTCGCTTGGCATGTTGACGCCGCAGCCCGGAAGGCAACTGCAGCTTCGGACTAAAATGGGGGGGGGGAAAATCATGCTGAGTGACCGAATCAAAAGCTACGTAAATCTTAATAATATTATCTTTGCAATTTCGATTTTCATGTTCGTGTGGCTTTGCTGGTATTTTTATACCGGCTTCGGCGGAGCCAGCGAGTTGGTGGCTAATCTTGTACCGGTCGCCCTGATAATCAGAATGCTTCACATGCATAAAAACGGTTTCATCTACAAGAAGCTGCCAAAGATCGCAAATAATATCATATTGTTAATCTATATTGCCGTCTGTATTTACGCCTTCTACCATTTTCACACGGAATATGAAGATATTTCGATCTGGAGGCAGGGATCGTATACTACGCAGGACTTCATCATGGGACTTCTGGTCTTCCTGCTTGTTATGGAGCTGTCACGGGTCGCCCATTCGGAACTTTTCTGGATGAATGTGATTCTGGTGGTTTATACTCTGTGGGGCTATCTGAGCCCGATCGATTTTTTCTGGCATCCGGGCACCTCATTTTACCGTATAGTAACTTCGAGTACTGTTGAGCTTTCAACAGGCATTTACGGACAATACGCGCAAATTGCCCTGACTACGATTGCGGCATTTTTGCTTCTTGCTGCCGCCGCAAACGGATTCGACGCCCAGAGCGCTATGGTCAGTTTCATGCGGAGGATCGCGGGCAGGTCGCGTCATACGATTCCCCAGACGGCCGTCCTTGCCTCGACCGCGGTTGGTATGATAAGCGGCAGCGGCGCAGCCAATGCGGCTGTCACCGGCAGTTTTACAATTCCGATGATGAAACGCTACGGAGTTCCGGGGGAGTTCGCCGCGGCGGTTGAGACCGGGGCGTCGATGGGTGGTCTTATAATGCCGCCTGTTATGGCGGTAGCCGGTTTCGTGATGGCCGAGTTCCTGGGTGTTTCTTACTGGAGCGTTGTAATACGCGGCTTTTCCCTTGCCTTTGTCTACTACTCCTCGCTCTCCCTTTCCGTTTACCTGGTGAGCATCAGTCTTATGCCCAGCTCGCCGATCGAAAGATCGTTCATGCCAATCTATGAACAGCTTAAGACGGCAATATTTTTCTTCGGAGTCATCTACCTTACCATCCTGATGGGGGTTTTTAATTATGGCGAACAGTTAGCCGGTCTCTATACCGGTGCCATCTTGTTTGGACTCTTTGTTCTCCTGTTTCTTTATTTCAAATATATGCGGAAGGACCCGGCAACAGAGAAAGATAAATTCTTAAAAAATGTCCGCACGATGATCGAGATGCACGCCGAGATGACCTCATATCTGCTTCTTTTACTGGCAACTCTCGGAATTATGATAGGCCTTTTCACAGTAACCGGCTTCATCAACCGTATGGGAGGGATGCTTTTGCGGGTCGGTGAATTTCATATCGCAGCCATGGTTTTGATGGCGTGGATATTCGGCTGGCTTGTAGGCGCAGGTCTTCCGCCTACGGCAACATATATAGTACTCGCTGTCATAATTGTCGACCCGATGAGAAAGCTGGGCATAGATCCATGGAGCGCACATTTCTTCGCATTTCTGGTAGCCGTATGGGGCGAGCTGTCGCCACCGACCTCTCTCGCTGCTGCGGTCGCGGCGAGGATAGCAGATGCTTCTTTCATGAAAACCATGTGGCAGGCACTGAAAATGTGCCTGCCTATCACTATTATGACCTTTGCTATCTTTGTAAGGACAGACATGGTCATAAACCCGGGCTGGAAACAGATTTTAGATACTCTGCTCATATCCATAGGCTGCTGTGGTATCGCTTTTACCATTTTCGGGATGTTCGTGCAAGCGAAGGTTCCAAACACAATGCTGCGTGTCGTGCTGTGTGTTGTCTCGTTAGTGATTCTTTTCAATCCGAACCAAAAGGTGGCTATAGTGATGGCGGCTTTAGTCCTTCCTGCGGTTATTTATGGTGTTATACGCCACCGGATTGTTGCCCCGCCAAAGATAGATCCTCAAACGGCTGCATAAAACAGCGGGCGGTTTATTTCATAGGCCGGCAAGCGGAGATCCGGGTTTAACTGACATATGAGGCTGAAGGGGGTA
>JAWOHP010000063.1:0-45894 GCA_046485065.1 Desulfobacterales bacterium | reverse complement strand
GCCGGCAATATCTATATTGACATCAAGCCAAGTATTCATGATGATGATCTATTGTTGAAAATCCTTTGTCATGAAATTGCACATGCACGCTATGATGCTGAAGGGTTTGCACCGAAACGAGCGCCACAATGCCTGACGGCACTGTTTTTGATAATCCTTCCTTAATAAATGACCATTTCGGCTCAAGAATCGATATTGTAATAGACGGGGGTCCTGTTCCGGGTCAGCCTTCAAGCGTTGTTTCACTGATCGATGACATCCCTCAAATAATCCGGGAAGGAATCGGAGATATAACACTTCTTTAAAAAACTACAAAATAAAGCCTGTAGTTTTAGGGGTCGAGGATTCGAGGATTCAAGGGTCCAAGTGGAAAGCCGTCATATATCAGATAGGAGCTTTTAGAATATACCCGACATAAAACTCCGGGTTTGCAACGCGGTTAACTATTTTCATGATGGAAGATTCGATTAAATAATCCAGGAATGAAATTTTTGCCTTTCTTGAATAAACCGCGGATATCTTTCCTTTAATTCCTCCCATCCTGCCGGCCCATTCTATTGCATCTTCAATATTTCCTAGACGGTCAACAAGTCCCAGCGATTTGGCATCTTCGCCTGTAATAATCCGTCCGTCTGCAACAGATCTTACCTTTGCCGGATCCATCTTGCGCCCTTCGGCAACGGCAGCAACAAACTGCCTGTGAGTACTATCGACAAAGTCCTGAAGCAGTTTTTTCTCTTTTTCCGTCATTTTACGGACAGGAGATCCCATGTCTTTGTACTCCCCGCTCTTAACAACAACCGGATATAAACCGATCTTCTTCAAAATCTCTTCAAAGTTTGTATATCCTATTATAACCCCTATGCTCCCGGTTATTGTGCCCGGATTTGCCATTATACCGTCCGTACCGGCCGCAACATAATATCCCCCGGAGGCTGCAACAGCGCCCATGGAAGCTATAATTTTCTTTTCCCCGACCGTTTTTCTGACCTCTCTGTATATTTCCTGAGCCGGCCCTACTACACCCCCCGGCGAATCTATTCTTAAAACTATCGCCTTGATAGAATCATCCTCGCGGTATTTCCTGATATTGCGGATTGTATCCCTTGCTTCCGTAATTACGCCTGATATCTCAACAACTCCTACTTTCTCCCCCATATTAAAATCGGATTCCCGTGTTCCAAAAAAAATAAGCGTGAAGATGCCTAAAACCGCGGCAACAAAGATGGAAGAAGATACAAGAATGAAAAATAGATATGGATGCCTTCGCGAAAACATTGATTTTTTCTTTAAATAAGAGAGATTATTATGCAATTGTCGGATGGAGCAGCCTTTATTCAGGCTGCTCTATCCGAATAGGGATTATTCCCCGTTTAATTTTTCCTGAAGATTTTCCCGCAGCATTTCTCCGAAAGTAGAAGTGGCGGGCTTCATGTTGTTAATATACTCTGTCAGTATGCCCTGCTCATCATCCAACTGAAGACGTTTGATGGAAAGACCGATTCTTCTTTCAACACTGTTAATGTTCATAACTTTAGCTGTCAACGCATCCCCGACATTGTATTTTCCAACCGGTGTTTTGATCTTCTCCTTGCTGATTTCGGAAACATGCACCAGTCCTTCAATTCCTTCCTCAAGCTCAACAAAAATACCGAAATCGGTGACATTCGTTGTTGTCCCGGTTATCTCTTTTCCAACTTTGTAACGCTCGCTGACCGTTTCCCACGGATCTTTCTGAAGCTGCTTTATTCCGAGGGAGAATCTTTCGTTTTCTTTCTCGATTGCAAGCACTATGGCCTGTATCACATCCCCTTTTTTATAAAGCTCCGAAGGATGTTTGATGCGCTTTGTCCAGGAAATATCTGAAATATGAACAAGGCCGTCAATGCCTTCATCTATTCCCACAAAAATTCCGAAATCGGTTATATTTTTAACTTTCCCTTCTATTGTTGTTCCAACAGGATAGTTTTCACTTATGACGTCCCATGGATTCGGAGCTACCTGCTTTACACCAAGAGAAATGCGCCTGTTTTCGGGTTTAATATCAAGAACAATAGCTTCGATCGCCTCTCCGACAGACACGACTTTGGAAGGATGGCGGATCTTGCGTGTCCACGACATTTCGGAAACATGAATAAGACCTTCTATACCCTCTTCCAGTTCGACAAATGCGCCGTAATCTGTAAGGCTCACCACCTTGCCTGTTACACGGGAACCGATTGCATATTTTTCAGAAGCAGTCAGCCACGGGTCGCCCGTCAGCTGTTTCATTCCGAGTGAAACCCTTTCCTTCTCATGATCTATGCTGAGAATCTTGACCTTTATCTTGTCGCCGACCGCAAACATTTCAGCCGGATGTTTGACTCTGCCCCACGAAATATCTGTAATATGAAGAAGTCCGTCCACGCCCCCAAGATCAACGAATACACCGTACTCAGTGATATTTTTAACAAATCCTTCAATAACTTTGTTTTCATGAATTGCCGAAAGGGTGGCGGATCTTTTAGACTCGCGATCCTGTTCAAGAATGGCTCTTCTGGAAAGGACAACATTGCTCCTTTTCCGGTTGTACTTTAATATCTTGAAAGTAAAGGTTTTGCCTACAAGTTCATCAAGATTTCTTATAGGTCGCAGATCAGCCTGAGAACCGGGTAGAAATGCCTGAACCCCTATATCGACAGAAAAGCCGCCCTTAACACGGCTCAATATCACGCCATCGACAATCCCGTCATCGTCATGAGCCTTCTTTATGTCATCCCAGACTTTTACCTTCTCGGCTTTTTCTTTAGAAAGAACTACCCGTTCTTCCTCATCATCCCACCATTCCACCATAACTTCGACTGTATCATCTATTTTGGCTGTTATGTTACCGTTTTCATCCCTGAATTCGCCAATCCTTATCTGTCCTTCAGATTTATACCCAATATCAACAAGGACATAATCCTTGTCTATCGATATTATTCTGCCTGTAACGACCTCTCCTTCCTGAAAACGTTTAAAGCTCTCGTCGTACATGCCCATCAGCTCTTCCATGCTGTCGTCACGGCCCTTTACATCTTCAGATAATTTTACATCCGACAACGCAGGTTTTAATTGAGTATCTCCTGACTCTTTCATCGCTTCAGAATCGGATGAAACTCTTTGTTTTAAATTCTCATTTGTGTCGCCTTTAACAAGATTTTCCATGAAAAGAAAGTACCCCCTTAGCCCATTTGATCGCTATCTCTTAAATATATAGCTTATTACAACTTGGAATTGATATCAGACTATTTTTTAAAAAACAATCTTATTTTTATTGACGGTTTAGCAAAAAGTCATTCTGCTGTGTTGCACTTCATCTTTCGTCATTGCAGCGTACCAGTAACTACGCTTCATTCCTCAAGATTCGTGCGCCTTGCATAATGGCTTTTTGCTAAGCCGTCATCTTTAGAAAACAAACACTTGACCTCTTGAATCCTCGAAACCTTCTCATCATTGCATTAGATGCTTCTGAATGTGGGATAACATGAGATTGACAACAGATTCGACATCGAGGTCTGTCGAGTCTATTTTTATGGCATCTTCGGCGGGTTTAAGAGGAGCAAGAGCTCTCGTGCTGTCATTTTCGTCACGGCAACTGATATCTCTTTCAATCTCTTCGATTGTAACAGAACCTTTTTTATCTGAAAATTCCTTATATCTTCTTATTGTCCTGGTTCTTACAGAAGCATTCAGATAAAATTTTATATCCGCTTCGGGAAACACAACGGTTCCCATATCGCGTCCTTCGAAAACAGCCCCTTTTTCCTTTCCAAGCTCCCTCTGCAGGGTCAGAAGATATTTTCTCACAACCGGTCGGGCAGAAACAGCGGAAGCAAGCATTGACATCTCCGGTGTCCTGATCTCATCATTAATATCAAAACCGTTTGAAAAAAGGTGAAGGCCATCCGTGTCTTGAACTAAATCAAGTCTGAGAGAGCCGCAAAGCATTTCAAGGCCCGCATCATCATCATGGCTGACGCCGGCTTTTTTTGCTTCCCGAGCGACACCCCTGTAAAGAGCTCCTGTATCAATATACCTGTATCCGAGCCGGTCAGACAGCATTCTGCTCACCGTTGTTTTTCCGGCTCCCGCAGGACCGTCAATTGTAATAAGAAGGAGTTTCCCGCCGGAATCTGACTGGTTTTTCATTAAAAGACCTTTTCAAGAGCCTTTAAGAAACGAACATTCTCTTTCGGCAGTCCAACCGTAACCCTGATATATTCCGGGTAGCCGTAAGATGTCATTGACCTTATTATGATTCCTTTCTTAAGTAAGTCTTCAAAAACATCGTCTGCCTTTTTCCCGACATCTATTAAGAAAAAATTGGCCTGAGTAGTGAAATACCTGATGCCCATTATATTAAGAGAGTCGTACATATAATCAAGTTCGTTATGAATCAGGCTGACGGTTTTTCTGAAAAAGGCTTCATCACGGAGGGCGGCAATAGCCCCGGCCTGAGCCAAGGAACTCGCATTAAAAGGGGGTCTGATCCTGTTTAATATGCCTGCTATTTCCTCGGGCATTATGCCGTACCCGATCCGGAGCCCTGCAAGACCATATATTTTCGAGAAAGTCCGGAGAGTAACAACAGGTCGTCCCGAATCGAGATAATCAATGCCTCTGAAGCAGCTATCATCCCGCACGAATTCTATATATGCCTCATCCACAACAATAATAACGTCCTTCGGAACATTTTTAAGAAATTTTTCAAAATCACTTTTAGATAAAATCGTACCGGTCGGATTATTGGGATTGCATATAAAAATAATGCGGGTTTTTTTTGAAATCTTTCCGGCTATACCGTCAAGATCAATTGAAAGCGATTTTAAGGGAATCCGCAAAATCTTTGCGCCCGCGCTTCCGGCCATTATCTTGTACATGAGAAACGAAGGGTCGGGTATTATAACTTCATCCCCCGGGACAAGGAATGCGCGTGTGAGTAATCCTATAATTTCATCAGAGCCGTTTCCAAGAATTATCTTTCCCGGCAAAACTCCCAGATATTCCGAAAGACTCATGACAAGATCGTGCCCGCTCCCGTCCGGGTAGCGGTTAAGACCTGAAATAACTCCTTTAATAGCCTTGATAGCCATCGGAGAAGGTCCGAGGGGATTTTCATTTGAAGCCATTTTTATGGAACCTGAAATGCCATATTCCCTTTCAAGTTCTTCAATAGGCTTGCCCGGAATATAAGGTCTTATCGACAGTATATATTCTGGAACTTTTAATTTGCTCATAACATACTATCTTTATTTGTTCTTTTATCTTGAGATAGAAAAATAATCTCAAATTTGAAATTTTATACGCCGCAGGCGTATGGTCTATTTCCCGGCGGCCTGCCTGCCCCTCTCGAGCGCCTTCATATTAAGCGGTATCAATTTCGCCTTGCCGGCAAATTCAGCCTTGACCGATTCTGTCAGAACTTCAAAATCGACCATCATGCTCCGTGCTGCAAAAGCCCCGAGGGCTACAATATTTGCAGCCTTAACACTTCCGATTTCTTTTGCTATATCGGTCACGGGAACCCTCAGTTCATCAACATCCTCCCTGCCTGAACCGACCTGTATAAGCGAGCTGTTTATCATGACAACACCGCCCGGTTTGACAACCGGGGCAAATTTTTCAAGGGAAGGCCGGTTCATTGCAACAAGGTGCTGGGGGTTCCTTACTATCGGGGAACCTATAGGCCTGTCGCTTATCACTACCATGCAATATGCCGTTCCACCGCGCATCTCTGGACCGTAAGAAGGAATCCATACTACCTCATAACCCTGCTCCATGGCCGCATGAGCCAGGATTTTCGCGCTGAAAAGAATCCCCTGGCCGCCAAAACCTGCAAACATGACTTCACTTTGCATCGGATCCTCCTTTATCCTGCCCCGGATTCTTGAACTCACCAAGAGGATAATAAGGGATCAGGGTTTCCTCTGCCCATTTAACAGCTTCAACTGGTGTAAGTCCCCAGTTGGTAGGACATGTGCTCACCAGTTCAACAAAACTGAAACACCTGCCTTCAATCTGATATTCAAATGCCCTTTTAATCGCCTTTTTTGCCTTGACGATATATTTGGGTTTTATTACCGACTGCCTGGTTATATACGCCGGAGTCTGAAGGCTCGCAAGGAGTTCGGAAACCTTTATAGGCATGCCGACATCCTTTACGTCACGCCCGAACGGCGATGTCGTTGTGCGCTGTCCCGGCATTGTCGTCGGAGCCATCTGACCGCCGGTCATCCCGTAAACGGCATTATTTATGAAGACGGTCGTGAATTTCTCTCCCCTGTTTGCGGCATGAATTATCTCTCCCATGCCTATACTTGCAAGGTCTCCGTCTCCCTGATAGGTGAAAACCGCCAGGTCCGGGCGAACTCTTTTTATTCCCGTCGCCATAGCAGGAGCCCGGCCATGAGCAGCCTCCTGAAAATCGAATGTAAAATAGTTGTAGGCCAGAACAGCGCATCCAACAGGCGCAATTCCGACCGTCCGGCCTCTTATGCCAAGCTCATCAATTACTTCAGCTACGAGCCTGTGGGCAACCCCGTGCGTACATCCGGGACAGTAATGACTGTCCATTTCCGAAAGGGCTTCCGGCCTTTTAAATGTTTTTCCCATTACATTTGCTCCTTCTTATATATATCATCGGATCCATCCTTCACGTTTACAGACTATCAAAGATATGACCTGACGACATCCATTATTTCTTCCGGTGTCGGAACTTCACCGCCGCACTTTCCATACCACTTTACAGGACATTTTCCATGCACGCATCTTTCAACATCTTCAACCATTTGGCCCATGCTCATCTCGATGCTTAACGCCATCTTACAGCTCTTTTTTGAAGCTGCCTGAAAAACCGCATCCTCGGGAAAGGGAAATAATGTCTGAGGTCTGATCATACCCACCTCAATCCCTTCAGCCTTAAGGTTGTCGATAGCCGTTCTGCAGACCCTGCTCATAGTTCCGTAGCTCACAATCAGGATTTTGTACCCGGAATCCGTATTATAGGACTCATATCTTACTTCCTCGCGTTTCATCCTCTCATATTTTTCTTTCAGGATCAGGTTGTTCTCGTTCAGTTTAACAGGGTCAAGAAAGAGGGATTTCACAAGATTCCGCTTTTTGCTTTTTCTTGTATCCATCCCGTTCGTAGCCCAGTCGTCCTTATTGCTCGGTTCCGACTTCAGGTTTTCCGGGAACTCAACCGGTTCCATCATCTGCCCGATCAGACCGTCACCTAAAATCATGACAGGATTACGGTATTTCTCCGCGAGAGGAAATGCCGTCATCACCATTTCGACCGCCTCCTGAACGCTTGCCGGAGCCATTACGAGCAATCTGTAATCTCCGTGCCCTCCTCCTTTTGTCGCCTGGAAATAATCCGCCTGGGAAGGAAGAATGCCTCCCAGTCCCGGTCCGCCCCTCATGATATTTACAAATACGGCCGGGCACTGCGCTCCGGCTATATAGCTTATTGCTTCGCTCATAAGGCTGATGCCGGGGCTTGACGACGTTGTAAAGACCCTTTCACCGCAGGCTGAGGCGCCGAAAATCATATATCCAACAGCAACTTCGCTCTCTCCCTGCAAAAAAACGCCGCCAACCTCAGGCATCCTGTTCGAAAGATATTCCGCCACTTCCGACTGCGGGGTAATAGGATATGCAAAGTAGTTCAGGCAGCCCGCTCTGATACCGGCTTCACCTATTGCTTCATTTCCCTTCATCAGAATCTTGCCCATATTTTTTCTCCTATTTAATTTCAGCGGCTTTTCCGCCATCTTCTGTTTCAGTTATGCTGATCGCCACATCGGGACACATGATACAGCATGTCGAACAAAAAACACAATCTTCGGGACGCGCCTGATAAGCGGGAAAATAGCCTTTTGAATTTACTTCTCCGGATATTTCGAGAACTTTTCTGGGGCATACGGCAATGCACAAACCGCATCCCTTGCATCTGTCTGAATCAATGTAATGTTTATATGCCATTTACACTCCTTGATTAAAGGTGGCCCCAACAGGGCAACCCGTATTTTCATTCTACAGAGCGGCAGCTTTTTTCCATGGAGGAACAAGCTGTCTGCGTAATTTCATAACAGGACATGAGAACCGATTTATATCTATTTCATCCGAAAGCCGGGAAGAAAAAGTAATAAATTCAAGAGGGAGCCCTGTTTCCCCGGAAACCGATGAGACAAAATCATACCCTTCATATATTGTATCAACAGTCGTTTCATCTATAAGATTCGCATTACCGATGATGCCGCTTATTGACATTCGTGAAGCTTTTTCTATTTCATCCTTCATTCTGATGCATCCTTTTACTGTATCCGTAAAAGGTCTGAAAGGATTTATGACCTGCAGCATGCGGTAACTTTTCCCTTTCAATGCATCGGCAAGCGCTGCAAGTACAGTCGCCCCCACCTTGTCTCCACCGACATCCAGTATTGTAAGCCTGCTGGGTTTTCTGATGAGCCCTGCAACGGCAGGCGTTAATATTGGAAGATCGGCCTGAAGATATTTATCCGAAGGTAAAATAACCCCGATTCCGAGATCTGAAAGCTGCTTCCTTGCTTCCCGCGCACGAAAGTAAGGATTAACAAGATCGAGATCAGCAACAGTTACATCTATTCCCGCATGTTTTCTATTCACCGCAAGATTTATTGAGATTTCTGTTTTGCCGCTACCGTAATTTCCAACAATTACAACAATACCTTCAAGACAAATATCCACTTTCACCAGCCTGCATAAAAAGACCTGTAAAATAAATTAAATGAGTTATATAACGTGATTCCTTTAAGATAAACTTGTTATCTATTTTTTTATTATTGTTGTGTCAAGAAATTTCACTATTTAGTTTCCATCCTGAAAAGGATATCTTGTCTACTCACATTTTTATATGATAGGGGATACCAGAGGAGATGCATTTATCATGGACAGAGTTTTTACAGGTCTTGAAAATTTTATTGATAACCCCCCGGCTTTTATTCGCGATAAACGCCTGGGACTTCTGTGCAATTCGGCTTCTGTCGGGAGAGATTTCGTTCATGCGCGTGAGATGATAAACACGCGGTTTTCAGGAAAACTTAAGGCTCTTTATTCGCCGCAGCACGGTTTTTTCTCCGAAAAGCAGGACAACATGATCGAATCCGAAAACATTGTTGATCCCCTGCTCGGAATTCAGGTCTTCAGTCTTTACGGCAAAACACGCATACCGACAAAGGGGATGCTGGAACCAATAGACATACTTCTTATAGATCTGCAGGATGCAGGTACACGTGTTTACACCTTTATTTACACCATGTCCTATTGCCTTGAAGCCGCAAAAAAATTCGGCAAAAAAGTGGTCATTCTCGACCGGCCTAACCCGATCGGTGGTGAAATTGTTGAAGGCAACTGCCTGCTGCCTCAATTTGTCTCATTTGTAGGGCGTTATCCAATACCTATGCGCCACGGGCTTACAATTGGCGAACTGGCCATATTGTTTAATAATCATTTCGGAATAGATTGTGATCTTGAAATTATTCCCATGAAAGGCTGGAAAAGAAAAATGTTTTTCAGCGACACCGGACTTCCATGGATTCCGCCATCACCTAACCTTCCGACTCCTGTCTCCGCAATTGTTTATCCCGGCCAGGTAATATGGGAAGGCACGAATGTATCGGAAGGACGAGGCACAACCCAGCCATTCGAAATTTTCGGCGCCCCGTACATTGACAGAGGCAAAATAATTTCGACTTTGGGAGGCAATAATCTGCCAGGCGCAGTCTTAAGACCCCTGGTATTTGAACCCACATCAAACAAATGGGCTGGAAAACCATGCAGGGGATTCCAGATACACGTCACAGATCCTTACAGATATAAGCCATTTCTTTCGACACTCAAATTGCTTCATGCAGTATTTCTAAATCATGTAAAGGAATTCGAATGGAAAGCTCCCCCGTATGAATATGAATTTGAAAAATTACCCGTTGACCTTATCACCGGAAATCCGGCTATCCGGATGGCTGTTGAAAATCCGGATCCAATAGAAGATATTGAAAATACATGGTTACACGAGCTTGATGAATATATTAATATAAGCCGGAAATATTATCTTTATGACTGATAACAATTGTACTTAACAGAGCAGCCAATCATGGAAAATAATAACATATCTTGGAAAAGAATTATGTTCAAAGGCAACAAGGTCTGGCAGGCTTTCGGTCCTGATGAAAAACCTCTGTATAAAAATGATAAGGTTCTGATAAAATACAACCCGAATCAGGATTACGAATACTGGGTTTATGAAAACAAACTTGAACCTGTAGACAAGCCGCAAACATTTAAAGCTGGGTATGTTCAAAAACCGGCATTGCCCGAAAAGAAAAAAAAACAGAAATCTGACGAAGAGTCATCTCCTGATGATAGTATACCCGAAGATACCATTGTCATTTATACCGATGGCGCATCATCTGGAAATCCGGGACCATCAGGCATAGGAGTACTTCTTCGTTTCGGAAAATATGAAAAAGAAATATCAAGAGATATCGGGATTACGACCAATAATATCGCTGAGCTTGAGGCAATAAGGGCCGCCCTTCTTGAACTTAAAACCACAAAAAAGCCTGTAAGAATATTTACAGACAGTGCTTATGCTTTTGGAGTCCTGACATTAAACTGGAAGGCAAAAAAAAATGAGAATTTGATAGATTCGATTAAAAAATCAATGAAGAGGTTTAACAACTTGAAACTTATCAAGATCAGGGGGCATGCCGGCCGGGAAGGTAATGAGCGTGCAGATTTTCTTGCAAACAAGGCTGTTAAAAAATAATTATTTCTATCCTTTTTTGAGTGATTCAATCTCTTTTTTCAGTTCATCAATCTCATGCTTGTACTTTTCCACTTCGCTGCTCGAAGAGCCGGAAATGATATTTTCCTTATTCCAGTTTTCTTTCAAATCATCGAATCCTAGATAAATGGCTATACCTCCGCCGATAATAAGGGATACGGGGAGGATTCCTGAAAGAATCATGAGAAATTCTTCCCACCAGATAACAAGCAGAATTATCCCCAAGGCAGAAACAACGGCTCCGCCAATTAAAGCTTTCATATAATGTCATCCTCCCGGCAAAATAAAATAAATGCCCTGCAACTTTCTGAAATATAGGTTATTACTGTTACAGATATATCACGCAGTGACATTTAACTCAAGATATTCTTTCATCAATTAGTTTCCATACGGAAATGGCCCTTTTGAGCGATCTCTGTGTCAATCTGCGGGATTTCTTGTGAGACGTACTTTATGTATGTCTCCGTGCAATCCCTTGATTTCCTTGAGCTTGCCCAAAATTGTCTATTTCCGAATTGGAAACTTAAATGAATCCTGTTTTTGTTTCCGGATGGACACTAATTAAGATATTGCAAAAAAATGAGGTTTTGATAACCTACGAAGACAAAATTATAGCAGCTGTTAAAATAATTTTCCGATTTGAGCAAATCAATTTGTTTGGGTATGAGTGTGTTGCGAACCCGTACCCAGACGAAATATATTTATGACATTCACTATTAACATGAAATGAACGGATGCCTACTGCCTGAATGAATATATTAAAGAGCGAAATAAGGAAATGGATCGACCGGATCCTGAAGGGTTCTCATAATTATTTTACCTGCCATCTTCCTGGAAATATAAGTTTTTTTTCATCCAATACACTGAAACTTTTCTTCTCCGGAATTAAAATCGCTTCAGATCAGCTTAACGGGCTGAAAAATATTCCTGAAAACGCAATTGTTATCTATGCCGCTAAATTTAAAAGCCACTTCGAGTTTTTATTCTCCTATACCCGTTACAGTGAAAACAAACTCCCCTTTCCCGAAATCGGTTTCGATTACAAGGTGTTCGTATGGCAGCCTGTTCCGCGCATACTGAGGACATTACTTTCATATCTTGATTATTTTTTTCAGAACAAGTCGTTTCCCAATCCCTATAAAAGCGGCTATATAAGAGAAGAGCTTTTAAACGGAAAATCGGCTTTCCTTTCGCTTGTTGAAGACAAGGCATTTTACAGGCGGTTCGTAAAGTCTGAGACTGATCCCTTATCCTATCTTATAGAATTGCAGAAAATAACCGAAAGGCCGGTGTATATTATTACGCAAATCATGTCTTTCGGGAAAAATCCCATGCGTGCAACCCCTTCATTAACAGACATTATATTCGGAACTCCCGATAATCCGGGCAGACTGAGGAAAATAGCAACTCTTTTCAAATATCCGGAAAAAATAATTGTTGAAATTTCCGAACCGGTCAGTCTGAAAAGTTTTCTTGAATCAGCGGAAGTGCGGGAACGTGGAATTGAATACCAGTCCCTTGTTTTAAGACGGAATCTCCTTCTTCAGTTAAACCGCCACCGCCAGAGCATAATTGGGCCTGTTCTCAAATCAAGAGAAGAGCTTAAAGAGAGCATCCTCACGAATGCGCGTTTCCAGGAATTCCTTGATAATTATTCGAAATCCAGGAATATGCCCGCCCGTAATATACGAAAAGAAGTTAATGAATATATTGAAGAAATTGCAGCGAATTACAATATTGCCTTTATAAGAGTGATGGCAGAAATTGTCGGCTGGATAATTAATACAATGTTCGATGGCTACACAGTCAACACTGATGGCCTGAACAAAGTAAAAAACATGTCATTAAAAGGCCCTCTTATATTAATTCCATGCCATAAAAGCCACATAGATTACCTTATTCTTTCTTATCTGCTCTATAATAACAACATGCCCTGCCCCCATATAGCTGCCGGCAAGAACCTCTCCTTCTGGCCTATAGGTCCGCTTTTCAGGAGGGGCGGAGCCTTTTTCATAAGGCGTACTTTCAGAGGAGCAGCCCTTTATTCAAGGGTCTTTGCCGAATATATTTACAAGCTGCTAGGGGAAGGGTTTAACATAGAGTTTTTTATTGAAGGCGGAAGAAGCAGAACCGGTAAGCTTATCCTTCCCAAGCTCGGACTCCTTTCAATCCTTCTTGATGCCTATAAGAAGGGCGCCTGCAAAGACATGATAATAGCGCCCATTTTTATAGGATATGACAGAGTAATTGAAGAAAGCTCGTATTTAGACGAGCTTGAAGGTGCTCAAAAAAAACCTGAAAATTTTTCCCAGGTCATAAAAGCCAGAAAATTTTTAAAGAAAAAATACGGTAAAATATATATTCAGTTCAATGATCCGATATCATTAAACGAGTTATTCAATGAAAAGGATATTCAACTGAAAAGCATGACATCTAAAGAGCAGAATGCTTTATGCCGCAATCTCGGGTACAGGATAATAAACTCAATAAATAATGTTTCCGTTGTTACTCCATTTTCAATAACTGCCTGCTCCGTTCTGAACTGTTCAAGAAAGAGATTTACTTATGATCGAATTATCTTTTCTGTTGATACTTACATGAAATACCTCTCTTCACTGGGCGCAAAGCTTTCGGATACGCTCATTTCGGATTTCAGATACGCGGTTGAGCAGGTTCTTGATTCCTATGTGCAGAGAAAATTTATTGAACCGGTTCAAATGGATAAGGGAATTCACTCATCTGTCAGGGAATTTTCAGTAAATGTCAGCAAACGCCCGGCAATGGAATATTATAAAAATAACTGCATTTCGTTCTTTGTTCCTGCTGCAATAACAGCCCTTGAAATTCTTAAGTTGGAATCATTCCAGTTCCAGGCATCCAGCCTCCATTCAGGATATGCTTTTCAGCAGAATTTCTTCAAATATGAGTTTGCTTATGATGTTGACAAAACTCCCGAATACTTTGTCCGCAAAAACATAAAGACATTTATAGATGACGCTATACTTGTTCCTCACGAAACTCTTCCTGATACGTACAATGTAACATCGTCGGGTTTAAATAAATTAACGTCATTTTCGACTTTTTTAAAACCCTATTACGAATCGTACTTTGTGGTTCTCAATTATTTCATGAAAACTTCCCAGAATGAACCTGATGCCAAAGAACGCATCAAAAAAATTCAAAGCATAGGAAGCAGAATGTATAAAAGAAATAAAATTGAACGAAATGAAGCTTTATCGAAAGTTTACTACATAAATGCAATCGATTTCTTCAACAACAAGGGAATCAAAAGCTCCGAAGAAATGGATAAGATAAAATTCTATGAAGATGCCATCCAGAAATATCTGAACTTTCTGTAATGGTGAACCCATGAAAGCGCTTATTCTTGCCGCAGGTCTCGGAACAAGGCTTCTACCTTATACGGAACACACCCCCAAACCGCTGTTTCCTTTGGGAGGCCGCCCCCTGGTCGATATTATAATTAGCAGACTTGAGGCCTCAGGCTGTGAATCGATAATAATAAACACTCACCATCTTCACAATAAAATAGATGCTTTTGTAAATTCACAGAAATATTCCATACCCGTAAAGGCTCTTTATGAGCCGGTTATTCTCGGAACCGGCGGCGCCATAAAAAATGCCAGTGATTTCTGGGATAATGAACCGTTTATTGTGATAAACAGCGATATCTTTACCGATATTGACCTACGTGAAGTTTATTCTTTTCATATAAGGCATGGACATCCGGCAACTCTTGTATTAACGGATTGCGAAGAATTCAACAATGTTCTTATTGGCGAAGATGATTATATACTTGGTTTTGATAATCACTCATCCAACAATCTCCCCTCCGCAAATCGGAGGAATATCAGGCGACTTGCCTTCACTGGAATCCAGGTCCTTAGCCCTGAAGTTCTAGATTTTATTCCCGCAAATAAATTCTCACACAGCATCGATGTTTACAGGCAAATGCTGACCTACGGTAAAAAAATTTATTCTTACTTTCCCCTGAAACACTCGTGGAATGATCTGGGAACTCCTGAAAGATACAAAGAAACAGCAATTAGAGAATTGACCCCCATGGCATTCAAAGCTGCCTTTCCGGACTACAATTGCGAAGGTGTCAAAATATCGGAACTGAAGGGTGACGGCTCTGACAGAAAATGGTTTCGGCTGACCTCACAAAACAATTCTCTTATACTGGCAGATCATGGCATACGACAAACTCTTTCGACAAATGAAACCGACTCTTTTATTGCGATAGGTAAACACCTGCATACAAAAGGGCTTCCTGTCCCCGGGATTATCCTTCATGATTCCTTTTCGGGTCTCGTTTTTCTTGAAGATCTGGGAGATACTAAACTGCAAAATATTATCATAGGTTCCGGAAACCAGAGCGAAATCCTGTCATGGTATAAAGAGGCTGTAGATCTTCTTGTTGAACTTTCTCTTACCGGCGGAAAAGGTTTTGACACATCATGGACATATCAGAGCCCTTATTACGATACTGATCTCATACTCGAAAAGGAATGCAGGTATTTTACCGATTCATTTTTAAGAGGCTATCTTAATAAGGAGATTGACTTTGAAGAATTGAAAAATGAATTTGGTAAAATAGCATCAAGGGCCATGGAACACCGGATTACAGGATTTATGCATAGAGATATGCAGTCTAGGAACATCATGGTAAAAGATGGTAAAATTTATTTTATAGATTTTCAGGGTGGACGAATAGGTCCGCTTCAATACGATCTTGCATCACTCCTGATTGATCCTTATGTCTCTCTTCCTTCCGGAATGCGTCTGGAACTCCTTGATTATTGCGCTGAAATACTTTCTTCTAACATGGAGATTGATGCCGGTAAATTCCGCCTTTGTTTCAAATACTGTTCGATAGCCCGAAATCTCCAGATCCTGGGAGCTTTTGGCCATTTAAGCAGGGTCAAGGGGAAAATCTTTTTTGAGAAATATATCCCCGCGGCAATAACAACACTCAAAGAAAGCTTCACGCAGCTTGAAAAAGATGAGTTTCCCAAACTGAAATCACTTGTTGATGATCTGTTGTAACCAGCTTGTTTTTCTGATATATAATCAACACTGCTCTAATAAAAAGCTATATATGGAGGTAATTATGAACCGGATAAAAGTCATGGTAAATGGATTGCCCGGGAACATGGCTGCAAATGTTGCAAAACATGTTTTAGATGACGAACGATTTGAGCTTATCCCTTTTTCACTTACAGGCCCTGAAATAACCGAAAAAGAATATGCAATTCTATCGCTTCAAATCCGTCTTGTTCATCCCGGGGAGAAACAGGATATTATAAACGATATTAAGAAAAGGGAAGGCGTCTTTATAAGCATTGACTATACACATCCGTCTGCCGTAAACAGCAATGCTGAATTTTTCTGTAATAATTCTCTTCCATTTGTCATGGGTACAACCGGAGGGGACAGGAAGAAACTTGCTGAGACCGTTCTTTCTTCCGGTATATGCGCCATTATTTCCCCGAACATGGCAAAGCAGATAGTCGGTTTTCAGGCAATGATGGAATATGCTGCCAAAACCTTTCCGGATCTGTTTAAGGGTTATTCACTGACCGTGAAAGAGAGCCATCAAAAGGGAAAAGCCGATACAAGCGGAACAGCCAAGGCTATTGTAGGCTGTTTTAACAGGCTCGGAATTCCATTCACAGAACAGGATATTTCAATGGAACGCGATCCTGAAAGACAAAAAAGCGTCTGGGGGATACCACCGGAATTTATAAAAGGACACGGATGGCATACCTATACGCTTGTCTCAGAGGATAAAACGGTCAAATTTGAGTTTTCCCACAATGTCAACGGCCGTGACATATATGCCAGGGGAACTCTTGACGCAATATTTTTTCTTAACAGCAAGATAAAAGAAGGAGTAAAAGGAAGGGTTTTTTCGATGATAGATGTTTTACAGGGATAAGGGATTTCAGCTTTTATATTAGAGCGGTTTTTTTGCAATAATTAGGAGGAAAAATGAAAAAGTATTTTATTTTATTGTTTGGATTAATATCTGTTCTATCTTTAACCGGTTGCGGATATAATACGATTCAGGAGAATGAAGAAGCTGTTTTTGCGGCATGGGGAGATGTTGAGGCAAGCTACCAGAGGCGCCTTGATCTGATACCCAATCTTGTAGAAACGGTTAAAGGTTATGCAAAGCACGAAGTGGAAACATTGACGGCTGTTGTCGAAGCAAGGGCCAAGGCAGGATCCATACAGATTTCAAAAGATGTTGTAAACAATCCCGAAACATTCGGCAAATTCCAGCAGGCCCAGGGGGAGCTATCAGGCGCTCTTTCGAGACTTATGGTTATTGTTGAGAGGTACCCTGACTTAAAGGCAAATCAGAATTTTCTTGATTTGCAGAATCAGCTTGAAGGCACTGAAAACAGAATAAACGTGGCAAGGGTCAGATATAACAAAGCCGTTCAGGATTTTAACACGAGTATCAGAATTTTCCCCAACTCTCTGACTAACTCCCTTCTTCTCCATCTTGAACGCAAAGAGCCTTTTAAGGCTGAAGAGGCGGCGAAAACCGCACCCAAAGTAAGCTTTTCAGACAAAAAGGATTAAAGATATATTTCATGTTAAACTGGTTTATCGCACTTATTTTTATAATTTACCCATGCTACGCCGGAGCGCTTGACGTCCCGGCCCTAAGAGGCAGAGTAAATGATTATGCTTCCGTTCTCTCTCCGGAAACAGAGAATAAACTGGAAGAGAAGCTGTCTGCACTTGAAATCAGCGATTCGACACAGGTTGTTGTGCTGACCATCCCATCTCTGGAGGGAGAAGTTCTGGAGCAGTTTTCAATAAAGGTAGCAGAAGGATGGAAAATCGGGCAAAAGAATAAGGACAACGGAGCCATTCTTCTCATTTCAAAAAATGACCGGAAAATCAGGATCGAAGTTGGCATGGGTCTTGAAGGTAAGCTGACTGATCTGCTCTCCGGGCGAATAATTCAACATGAAATTGTTCCAAAATTCAGGGAAGGCGATTTTGACGGGGGTATCGAGGCTGGAGTGAATGCCATCATTTCTGTAGTTCATGGTGAATATACCTCATCAGGATCAGATGCGAGACCTAAGAATAAAGGGGCAAACCCCTTCTTTTCGCTCATAATTTTCCTGTTTATTTTTACGGCTGCCTTATCCGGATTTTCAAAAATACTCGGCGGTGTCTCGGGAGCGGCTCTTCTTCCAATAATATCTCTGTTTGCCTTTCCGGGCATTTCTTTACCATTGCTGGGTCTTATTGCTCTTGCCGGTTTTTTCTTCGGTCTATTTGCCGGCGCCGTTACGGCAGGAGGAGGAAAAACTTATTCGAGAGGAACCGGAACAGGAGGGTTCGGCGGCGGCGGTTTCGGTGGTGGAGGCGGTTTCGGTGGTGGAGGTTTTTCAGGCGGTGGAGGCAGTTTCGGAGGCGGCGGGTCGTCAGGAAGCTGGTAAAAAGGAAATATACCGATGAAAATTAAGGCATCAGATTTTTTCAGCCAGGAGGAGAAAGAAAATATTGCGAATTCTATTAAAAAAGCTGAATCTGCGACTTCCGGTGAAATAGCAGTAATGGTTCTTGATTCCAGCGATTCGTACATTGAAGCCGAAACTTTCGGGGCTTTTATTCTTTCCGGCTTTTTTTCGCTGTTATTTGAAATGATAAAATCATCCGTCATCGGCTTTGAACCGGGCTGGGAATCAGGTATTTTGAATTTTCCATACATTTTGCTTATTGAAGCCGCAAAAAATGCCAGTATATGGACTTATATACCGATGGTTTTTCTCCTGTACTTTGTTTTTAAATTAATATTATCAAAACTACCTGAAATTAAAATTCTTTTCATATCGGGCAAACGGATTGAAGAGACTGTCAGGGAACGCGCTGTCAGGGCTTTTTATGAAAAGGAGTTATATAAAACGAAAGATGAAACAGGAATTCTTATTTTTATTTCACTTCTTGAACACCGGGTGTGGATACTCGGAGACAGAGGCATAAATGCAAAAATAGCCCCTGATTTCTGGAAGGGAATTGCTTTGGATCTTTCGGCAGGAATTAAGAAAAAAGAATACGGAAAATCCGTATGTCAGGCCATATCAAAATGTGGTGAAGTGTTATCCGTACATTTTCCTGTAGCAAAGGATGATATTAACGAGCTTGCAGATGAGGTTATTCTATAAGCTTCCGACTACATCATAGGCCTTTGCAAGGGCCTCATCAAGTTTTTCAGGTGCATTTCCGCCTGCCTGTGCCATATCGGGTCTGCCCCCGCCGCTACCTCCAACTATGGATGAAACCTGTTTGACAATGTTTCCGGCATGATATTTTGATGTCAGGTCTTTCGTCACGATAACAATAAGAAGAACTTTTGATCCGGCAGCACTTCCCAGGACAATTATTCCCGATTTTATCTTATCTCTGAATTTGTCGGCAATATCCCTCATTCCGGAAGGCGTCTCGGCGGCAACTTTTTTTACAAGCACGCTGATACCGTTTAACGACTTAATATCAGCGTCTATTCCATCGGCAGCTGCTGACGCAACCTTTAACTTTATCTTTTCGAGTTCTTTTTCAAGAAGCTTCTGCTGTGAAAGAAGTTTTTCAATTCTTTGAAACAAAGCGCCGGGCTTTTCCTTCACAAGACGCGCTGTTTCATTAAGTATTGTTGCCGTCTGCTGTATCTGAACAACCGCCGCGGCTCCGGTTAAAGCTTCGATTCTTCTAACTCCTGACGCAATGCTGTATTCTCCGGTAATCTTAAAAAGTCCTATATTCCCGGTTCTGTCTGTATGAGTCCCGCCGCAAAGTTCCCTGCTGAAAGAGGCAAGGGATATAACTCTTACAACATCTCCGTATTTTTCTTCAAAAAGAGCTGTTGCCCCCGATTTGAAAGCCCTGTCAGCTTCCATCTCTTCTATTGATAAAGGCACGTTTTCCCTGATTCTCTCATTTACAAGAATTTCTATTTTATCAAGCGATTCGGGATCAACTTGTGAAAAATGTGTAAAATCAAAACGCAGCCTGTCATGAGCGACCAGAGATCCGGCCTGTTTAACATGATCTCCAAGAACCTGTCTTAAAACGGAATGCAATATGTGTGTTGCGGTATGGTTTCTGGCTATTGCGCCTCGTCTTTCGCTGTCCACAGCAAGAGTCACCATCTGCCCCTTGCTTACGGTGCCGGTAATGACTTTACCCCTGTGAATTATTATTCCTGTCGGATCTTTTACCGTATCGGACACAGATATCTCCAGGTTTTTTGACCTAATAACACCTGTATCTCCGGCCTGACCTCCTGATTCTCCGTAAAAAGGAGTCTCTGCAGTGACTATTTCTATGTTCCGTCCGGTTTCCGCTTCAGCAACTTCCTCCCCGTTTTCAACAATAAGAAGAACTTTTGAATCGCATGACAGTTTATCATATCCGACAAATTCCGGTATCAGCCTTTTTGCCGAAAGATTTTTATACGCATCGCTTATTCCTGTAAAAGAAACAACAGATCTTGATTTTTCCCGCTGCACCTCCATGGCTTCATCAAATCCGTCCATGTCAAGAAAGAGTTTTTCATCTCTTACAACATCCCTCACAATATCAACGGGAAAACCGTATGTGTCATACAGTTTGAATATAACATCACCGGGAACCGTGTTCCGGCCATTTGCCTTGATGTCCGAAAGGGTGTCATTTAAAATTTTCAGTCCATTATCAAGAGTCTCGGAAAACCGGACTTCCTCGTTTTTTATGACATTTGTTATGAATGCTTCGGCTCCGTCAAATTCGGGGTAAGCCTCTTTCATAATTTTAATGACAACACTGGATGTTTCATGGAGAAAAGGCTTTACAAGGCCTATATTACGCCCGTAACGTATTGCCCTGCGCATTATCCTGCGAAGGACATACCCCCTCCCCTCATTTGACGGAAGAATACCGTCACAGATAAGAAACGCGGCCGCCCTGCTGTGATCGGCAATAACTTTCATAGCGATATCAGAAGTTCCGGATTCGCCGGGACGTTTTCCGGAAAGCTCCGCGGTCTTTTCAATAATCGGAAGAATAAGGTCGGTATCATAGTTGGTGTCCACATCCTGTATCACCGTGACAATACGCTCGAGACCCATCCCGGTGTCAATACTTGGCTTGGGGAGTGGAGTCATTTTCCCGGAAGCATCACGGTTAAACTGCATGAAAACCAGGTTCCATATTTCGAGATATCTGTCACATTCACATCCAACCCTGCAATCCGGCTTACCACAGCCATATTTTTCTCCCCTGTCAATAAGTATTTCAGAACACGGGCCGCATGGTCCGGTATCTCCCATTGACCAGAAATTATCTTTCTCACCAAACCTTACTATTCTGTCTTCCGGAATTCCGATATTTCTATGCCAGATGCCGTGAGCTTCATCATCATCAAGATAAACTGAAGCCCACAGTTTATCTGCCGGAAGACTATAACCGTTTACTAAAAGGTCCCATGCGAATTCAACAGCTTTTTCCTTAAAGTAATCGCCGAAAGAAAAGTTTCCCAGCATTTCAAAAAAAGTATGGTGCCGTGCCGTATAACCGACATTCTCAAGATCGTTGTGTTTACCTCCGGCACGCACACATTTCTGGGAGGTAACCGCTCTGACATAACTCCTTGACTCTTCGCCAAGGAAAGTGCGCTTAAACTGCACCATTCCTGCATTTGTAAATAACAGAGTCGGATCATCGGATGGAACAAGGGATGAACTTCTGACTATCTGATGATTATGCTTTTTAAAGTATTCAAGAAACCGCCCGCGAATGTCGCTGCCTGTCATTAATAGCTCCATATTTATTTTTCCGCCCTGCTTTCTTCCTTCGCCGGAATAAGTCCCATCGCCTCTCTGACCTTCGGATACAGGCTGTTGAATATCTCGGGGTTTTCCTTTAAAAACTTTTTCACGTTTTCACGGCCCTGACCTATTCTCTCTCCGTTATAAGAATACCACGCCCCGCTTTTCTCAATTACGCCTAATTCCGCACCCATATCTATTGCATCGCCTATTTTCGATATTCCCTCGCCGTACATTATATCAAATTCTGCCTCCTTGAACGGAGGCGCCATCTTGTTTTTCACAACCCGCACCTTGGTTCTGTTCCCGACAACATCCTGACCCTCTTTGATTGCCGCGTTTCTGCGTATATCAAGTCTCACAGATGAATAGAACTTAAGGGCGTTTCCTCCTGTAGTTGTTTCAGGATTCCCGAAAACAACTCCTATCTTCATCCTTATCTGGTTTATAAAAATTACGGAAGTCATTGTTTTTCCAATGGTTCCTGTAAGCTTCCTCAGCGCCTGGGACATTAGCCTTGCCTGAAGCCCCATATGGGAATCTCCCATTTCGCCCTCAATTTCAGCTCTTGGAACAAGAGCAGCAACTGAATCAATCACCATAATGTCTATAGCGCCGCTTCTGACAAGCATATCTGCAATTTCAAGAGCCTGTTCCCCTGTATCGGGTTGAGCCACAAGAAGCTCGTCGCAGTTTACACCTATTTTTTTCGCATATACTGTGTCGAGAGCGTGCTCTGCGTCAATAAAAGCTGCTATACCCCCGAGTCTCTGTGCTTCAGCAATCGCATTTAAAGTAAGAGTCGTTTTGCCGGACGATTCAGGTCCGAAAACCTCTATAACCCTACCTCTCGGAATCCCGCCGACACCTAGAGCTCTGTCTAGAGCAAGCGATCCGGTGGGTATAACCGGAACATCTATAACCGGCCTGCTCCCTAGTTTCATTATTGAACCCTTACCGAACTGACGTTCTATTTGACCTATTGCAGTATCAACCGCTTTTTCCTTATCGACTGAATTACTCATATTTCCCTCCTTCTTATTTATATAAACACGGTTGAACAGGATTTCCTATAAACTGTTAAAAGTAGCGCTCAAAAGCTCTGTGTACACCGGCCCTTCCGGCCTGAGATCGCTTTTAAATAAACAAAGCTCTTCGGCAACAAACATTTCCGATTCAAAATCCTGAAATTTTCTTATAGCCTCGATCAGCTTACCGCTGTCCGCCCTTTCCCTGAACCGCCCTATTGTCAGATGCCCCTTAAACGGCCTGTCTTCTCTTTCAAAACCTGTTTCCTCAAACCTGTTTTCAAGATCATTCCGGAGAGCAGACAGCAAAGATGCTTCGCCTGAAATACCTGTCCATATTACCCTGGGACGCGTTATACCGGGAAAAACACCAACTCCTCTGGCTGAAAGCGACAAAGGCCCATAACCGCATGCGCAATCACACATTGCAGCCCCAATTTTATCTATATCAGACTCCGCGATCTCCCCGAAAAACTTTATGGTAAGATGTATCTTCTCAGGCTGAACCCATCTTACAGGAAACCTGTATGGTTTCAAATCTTCCTGCATTCTTTTAATGGAAGATACCGTGCTTTCCGGAAGCTTCAGAGCCACAAAAGCTCTTATTTTATCTGCCATGAGAATTTTTCTACGGCTTTTTATAAGTTAATCAACTATCCGGAAGGGTAAACTGAGGTTCACCCAGAAGAAACTTTCCCTTTGAAATCCATTCCTTTAAAATATTGGCAATCTCCTCGGCCTTGACATGACTTGAAAGAGGAACGGTCTGCACTTTTTTCCCTTTGATATTGATGAACCCGCTTTTCAACTCGGCATAACTTACCTGGCCATAACTCTTTGAAATTCCGTTTGGATAATCATTCCCATAATCAATAATCTGTGTAAATATTTCTTCATCCGATATCCCTGTATATGCCGCCATCTCTTCGTTCAATACCGGAATCGGAACACCAAGCCCCACATTCAGGGAGCAACCATATCCCTGGATACCAACACCGACCAGCCAGTTCGGGCTCATGTTTTTCAAATCTCCCATAACCCACATCGTCCCGGCAGGAGTTATCGGGATCCCTTTTTCGTTTCTTTTTGCAGAAGGTTTATGCTGAGTCCCGCTCCACGCTACATAACCTGTTCCGCCTCCAAGAAATATTCTCGTTCCAATCCCTATTGTCTTATAGTAAGGGTCATTAAAAAGAGGGCTAAGTTCGCCCGCCGAACAATAGTTTGCATTTCCCGCTCTGGGCTTTAAAGCCCCCATGTAAGTATACGTTATTTTATCTGTAAAGTTGATAGCGCAGTTATAATTCTGATACCCGTTTCTTGGATTACAAAGGGTGGCGTTTGGAATGGTGGCAAGGGTAATCTCTTTTTCTACAAGGCGGTTCGGATAACATGATGTGCCATATGCAGTGGCTTTCAGATAAATTTTTTTCCCGCCTACCAGATCCTGTATCACATGCCCCCCTCCATAGCTGAATTCACCGGGATATACTTTGTTGAGAGGATCATCTTCGCAAGGTTCAGTGGCTCCTATATAACAGTCAACAGCCGCTATCCCGGCATAAGCAGGCACATTGTTGAGCCAGACCTTCGAAGCTTTGATTGTGGGAACAGAATGTCCGAAATTTATAAAAGCTCCTGAAGAACACATGGGCGCAAAAGTGCCGGTAGTAACAACATCAACTTGCTTTGCAGCATGAACGGGGCCATTCTTTTTAACTATATCAATCATCTCTCCGGCCGTAACTACCACAACTTTTCCTGACTTGATCTTATCGTTGATCTCCTTGTAAGTCTTTTTTACCTTATACTCCTTCATGCTCAATCTCCTAGTTCAAACCGGATTTAACATCTTGTATTTTTACCGTAATGTTGTTTTTTATCCAGGAATCATCCCACCATTCCAGAGGATTCACAAATATATTGTTTACAAGCATGCTGAAATGGAGATGATCTCCGGCTGCGAGACCCGTACTTCCTGAACGGCCTACGACACTGCCTTTTTCGATAATATCCCCTTCCTTTACATCAAAGCTGTTCAGGTGCGAATATGCACTGAAAAGACCGAATCCATGATCAACAAGAACTGTTTTTCCGTATATTCCGAGATCTCCGGTAAAAATAATCTTTCCCCTGTTTGCAGCAGGGACAGGTGCATTGGCAACAGAAGCAAGGTCAACACCAAGATGAACCTGGCTGTCAATATGTTTTCCCTGATAATTATAATCCCTGTGGTCGGCAAAACCGGCCATATTTTTGGCATTAGGAAAGCTTACAAATACACCTTCCCAGAGCAGATTCTTCTCCGTATTTTTCACAAGCTCTGTTATCTTTTTGTAATTTTCAACACGGAGATCTCTGTTTACCTTCAGGAACTTATTCGCAAGCGATGTTTTTGAGTCCTGTAAAACATCCACATCAAATTCGGGCATTTTTGAGTTAAGAAATTCGTCTGAAATGTTGATCGAATCTTTTTTGAATATCTTAGCCTTTATAAAAACTTTAAATCCTCTCCTTGTGCTGTTGCCGGCATCATCAACCGCTTCGATATAAATCTCTGTGCCGGGACCCTTGTCATGCTCAAGAGCAAAAAAGGACATATAAATATTTTTATCGTTAAAAAAACCGCTATAGCCAGGGAAATAATTGCCTCCCGCATAAACTCCGTTATTCTCACAAGGCTCCGACAAACTGTAAATAACAATACCTGAGCCGCCTTGGTTAATATTCTGTATCCCGCTTAAGACACTCACGTCAGGCTTTTTTGTATCAATCAAAACTTCCTTTTCTACTGTGGTTATGTTGCCGTTCCACCACCTTTGCCAGGAATAATCCCATGCGACCATGCGCAGAACTGCCTTCCCGTCAGCAAGCCCAAGTTTTTTAGGCTCAAGGGAAAGACTGATATTATCCTGAGTTACCTTTCCGTCACCAAGAAACCCCCCGGACGGATATTCCTTTTCAACAAGAATTCTTTCTTTACCATCTTTTACTATTGCTATCAATATCTTGCGTAATCCTCTTTTTTCATCTGAAACCGAAATCAACAGGTTTTTCGAAGGACCGATCGCCATTGAAAGAGATGGCATTTCAGCTTTGATAGAAGGATTCTCCTTCTCAAGGCATACAAATAAAACCCATAATGAAGACAGAACAACAACCAGGCCTGCCAGAGATATCAACACAGCTCTTGAACTGAATATATTGCTTTTCAATGTGTTATAATCCACCTTTCTTGCATGTTATATAATATGATAAATTATACTTGACGGCTTTGTAAAAAACAGCCCCTTTCTCTTTCTGTAAGGCCGTAAAGCATTAACAGTTAACCGGAATATAATCAAGGCTCTTTTTCGTTTCTTGACTTTTGATCCTCTAACCGATAGATATCTGAATATACAGGATTACAAAACATGTAATTGGCATTTGAAATATTCATTATTTTGATCCGGAATAGGAATGACAAAAACAATAAAAATCAACAATATATCTGTTGGTTCAGGATTTCCCCTGCTCATAATAGCAGGTCCTTGCGTCATTGAAGATGAAAAGACCACATTTCACATCGCCCGTTACCTTAAGGAGCTTGCCCGGAAACTGGATTTTCCTTTAATTTTCAAGGCTTCCTATGATAAGGCAAACAGGACTTCTATCAATTCTTTCAGGGGACCCGGAATTACGAGAGGACTCCGGATTCTTGAGCAGATAAAAAGCGAGCTTGGTCTTGCAATCCTGTCGGATGTTCATTCAATAAATGAAATCGAAGATGCGGCCGGTATTCTGGACATAATTCAGATACCCGCGTTTCTTTCCAGGCAGACCGATTTTATACTGGAAATCGCAAGAACAGGGAAGTCTGTTAACATAAAAAAAGGACAATTTCTCGCACCCTGGGACATCCGAAATGTTGTTGAAAAGATAACATCAACGGGCAACAATAATATTCTTATAACTGAACGCGGTACAATGTATGGATACAATAATCTGGTAGTGGATTTCCGGGGCATTCAGATAATGCAGGATACCGGATATCCTGTTATATTTGATGCTACACACAGTATACAGCTTCCAGGCGGCGGAGGGAATATTTCCGGAGGAGACCGGAAATTTGCTCCGGCACTTGCTCTGGCTGCTGTTGCAGCTGGAGCGGATGGCATATTCATGGAGGTTCATCCTGATCCTGACCGGGCGCTTTGTGACGGGCCTAATTCTCTGCAACTCGATAGCTTGAATGACCTTATTATAAAACTTAAGGCCGTCAGGAAGGCTGTATCTTAAATCGCGGGTAATATCTGAATTCCGGTTCTAAAATTTAATAAACATGAGAATGCAGGAGCCAGGAGCCAGAATACTCATGGTATTGTTTTTCTTATGTATTCTGACTCCTGTATTCTTATATAAAGGTGCATGTTGATTTATAAAGTTTTTGATGCAGAAAAAAATTTGCTTGATATAAAATTGTTACTCCTCGATGTTGATGGCGTAATGACTGACGGGAGCATTATATATAATGACAGCGGTGAGGAAATAAAAGTTTTTTGTGTAAAGGATGGGCTTGGTATCAGAATGCTAATGGATTCCGGAATTAATGTCGGAATTATGACAGGAAGAAGTTCAGATGCGTTACATCACAGGTGTAAAAATCTTCACATTCAGCATATATTTGACGGCATATCAGACAAATCGGCAGCCCTTGATAAAATAACAGAAAAAACCGGTGTAAAAAATCATGAGATTGCCTATATCGGAGATGATCTTCCTGATATTTCAATTATGAAAAAAGTTGGTCTTCCAATTGCTGTGGCAGATGCCCATGAAAATGTAATTGAGGTTGCCCATATGGTGACATCCGCAAAAGGCGGGGCAGGTGCGATTCGTGAAGTGTGTGAAACCATTATCAAAGCGCAGGGTAACTGGGAAGCTGTTATTAAACGATTATAACATTAATATCTGGGAATATGGCAAACAGAAAGATTAAAATTGTATTGATATCTGTTATTGTTATCACGATTTCATTAACGTTTGCCCTGTTCATCGGATACCGGTATTTTTCAAAAAAACCCGAAAAGATTATACCTGTTATTATTGACGGATCAACGATAACAATTGAAAAAATACATCAGACTTCGACCAAAAATGGAGTTGTTGAATGGAATCTTGATGCAGGTTCAGCAACCTACAGCGCCGACAAGAAAGAGGCTTTTTTAAAGGATTTATCTTTGACTTTTTTCACAAAAGAAAACCAGAAGATCTTTCTTACCGCAAATAACGGAATTTTAAAAACCGAATCAAACGACATAGAAATATTCGGAAGTATAATAATAAAGAATGATGAGTATATGCTGAAAACAGAAAAAATCAATTACCAGCATGATAAACGCATTATTTTCTCAAGCGTTCCGGTAGAAATTTCAGGCAAATCTCTGAACCTTGTTGCCAGTTCAATGACTATAGATCTTAACTTAAACAAAGCCGAGTTGAGCGGTAAAGTGGAAGGAATAATCGGTGATAAAGTTTCATTTTGAAAATTGGCATCGCCCTCACTTGATCCCGATAAACGGGATAAGCAAGTTTATGAGACTGTTTCTTGACGGAAAAACACAGAAAATAATCTCTTGTTTATTAATCTGTTTCTTTTCGTGTTCCATTTTGTTTTTATCTCATACGGAAACTGCTCTTGCAGCCAAAAAAATTCAAAAACCAAAAAAAAGCGTGACTGTAAAAAAAACTAATGTAAAAGCCAAAACCACCAAAAAAACACAAAAGCCAAAGCAGGTAGAAAGTGTAAAAAAAGTCCCTGTAACTGCCGATACAGCCCCAAAAATACAAAAGCCGGAGAAAGACGAAAGTGCAAAAAAAATCCATATAACAGCAGACAAGCTTATAGCGGAAGGGAATTCAAACAATGCCGAATTCATCGGAAACGTCAGAGCAGTCCAGGAGACAACGGTTATCACATCTGATAAACTGAAGATTTTCTATAAAAAAGACTCTTCTGGCATTGAGAATAATCCAAAAGGAGAGGACTCGATAAAAGAAATTGTTGCAACCGGAAATGTAAAAATATTGTTTGATGATAAAACTGCCGAAACCGAGCAGGCTGTTTATACCGCTGAAACCAGAATACTGGTGTTAAACGGCCCGAATTCAAAAATTACGAGCGGGAAAAATACAATATCCGGGTCAAAAATAACCTTTTTCCGGGATGATGGACGTATCAATGTTGAAGGAGGCGGAAAAAACCGTGTTGAAGCCTTCTTTGAATCGGATGGAAAAAGTTTGTAAATAAAAGGAGAAACAACCTCATTAATGGCTGAATTATTTCTAGATAGTCTTGTTAAAATTTACAGGGGAAGAAAAGTAGTCGATTCCATAAGCATTAACGTTGAAAGCGGCGGGGTGTTTGGGCTTCTGGGTCCAAACGGCGCGGGAAAAACAACAACATTTTACATGACTGTTGGAATGATAAAACCTGACAAAGGCAAAGTATTCATCAACGATGAAGAGATTACCGCCGCACCAATGTATATAAGAGCCCGCAAGGGGTTGGGTTATCTGCCCCAGGAAGCTTCGATATTCAGAAAACTGACTGCTAAGCAAAACGTTATGGCAATTCTCGAATTGCAATCAAACTCTAAACAGGAACAGGAAGACCGTGCAAACAGTCTTCTTGATGAGCTTGGAATCAGGCATCTTTCTGATCAGAAAGCGGCTCTTCTTTCAGGAGGGGAAAAAAGGCGCCTTGAAATTTCCCGCTCGCTTGCCACTAATCCGAAATTTATTCTTCTGGATGAACCTTTCGCCGGAATAGATCCTCTTGCAGTTATTGACATAAAGAACATCATAAGGCATTTAAGGAATCGTGGTATAGGGATACTGATTTCCGATCATAATGTAAGGGAAACCCTTGGAGTATGCGATATGGCTTTCATATTGAATGAAGGAAAGATTATTGAATCCGGACCTTCGGAGAAAATAGCATCCAGCGAAATTGCGCGCCGCATATATCTCGGCGACGAATTTGAATTATAAAATGGCTCTTGAATTCAAACAACAACTCAAACTGTCCCAACAACTGGTTATGACTCCCCAGCTGCAAATGGCTATCAAGCTTTTGCAGCTCTCACGACTTGAGCTTCTCGATACGATTCGCCAGGAACTTGATTCAAACCCTGTGCTGGAAGAGGTTCAGGATTCTGTTTCCAATGAATTGCTGTCCGACCCGCCCGAGATAGTGCGCCAAACGGATGAATCCCTGACTAAAGAAGTTAAAATTGAAGAAAAAATCAATGACGCCTTTGATTGGAACAATTACATCGATGAATATAATGCTCCGGGGAAAATCAGTTTTGAAGCAGAAAAAAAAGAGACTCCGAGCTACGAAGCCTTTATATCCCGGACCGAATCTTTAAACGATCATCTCCTTTGGCAGCTTCTGATGACAAGCCCCTCAAAAGAAGATGAAGAAATAGGAAGCCTTATAATAGGAAATCTAAACGGAGACGGTTATCTTGACGTTTCTGTGAAAGATATATCAGAAACCAGCGGAACTTCCATAGAAAAGGTTGAAAAGGTTTTATCAGTTATACAAACATTCGATCCGTCAGGAGTATGCGCAAGAAATTTGAGCGAATGCCTTCTGATACAGGCAAAGCAGCTCGGTCTCCATGGAACAGTGGTAACCGATATCATTCAAAACCATCTGAATTATCTTGAAAACAAAAATTTCAGGGCTATTGCCAAAGCTCTCAAAGCAGATATAAGAGAAGTTGAAGCAGCAGTAAATATCATTCTGGGGCTTGAACCAAAACCTGGACGAAAGTTTTCAGACGAGGAGCCTCAATATATAACTCCCGATATTTATGTATATAAGGTTGAAAATAATTTTGTTATAATATTAAATGATGACGGAATGCCAAAATTAAGAGTCAATTCCTACTATAAAAAAAATATGGGAGGAGGGAAAATACCCAATGACGCCAGAGACTATATCCAGGAAAAGATGCGGTCAGCGACATGGCTCATAAAAAGCATCCACCAGCGCCAGAAAACAATATACAGGGTAATGGAAAGCATACTCAGGTTTCAGAGGGAATTCTTTGAAAAAGGAATATCTTTTTTAAAACCCATGGTATTAAGAGATATTGCCCAGGATATAGAAATGCACGAATCAACAATAAGCAGGGTAACCACAAACAAATATGCATTAACCCCCCAGGGCATTTTTGAATTGAAATATTTTTTCAATAGTTCTATTAACAGGATTACAGGTGAGTCTTTGGCTTCCGCAAGCGTTCAGGATATGATTAAAAAGCTCATTAAAAACGAAGATCCGCAAAAGCCGTACAGTGATGACAAAATAGCTGAAATTCTTTTAAATTCAAATATAAATATCGCAAGAAGAACCGTCGCAAAATACAGAGATGTCTTGAAGATACTCTCTTCAAACAAACGCAAACAACATTAGGGAGGATTTTATAAGCATGCAAACATCAGTTACATTTAAAAATCTTGATCCTTCTGACAACTTAAAGTCATACGTCAGTGATAAGCTCGATAAACTCGATAAATTTTTAGACAACCCTGCAGAAGCAACAGTTGTGCTCTCAATAGAAAAATTCCGACACATAGCCGAAGTGAATATAACGGGGGACAGGCTCAATATATTCGGCAAAGAAGAAACAAGCGATATGTATGCAGCCATAGACATGGTGCTTGATAAACTTGAAAAGCAGATAAAGAAGAACAAGCAGAAAATCCGTGAACGGAGAACGACATTAAAAGGGAAAACTGCTGCTATAAGTCATGAAAACCTGAGGGAAGAATCCGAGATTGGCCATATAAAGGTTCAGAATATTGAATACAAACCAATGGATATCGAAGAAGCCGTTATGCAGATGGATCTGGTAACCGATAATTTCCTTGTTTTTACAAATTCCAGAACAGATAAAATCAATGTCCTTTACCGCAGAAAAGACGGCAATTACGGATTGATTCAACCCGTCTGCTAAACTTTTCGATTCGGTATTGTTCAAGCTTAAATAATAAATGATGGTATAAAATGAAAATTCTGGAAGTGCTGCCAAAAGAAGCAATTATAACTGATATGAAATCGAAAGTTAAAAACGAGGCCATTGAGGAACTGGTTGCTTCCATTTCAAAAATAACAGGTATAAACAGTGCGGAACTTATCAAAGTTCTTCTCGAAAGAGAGCGTCTTGGAAGCACCGGAATCGGTGGAGGTATAGGAATTCCGCATGGTAAATTGAAAAACCTTGAGTCACTTATAATGGGTTTTGGCCTGAGCAGAAATGGCGTTGAGTTCGAATCTATCGACGGCAGGCCCGCCCATTTGTTTTTCATTCTCTTAACTCCTGAAAATTCAACCGGCCTTCATTTGAAATTGCTTGCGCGAATATCGAGGCTTTTAAAAAATGAGTCTTTCAAAAAAAAGCTCATGCAGGCAACCGACAGCAATCAGGTTTACTCAATAATTGAAGAAGTTGATGAAGATTTTTAATAAAGCCTTCTTTTGATCGAATCTTAAAAAGTCTTTTTTGACGTGAAAAATTTAAAGATATTCATTATTACAGGCCTTTCAGGATCCGGCAAAAGTATTGCAATAGCAGCATTTGAAGATGCCGGCTTCTATTGTGTTGATAATATGCCGGTTGCTCTCCTTCCCAAGTTTTTAAAACTTCCTATCAAGAGTTCTAATGAATTTAACGGTCTTGCCTTTGTCATGGACCTTCGTGAAAAAGAATTCTTATCCAAATATAAATCTGTTTTCCATTCAATAAAACAGAGCGGCCACTCCTTTGAAATCCTTTTTCTGGAGGCTGATGAGGATATTCTTCTTAAGCGCTTCAGTCAAACAAGAAGACACCATCCCCTTTCCCACGGCAAAACTCTTGTTGACAGTATCCGGATAGAAAAAGAACAGCTGCATGATTTAAAAGCTGCTGCCGACAGAATCATTGACTCATCCCGCTATAATGTTCATGAGCTGAAAGCCATAATAATGGATATTGCTCTTAAGAGTAAAAAAAGTTCACCCATGAACATATATATTCTCTCATTCGGATATAAGTATGGTATCCCTTCTGATGCGGATCTGATTATAGATGTCCGTTTTATTACAAACCCATTTTTTAAACCGGAACTAAGGGATCTCGATGGGGAAAACGAAAAAGTCAGAAATTTTGTATTAAAAAACCGTACAACAAAGACTTTTATGAAAAAATATCTTGATTTGCTTGACTATTTAATTCCTTTATATGAAAAGGAAGGCAAGGCTTATTTGACCATTGCCGTTGGATGTACAGGAGGAAAGCACCGCTCCGTTCCTGTCGCTAGAACAATTTTTGAGCATTTTAAGAAAACCGGGATCCAGATCAATCTTTTGCATCGCGATATGCTAAGCTGATTATAATATAAGGATTGACCTCTTTCTCCCGACTAAACGGGAGAGGATTCCAATATATAAGAACAGGAGTTTTATGATAGGAATTGTTATTGTAACACATAGACAGCTGGGCGATGCCCTTATTGATGCCGCCGGGTTTATTCTGGCCTCAACCCCCGAGAGTGTCATCTCTGTTTCCATAGACATGAATGAAAAGGCTGATAAACTTCGGGAAAAAATATCCGGAGGCATTAAAAAGGTTAATCAGCAGGAGGGAGTTCTTATCCTTACTGATATGTTTGGGGGAACTCCTTCCAACCTAAGCTATTCCTTCCTCGAAGAAGGGCGTATTGAAGTCATATCAGGAGTAAATCTTCCCATACTCATAAAAGCCATCAATTCCAGAAACGATATGGATTTGGGAAAGCTTGCGGAATGTATAGAAGCGTACGGCAAAAAAAGCATTTCCCTTGCGAGCGGCATTCTGAAAGGAAATAAACGGAGTTAAATTATTGCGGTGGCATCTTTTTGCTCTTACCGAATCTGATATCGAACAGATTCTCTTAATTGAAAAAATATCTTTCAAACAGCCCTGGTCATTCAAACTGTTCCATGAAGAGTTGTCAAGCAAAGATGCCTTTGATTATGTTGTTAAATTAAATGGAACTGACAAGCCAGAAGAAGTTATCGCATATATCTGTTCCCGCATAACAGGCAGCGAAATGAGCATCCTGCGTATTGCCGTTGTCCCTAAATGTCGGAATTCAGGAATTGCGTTCTGGTTACTTAACCGGTGTTTTGAAAAAGCACTCACGAAAGGGGTAACATCTGTTTTTCTTGAAGTCAGAGAATCAAACGATGCCGCTACAGCTCTTTACAGCAAGCTAGGATTTATGCCTGTCGGGATAAGGCCCAATTATTATACCGAAACAGGTGAAGATGCCCTTGTCTTTATGAAAAAATTAAGTTAGCATAACAAAGTTAACTTATCGTAATTTAAAAGGAGATGGTTATGAGTAAACGCAAACCTTTTATAGCCGGCAACTGGAAGATGTACAAAACCTGCCCTGAAGCAGTTGAAACTGCAAAGAAATTAGTCAGGATACTACATGGTATAAATCATGTTGATGTAATGATCGCTCCCCCGTTTACAGCTCTTGCTTCAGTTTATGAAGTTATTAAGGATAGTTCTGTTATGATTGGAGCACAGAATCTTTTCTGGGAAAAGGAAGGAGCCTATACTGGTGAAATATCTCCGGGAATGATTGTTTCATCAGGATGCAGATATGTCATTATCGGACATTCGGAACGAAGGCAATATTTCGGTGAAACAGACCTTTCCGTCAATAAAAAGATAAGAGCTGCAATAAACAACAGTCTTGCGCCTGTTTTTTGCATAGGTGAAACGGAAAAAGAGCGTGGTTCGGATGATACATTTAATATTCTTGACAAACAGATAAAAATGGGGTTAGAAGGCTTCTCCCCGGATGACCTGCAGCATGTTGTACTTGCATATGAACCGGTTTGGGCTATTGGAACAGGCAAAACAGCGACAAGCGTTCAGGCTCAGGAAGTTCACCATTTTCTGCGCAACCTTATCGAGAACCTTTTTGGAAAAAAGATTGCCGGATCAATAAGAATATTGTATGGAGGAAGCGTAAAACCTGAAAATATCGGAGAACTTATGTCCATGCCTGATATAGATGGTGCTCTGGTCGGCGGAGCAAGCCTTGATGCTGAAAAATTTGCAGGCATAATAAACTTTAAAAGTTAGGTTATACACTATATGTCAATCTTGTTGATAATACTGCATGTTATAGTTTGTGTGGCAATAATTATGATTGTTCTGCTCCAGACTGGTAAAGGGGCTGACATTGGTGCAGCCTTTGGCGGAGGTTCCAGTCAGACCCTCTTTGGAAGCACGGGAGCTTCAACTTTCCTGAGCAAGGCAACAACAGTGGTCGCTGTTATTTTCATGATTACATCTCTTTCGCTCGCTTACATTTCCTCGCACAAAAAAGGAAGCTCGGTTATGACTGATGTAAAAGCCCCTGTTGAGCATAGCACTGCACAAAGCGGCGATGTTATACCCAAACAGGAAACAGCACCTGTTAAGCTCCCGGACACAAACGAAAAGAAATAGAATGTACTGCTTTGAATCGCCGAAGTGGTGGAATTTGGTAGACACGCTATCTTGAGGGGGTAGTGGGCGACGTCCGTGCCGGTTCAAGTCCGGCCTTCGGCACCACTAATAAATACAGGGGGTTAACTGATTCATCGGTTAACCCCCTTTCACTTTTGAGGGCTCTTGGTCAACGGTTTGGTCAATACTCTTCATCCATTAATAGCTGGGTTCATATGGTTCTTTTGCTCCAACCCAGGAGTTCATTTTATATAATTACTGAATTCCTGAAGAGCTTTTGTTATGGGAATTGCAAACCCTAACCCTTCGTATCTTCCGGCAATCCTCTTCATGGTATTGATACCGATGACTTTACCATCAGCAGTAATCAGCGGTCCTCCACTGTTTCCAGGGAATATTCTTGCATCAGTTCGGATGAACTCATGGTCATATCCGGACAGGACACCGGAGCTTATTGAATCAACATCTCCAAGGGGGCTTCCGATGGCAAAAACCCTCATTCCCTGAATGAGTTGGTTTGATACGCCTGATTGAAGGAATGGAGATCTGCACCGATCTATCTTCAGGAGAGCCAAGTCGTGATCGTTGCTGACCGAGACAAGATTGGCCTCAATCTCTGTTTTGTCTTTCAGCAGGACGACAAACTTCCGGGCGTTTTCGGCCATCCTCGCTTTCTTGTTTAATTCCCCTTTCTCCTGCTGGTATTTCGATATCTTTTCTTCGGATTCGTTCTTTCGTTTCCTGAACCGTGCCTCGTAGAAATCATATTGCTCGGACTGTCTTTTGTAGCTTTGAAGGGCCGTTGCCTTGGCATCAGGATCTCTGATTTGCTCAATGTTGCTTTTATACCCATCAAGAGCGATTTTCATCTCTTTCAATTGTTTTTCTTCCTCAGCCATGGTTTCGCTATAATCTTCTATTTTCTGATCCGCTATGCCGAAATTCTCTTCGGTTTTTTTAATTTCAGCTTCATCCAGCCTAATCAAATGTTTATTAGTTACAATATAGCCGTTCTCATTGATGAAGAATCCTGATCCCTGTCTTATCGGTGTCTTAATAGTAACGGTACTTAGGGAGGCCTTCTCTATATCGTTTTTCGGCCGATATTTATCCGTCAACTCCATTTCTATATCTCTGAACCCGGAAGATCTGGGAGATGTCCCGTTCTTGTCCTTGATAATTTCCATTTTCCCCACGTTATCAGGAAGCGAGTCCGTCATCATCATTTTACCATTCTTGTCTTTGTATATATAAATCTCGGCTTCTGCAGTTGTTCTGAACAACATCACGCAGAAGAATAATAAAGCCATTACCGATAAATAGTAATATTTCGTCCGCATGTTTATTTCTTCCTTTTTTGAACTGAAAAAATCCGTTGAGTTATCCAGTTTATATACCGCACCATTTATTTATCTCGGATAACCGCTTTTTTGAAAGAGAACCATATCATTTTGTATATATGTTAAAAGAACTTTGAATTTCTCGAATATAGGTTTGCGAGGTTACTCTGACATACCTTTTAATAGTTTGTTATGCAAAGCTTTCATTAAGTATATGCAAATTGGCCATGGGTGTCAACTAATTCTATTTGTTGCTAAAAAGTTGGTAGTTATCAATTGCATAACTTCTTACAAGATGATATTATTTATTACATTTTGAAGAGGTGTGTTATTTACCTTATGGCGATAATGGCATGATAACAAAAAGAAAAAACCTGCCGGTTTTCGGTCTGCTGATATTCATAGCAAGTATATTTATAATTGCTTGCTCATCCGGCGCAAGGTCACCACATCTTGCGAATGATGCGGTCATTCTTGCATTCGGGGATAGCCTGACCTTTGGAACCGGTGCCGCACCCGCTGAAAGCTATCCGGCTGTCCTGGAACGCCTGGTCGGCCGGCGGGTGGTTAACTCCGGGGTTCCCGGAGAGGTTACAAGTGAAGGGTTATCACGTCTTCCGGGGGTACTTGAGAAAGAGAGGCCTGCACTTCTTATTCTTTGCCATGGAGGTAATGATATGCTCCGTCGTTTGAATAAGCAACAAACCGCAGATAATTTAAGAGCAATGATTCGGTTGGCGCAGGAGCGTGGAATCGCTGTTGTTATCATCTCGGTACCGTCTCCAGGCCTTGCTCTGTCACCCCCGACGTTTTACCGGGAGACAGCCGCAGAGATGAAAATCCCTATAGATGAAAAAACTCTGACCATTGTGTTGTCCGACAGCTCCCTCAAAGCTGACTATATCCATCCAAATGCCGAGGGATACCGCAGGCTGGCCGAGTCTATTGCCGACCTTCTCAAAAAGAGTGGTGCAGTGCAGTAACCATTTGTTATATAACGATAATGTTTTGGCAATATATGCAAGAATAAGATGAATATCGTTTTGAATAAATTATTGGGGAAATACTGGTTTTTTATCGGCATAATAGCAATGATTTGCATTGCTCTCTTTCTGCCTTTTGTGGGAATGTTTGTAAAAACATACAAAATCTTAAGTTTTGGAATCTTTATTTCCTTCTTTTTAACAGGATTAACTATTGAAACCAGTCAGATACTGAAAGAACTGCAAAATATAAAAGTTCATGGAGCGGCGCTTTTCTCATCTCTTCTTTTTTTCCCCGTTCTTTCCTATTATCTTGCTCATTCCTTTTTCAGCAGCTCCCCTGATTTTGTGATCGGCGCTCTTATCATCGGGGTAGCTCCCGTGACTATAGCATCCGGAACCGTCATGACTTCAATTGCTCTGGGAAACGTCTCCTTGAGCTTATTCATTTGTGTATTGGGAAACCTTTTTTCAATTTTCACTATTCCTTTCATGGTTAATATCATTCTTCAATTAGGAGAAGTATCAATTACTCTCCCAATTGCGAAAATGCTGATTGAATTATCTGTTACAGTGCTTCTTCCCGTCCTTCTTGGTCAGGCTCTCAGGATAAAGCTTAAAAGTAAAATAGCTTCCGCAAGAAGTGGCATATCTATCTTCAATCAAAGCATAGTTTTGTTGATAATACTCAATGCCTTATCAAGCTCAATAGATGGAATTCTTCATGCGGGATCAATGCTTTTGTTAATTTTTCTGTTCATGATTTGCCTCCATTTGCTAATTATTTTAATAAACAGGTTTATCGCATGGATTCTTCGTCTCGACCTTCCTTCCACGGCGGCGTTTACTATTCATACATCGCAAAAAACATTAACTGTTTCATATCTGGTATGGGCGGGTTATTTCGCAGCGCAATTTCCAATGGCATTTATCCCGGCGATAGCCTATCACTTAACGCAAATGGTCATGGATACGTTTGTTGCTCACTGGTTCAGAAGAAAAAGTGAATCGGCAAAGCTTGAGTTTGAAATAAAAAATCAAACTCCGGCCAAAGTTATTATATAGTGTCGGTCCGGAAACCGGATTAGAACACCTTTTGAGTTTCCAATTCGAAGACGAGAGGAGGTAATTACGAAAAACAAAATTAAATCGATTGTTGTCCTGGGTCTTGGCAAGGTCGGTTCACTTGTTGCCATACTGCTTAAGGAAACCGGGTTCGATGTGACTGGCGCGGACATCAACGACTCAACAGATGTGTCGGTAAAAAAGCTGAAAATCGATCTTTTAAGATCAGGTGCCATAGAAAAGGCGCTGGAAGGTTTTGATGCTGTCATATCATGTCTTCCCTACAACTTTAACAAAGATGCAGCTTCGGTTGCCCATAAACTCGGCATGCACTATTTTGACCTGACTGAGGATCTCGAAACAAGCAGAGCAATTATTAAAATGGGAAAAAATGCCAGGGCTGTTATGGCTCCCCAGTGCGGACTTGCTCCGGGATTTATTGCCATTGCCGGAGCGTCTCTTGCCGAAGCTTTTGAAAAAATCCGCAATATCAGACTTCGCGTCGGCGCTCTTCCCCAACACCCTACAGGTCTTCTCGGATATGCATTCAACTGGTCTCCCGAAGGGGTTGTGAACGAATATCTTAATGACTGCGAGGTAATAGAAGACGGGCATCGGAAACTGGTATCTCCGCTGGAGTGGCTGGAAACTCTTGTGATTAACGGCGTCCAACTGGAAGCATTCACCACATCCGGTGGAATTGGCAGCATGTGCGAAACTTACAGGGGAAGGGTTGAAAACCTGGATTACAAGACTATCCGGTATCCGGGTCATGCCAACCTCATGAATTTTGTTTTTCACGAACTTCTGATGCGGCAGGACAGGATAAGAACCGGTGAAATACTGGTCAATGCCAAACCACCTGTGAAAGAGGATGTTGTATATATTCATGCATCGGTTGAAGGATGGAAAAGAGGCTTTCTCTCCCGTGATGAATTTGTCAAAGCATATTACCCGATGGAAATAGCCGGGCGTGTCTGGAAGGCTATTTCATGGACTACTGCCGCCTCTGCCTGCGCAGTTATTGAGATGGTCAATAGCGGCGATTTGCCGGCAAAGGGTTTCTTAAAACAGGAGTCAATTCCACTTGAAAAGTTCATGAAAACCATGAATGGCCGGCTTTTTGACGGACAACTTCACGGGGGAAAATGTCAGCAAAAGATTCTTCTAGCTTCAGGATAATGTTTACGGGGCAGCAGGCAATATTAATCATGTTTTCTGAGGTCCTCAAGAATAGCCAGAATCTCAGGTCTGTGTTTTTCTGGAGCCTCCACATGGCCCCATCCTTTTGACACCTGAAAAAGGCCATTATATGCGGAGTCGTGATAGGTCTTCATCATGTGGGGAATATCCTGTTCATCAAGCATGGAATCCAATATCTGGGCCTCGACCATATTGTCCAGTATGGCAATTTTCCTGAACTCATCCATTTATTATCTCCAGTCTAACACAGGTTTCTTGTTTTTTTAAAATCTATGGTGAATGTCATAACTATATTCTGTTTGGGCATATGTGCGTGCGATCCGCGGTAATAATGCCGAATTCTTCATCAATCGGAACATTGTTCTGACAACTGCTGTAAGAGCGTAAAGTATTTTGCCCCAGAGAAGAGATGAATGAAAAATTGGCGCATTACGCAAAAAAATACGGAAAACATTACTTCTTAGCGTAATAATCTGTGTACCATTCAACAAACCGCTTAATTCCTGTTTCCAGTTGAGTCTGCGGCCTGAACCCGACATCATTCATGAGATCATCAACGTCGGCGTAAGTTGAAACAACATCTCCGGGCTGAAGATCAAGAAATTCCTTTGTTGCTTTTTTCCCGAGAGCATCTTCAATGGCTTCTATAAACTTTATCAGCTCAACTGGGCTGTTGTTTCCTATATTATAGAGCCTGTATTTTGCATATGATGTCCCGGGGTCGGGGCTGTTTCCGCTCCATTTGGGATTGGGCTCCGGAACTTTTTTCACAATCCTTGCAACCCCTTCAATTATGTCATCTATGTAAGTAAAATCCCGCGTCATCTTCCCGTGATTGAAAACCTTTATGGGCTTTCCCTCGAGGATAGCGCTTGTAAAAAGAAAAAGTGCCATATCCGGACGCCCCCACGGTCCGTAAACCGTAAAAAACCTGAGACCCGTGCAAGGGAGTCCGAAAAGATGGCTGTAAGAATGGGCCATGAGTTCATTTGCTTTTTTTGTGGCCGCATATAATGAAACGGGATGATCGACGTTGTCATGAACGGAAAACGGCATTTTCGTGTTCGCGCCGTAAACCGAACTCGATGATGCAAAAACAAGATGCTTCACCCCGTTATGCCGGCAGCATTCAAGAATATTTGTAAAACCGACTATGTTGGCATCGATATATGCCTGCGGGTTTTTCAATGAATACCTGACACCTGCCTGCGCCGCAAGATTAACCACAACATCAAATTGATTGTTTTCAAATACTCTTTCGAGTTCCTCTTTTCCGGCAATATCAGTCTTAACAAAAGTAAATTTCCCGTATGATAAAAGCTGAACGAGCCTAGCTTCCTTCAGACCAACATCATAATAAGTATTCATATTGTCTATGCCGGTTACTTCAATACCGTCTTTTAAAAGTCTTGAACAAAGGTGAAAACCGATGAATCCGGCAGCGCCTGTAACAAGTATTCTTTCCGCGATAATTTCCATCTACAATACTCCGTTTTATAATTACGGTATAAGTGATTTCTGGTTTCTGGTCTCTGGTTCCCGATGTTCGATGTACGATGTTCGATCTTCGATGTCCAGCTTTTAACTGACCCCTGACTCCTGTCCCATGATTTTTTCAACCAGCTATATTCAGCCATACAAGAAATGTTAAAGCCGAGATCAGCGTACTTGAAGAAATTGCCGCAACAGCAAAATCGGCATTCCCGTTCATCTCTTTTGCCATTATATATGTGACTGTGGCTGTCGGCGTAGCAAGAAGTATGAGACCCGGCAGATATTCATCAGTTGAAAAACCATAAATGGCAAATAAAATATACCCTGTTAAAGGAAGAAAAACCAGTTTAAAAAAGGTGGTCGAAAGAACTGCAAATATGGACAGGCGCATGACTTTAAAAGAGATGGAAGCTCCTATGATTAGCAATGCCATCGGAAGAGTAAGGCTGCCTAAAATATCAAGTATCTTCCCTATGACATCAGGAACCTGCACCTCTCCGGCCGAGAACAATATCCCTGCCATGGATGAAAGTATTACAGGGTTCCCGAATATTTTATATATAAAAAACATGCTGTTTTTATTAAAACTGGCATTCCTGTTGCTTAAAACGAGAGCAGCCACCCCAAGCAAGTTTTGAAGAATCATCACGAAGCCGCCTATTATACCTGCCTTTATAAACCCCTCGTGCCCCATATGGTAGTATACAACGGCAAACCCGATGTATCCAAGATTGCCGTGAATAGACGACTGGACAAATGTTCCGAGGCTGCTTCTTTCTATCTTTGCGAACCTTCCTGCTGCCCATGAAAGCAGAAAAACGGCCAGAACCGAGAACATAGCTATAAGAATAATGGTTAAATTAAACTGGGTCTTAAAAGATGCCTTCGAAACAGCCCTGAAAATCATTGCGGGAATGGCAATATAAAAGACCAGTCTGTTTGCTGGTCCCATAAATTCAGGAGGTATAAATCCCCTAAGACGGAGCAGCCATCCTATAATTACAATTGAAAATATTGGAACTATTGTTGAAGCAATATGCATAGCAAATCCTGATTAATTTTAACCTCTTGACATTTAGCCTCATTATATTTAATTCTTTCGGAAATAATGCTCCAGTAAAAAGCTTATTTTTCACACGAAGACACAAAGGAACTATGAAGAGCGTGATCTTTGTGTGAGAATAACTTTTCTTTAATAGCGTATTTCTTTGTTAAATAAAATTAAAAAATGGGAAAACAGGTATATATAAATCTAAAGCTTTTTGCCACACTCGGAAAATTCACACCCGAAGGGGCCGATAATTACCCCGTATCTTCCGGCACAAGGATTCGTGACATAATTCACAGTCTTGGAATTCCGGAAGACAAAGCAAAGTTGATTTTTATTAATGGCATAAAAGGAGAACTAGATTCAACGCTTCATGGCGGGGAAAGAATAGGAATTTTTCCTCCGGTTGGAGGCGGATGATTTTGGATACCGGACTGCGATATAAAATCAGAGCTCTTTCAGACAAGAAAGAACTCCAGGACAAAACACCCTACAACAGTATTTCTATCAACAATATTAGCAAGATATCCAGAGTGTTCGGTGTAAGCTGCAGAGAGGTAGAAATAGCTTCTCTTGAAGCAGAAATCATGCCCGAGCGTTATGTCCGCAACATGAAATCATTCTCCTTTTCCGACCAGTCAACCCTTTTAAAATCCATGGTAACCATTGTAGGCCTTGGGGGTCTTGGCGGAGTTGTTACTGAAATACTTGCAAGGATTGGAATCGGAAAATTGAATCTGATCGACGGAGACATATTCGAAGAGAGTAACCTGAATCGCCAATATCTGTGCAGGGAAAAACTCATTTCAACGCTAAAGGCTGATGCTGCCGCAAAGAGAGTAAAAGAGATCAACTCTTCCGTTTATGTACTGAACTATTCCGAATATCTTGATGAAAAGAATGCGCCGGCCATTATCGATAATTCAGATGTTGTTATAGACTGTCTCGACTCACTTTCGAACCGTTTTATCCTTGAAAGGGCTTCGAAAAAGGCCGGATGCCGGCTCGTCTCCGCGGCAGTCGCCGGAAATTATGGTCATGTCACAACCATATTTCCTGAAGACGCGGGCTTAAGGTTAATTTATGGCAGGGCTGAAAACGGCCCGGACAAGGGGGCCGAAACATCTCTCGGGGCACTGTCTCATTGCGTTTCACTGGTCGCCTCCATTGAAGCTTCCGAAGCAATAAAAATCCTTATTGGAAAAGAATCCATTTTGAGAAACAAACTGCTCGTGATAGATCTTGACGGAAATACGTTCGAAACCATGCAACTGCTCTAACAGCCGGAAATGGTTTTGAAAATACACTTCTACAGTTGCCTTCTTTTTTGATTTCTTATTTCCGTATTAATATATATATTTCTGGACTCCCGTTTTCACGGGAGTGACGGAATTTCAAGCTTATTACGAAGCCGTCTTCTTTACTTCAGTTTTCGTATTCTGATCTCAACGCCGGGAACATCCTTCATCAGACTTACTATCTTCGATGTGTCTGTATCCCCGTAATGATACGGATAGAGAACTTTTGGTTTGAATGCCTTTGCGGCATCCGCAACCATTTCAGGCGTCATCGTATAGGGAAGATTCATGGGCAGAAAAGCGATATCTATTTTCTCAAGATTTTTCATTTCGGGAATGTTTTCTGTGTCACCCGCTATATAGATTTTTTTATCGGAAAGTTTTATTACATACCCGTTACCTGCCCCTTTTTTATGGAAAGGAACCCCTTCACTCCTCATATGGACAATATTATATGCAGGCACTGCATCGATCTCCAATCCATCTACAGTTTTCCTGTCGCCGTTTTTCAAAACTATTCCGCCTCCGATTTTCGCGGCGCAGGCTTCTGTCATTATCAGAATCGTGGTGCTTTTTCGGATGGTTTCTATAGCTTTTATATCAAGATGGTCTGAATGTTCATGGGTTAAAAGAATTATGTCTGCCTTAGGAAGTTTTGAATAATCCGCATATTGCCCAACCGGATCAACATGTACAACCTTGCCGTCGAAATTGAACATCAGTGTACCGTGCCCGATAAACGTGATTTTCAGATCACCCGATGCTGTTTTTATTATATCCGATTCAAAGTTTTCCTGAGCAAAAGCGGAAAAAGAGCAAAAGAATACAGACAAAACTACAGACAATAATTGCCTATTCATCCTGAACCTCTCTGAAAGTGTGAATTTCCTTTCTTATGAAGAACGGGGTTTAACAGTGGCTTTTTCCCAGTCTTCAATCTTCTCTTCTTTTTCAACCTCCTCCCACCCGGTGATCATTGCCCGGATGTGAGCAAAAACAGTATGCCCGGTGGTGGTCATATAGATATGAATTATTAGAAACTGAAATATGGCAAAGGCACCCGCCATATGTATCACCGCCATCACCTCAAGGGGGATAATTGAAAGACCCCATCCGGACCAGGAATTGTAACTCCAGTAGAGAAATCCGGTAAGCATCTGAACAGGAAGAAGCAACGCCGCAAGACTAAGATAGGTTAAACGCTGCAACGGGTTGTGTTTGGCGTCTTTGCGTTTTGGAACCGGGTGGGATTCACCCTTAAAGATCCCGTAAACGTAATACCTGATTACTTCAAACATCTTTTTAGTGGTAGGGATATACTGCCTCCATTCTCCTGTTGTAAAAATCCAGAAGACAAAAAAAGCAAAACCGATCAGCCAGGTCAGGCCGGTAAAACTATGCACCTCCACTGCAGTCCTGAAGCCGAGAATTTTCCATACTCCGTACACTTCGAATCCGGTTGCAAGAAGCAGAATGATAAGGACGGCCTGGAACCAGTGCCAAAACCTTTCAAACCTGGAATACAGATAGATAAGGTTCATGTTTATGCCGGACATTATTTATTCTCCTTTCTCCCGTTTCTTGTTGCGAAAACACGGCCAAGACCATGGATTGTCACACCTATCAGAGATCCTAAGAGAGCTAACCATCCGAGGGTGTCGATCCATCTGTTACGGTCGCGACCCGGCATGTAAAAACCGGCCAGATTAGCCAGCCTTCCGTCTTCTCTTGTGTGGCATTCGCTGCATTTAACCACGTTTTCTCTGGGTGCCACCATATGTGTCGTCGGAAAAACATAGCTGGTTTCCACAAAGTCGAACTCCCCTGAAAAAGGAAGGCCGAGCGCCTGCTGGCCCTTGGCAAGCGCCGACGGCCAGTCGAGCGTTGTCCAGTAACCCTCCTTGCCCGAAAGAACCGGAGCAAGAAGCGTTTTGTTCACCTTGTCGTATGGCTGGCTGCCGTGATGAACCTTGAAAGGGAATATCCTGCTGTTTTTATCGTTCATGCTCCCTGCGGGACGGCTAACCGCTACCCTCTTTGACGGATCTATGATGTCTTTCGTAGTTACATCATCTATAGATCCGTTGAACCAGAAATATTCCGGTTTGATATTTTTCTCCCATTTCATTTGACCTTTAATGCTCAGATAGTCATCTTTTCCGTAAGCATCGGTTGTTTTATATTGTTT
>JAWOHP010000035.1:0-8856 GCA_046485065.1 Desulfobacterales bacterium | reverse complement strand
ATCCTTCCGGTCTTCGCGCCATCCGGAACAGACCTCAAATCCTTCCTTAAGTTTGGACAAGAGTTTTGGAATATCCTGCGGATCGTTCTGGAGGTCGCCGTCCATAGGTATCAGCACGTTGCCGGAAGAATAGTCGATGCCGGCCATGATGGCGGTTGTCTGGCCAAAGTTGCGGCGGAAATGGATCACCTTCACCCGATCGTCGAGGGAAGATAGATCATCAAGAATTTCCCTGGAATCGTCAGTTGAGCCGTCATTAACCAGAATAATCTCAAGATCACATCCCAGCGAAGGGGTGATGCCGGTAACTTTCTCGTAAAGAGGAAGAATATTATCCGCTTCGTTGTAAAGCGGTACGATCACGGAAAGCAGGTCATTTTTTTCAGATGAATTCATTTTAACCTCGAAGTATCGTCATGCGGCGGGATATTTGATCCGCCGATGACTGTTTGTACCTTCATGATTTTAACTTCCCAAATGAGATGATGGAAGAAACGGATATGCCCAGGAGCAGGGAAAGCAAATGCTGACAAGCTTCAAATTCCTTATCACGGAATCCAAATATTAAGTTGGATAAAACAATTAGCATGAATAAAACCATAATCCCTAAGGATAGATACAAAATGTCAGGCCCGAACCTCTTGTTTTTCTTATATCCTATGCACGCAAGTACGGTTCCAAGAATGACCAGGAACCATTTGAATATGACAGGAATATTCACATGTTCACCCCAGGAGGAAAAAAACAGAAGACCTGATTTCAGAAATACCGGTTCATCATACATACAGCGTATACTTGAGGAAACATTGTAGCGTGCATAACCCCAGGGGAGATTTTGGATGATGTCGTTCTTGTTGAGTTGAAAGGGATGATCCGAATGAGGATTGCTGATCACGGCTATATAGTAGCTCGTCTCGATAGATAATGATTCTTTTATCCCTTCTATAACATGCAGTAAATACTCTTTGGGATAACTGGCCACTGTTTCAAAAAATACTTTTTCCAATAGTCTGTCTGTTTCTGATAACCCCAGAAAAATATAGCTAAAAAAGAAAGAATTAAGGCCTCTTAAATTTTGCTTTGTGTTTATTATGGTTTGCAATTCGGAATCGCTCTTTGCCGAGAGTTCCTTATAACGCTCCTGATAGGGTTTTCGGATCGCTTGAGGCACTCCATCAACATGACCAAAATATTCATATAAACCGATTTCGGGAGTCCCTTCAGGCATGGCAGAAGGCATCTCCGAAACGAGGATGCAATAACGCTTACTCCAGGGGCCAGATTCGGATAAATGATGTCCCGCCGGCAGAAAAAAAGAGATTTTACGGTCTAATGTCCACCCTACAATGCTTGTGAGTGCTTTCGTACCCGTAGAAGGGTAGTGATAGAAGTAAATGAAAATATTGAGCTGTACAAAAAAGATGATTCCCATGGTCGCAAAACAAAGCCACTTGCCCTTCCATTCCCTCCTCTCTAAAATGAAAAGAATCAGATAGACCGGCAGCATAACCACCGTAAGAAACTTCATGAGAACAGTCCAGGCAAATGCCCACGCAGATAACAAATATAAGGATATCTTCTTTACTGATCTCTCTGCAAGATAGGCCTCCATAGCCCCTACAAAGGCCAAAGCAAAAAAAACACCCTGCAGCCATTCAGGCGTTGAACGCGATACCCAATTGATAGATCTCAGTTCCAAACCATAGAATAAACCTGCAGTAATGGCCGCTACAAGGCCAAACCGCTTCTTTAAAAGTATCATTAATGCCAGTTGTACACTGAAATCAATGATATGCTGAAAGACGAGGATAGCGTACTTGGTCGGAAGAAATGCTGAAAAAAAGTGCATGAAAAAAGGGTAACCCGTAGCATGAACAAGCGTACTCGTATTTCTTCGCATTAATCTATAATACATTTCTTGATCACTGCAGGTATCGAGAGGGTAGGTCAATACAAAAAAAGCTCTGTAAGCGAAAATACAGAGTATGGCCCCAAATAATAATTTATTCTCCTTAATCCAGTAGCAGCTTGTTACAACAGGATGATCAAAGAAACCGATCAGGATGCCTCGTCTTCTAAGTATCCAGATCAAGAAACGAGACGAGAGGAAAAATATGAGAAATCCACCCAATAAATGAACAATAAATGGAAGTGCGGTAGAATTTTCAAAGGAATCGAGTTTCAGGGGGGACCCGAGAACAATGAGAATCTGAGAGTCGTTGGCATGATCTTCAATGACTACCTTCAGAGTATTGTTCTTGAGGTCAAATGCTTTAATTTGATTCGCAGGATGAAGCGTATTGAGATCAACAGATAACAATGCCCTGCCGAAACCATTCACAACAGCGATACTGTTTATTGAAACTATTCCACTGGTAGTGAGCGGATCAAAGCGGAGATTATAGACGGTTGTTAGTGGCGATGAGAAGTTATACGTATGGAATTGATTATCTCCCTTTATATTACTCCTCGCTGTTTCACGCTCTGAAAAGCCCTTACCCGTATCCAGATAAAGTACGGCCTCACCATTTACCGAAGAACTCATCGATATCTGCAGTGAAAAAGAAAGGGCATCCCGATATAAAAACCTGGCATGGATTGCCGAAATGATTACAGCAATAAACAGTGCACAATATAAGGAACCGGAAATTTTTCTATTGAGATAGGATTGCATTATCCCAGCATGCTTAAACAGAATTAAGTTGGATTCCGCAATATTTAAAACACCTGATTGATGTAATTATCCACTGACTATATTTTTGGGATATACAACAATGCGTATAAAACGAACGATGTCATGCTGAATATAAATAAAATAAGATTGAAACAAGGGACAACGCGCTCTTTGAAGAATACAGGCAATCTTGACAATCCCACCAGTGCAATAGGGATCATGGGGAAAATATAGCGCCCCTGTGGCTCAAAGTCCCCCGCCCACGAAGCATATACAGACTGACCTATTGCCAATAACAGAAAAATGAAGACCATACATAACACAATGCCTTCTTTAAGGTTGATTGTGCAGGCGGCATAGAAATATATAAACAGGATCATACCAAACAAAAACATGGATAAAATTTCATAATAATGGCTATCCGCATAAATATTCATATAGCCATATAAACCAAAGAAACTTGAGAAAGAGAGTTCTCGCCAGTAACTATTTTCAAGGAATATTTCATGCAGGGATACGCCTTTCAATCTCAAATACAATCCTGGATAAGAATCATCAGGCGCATTTCTGATCGTGCTTGGCTTGAACATATAATCCGCATTTTTTTCCACAAAATTACCAATCTTCTCATCCTTATTAAAATCATTTATATATTGATCATAAAACACAGGCGGCAGATAAACAGATAAAGCTACAAAAGCCACCAATGCCCATTTTTTTATACGAAGACTATTTTTCCCCCACTGTGCAAAACGCCTTTCAGAAATAAAATTCCACGCAATGATAACCAGGATAAAGACTATATACAAGTAGTAATTCATCTTTGAAAACAGCAGTGAACCGACAAGAATGCCAAAAAGGACCCCGCCTGACCATTTACCCCACATTGTCGTGCTGTTCAGGTATTGATAGATAAGGGAGTCAGAATCAATGAGCTGCAATGCGATTAAGAGCGCAATGAAGAATGCAAAACCATCGCCATTGAAATAGGAGAAAATATACCATACCTGGGGGCTGAGCACCAAAGCCAGGATAAACAATGGAACGCTGCGTGTTTTACGCGCCACGATCAAAACAAGAATTAAAAATAACATGACATTGAATAGCCTTAGTCTCAGGTAATTGTCATTGACAAGCCCTGATAAAAGCAAAGCAAACTTTGCGGATAGCAAATAGACCATTTCCAGCCGAAACAAATAACTGACACCAAAGCCGGATATGGTTTTAAGTACGTTTGGATCATCGACTGACGGAGGCAACCAGGAGTTGCTATAGTAACCGGTGCTATTTGCATGCCCCAATTCATCGGGGTGGACATCCAAACCGCTGATAAAAGCCATCGCCAGAATCACTCCGAGAGCACAACCTAGGTAAAGGACAGGCAGTTTTTCCTGGAAAAAACCGCCATCTATAAAACGACAAATTCTCTCTTTGTACCGTTTCCAAATGACTATTACTGCAATAAGCAAAACAAAGGTTAAAGACCATTCCATAAGTGTTTTCTTCATAGGAGGAAAGTGGCGGGCATGAATTTGCTGAATTGATGCTTCATCAAGCATAATACTTATTTGCGGATCATTTGCCTTATCTTCTGTTATGATTTTCAGCCCCTCATCCAAAAATTCAAATGCCTTGATTTGCTGTGCCGGACTCAGTTCAGGACTCATCTTATGCAGCTTAAATGACTTTAAAACTTTGCCGGATCGGTCTGTAATTTCCATTTTGTTAATCAAGACCGTTCCCGCCCAAGTCAATGGATCAAACCTTAAATAGCGAACGTTGCGCGGTATCTTGAAAGTATAATCGTGAAACAGATCATCTCCCTGAATGTGCACCAGCACAAAATCTCCACCCGACAGTCCATAGCCCTGATCGTAAAATAGCTCTGCCGTCTCCCCTTGCACTGCTGCTTTCATAGACAATCTGAAATACACCGAATTTGAGTCGTCGTACAACCGCCACCCCGATATGACGATGGCCAAAACCACCAGCGTGGCGATCACAGGATCAGTTAATCTTGACCAGACATAAATCAGCAAGACACAAACAAAAAACAGGACAAAAAACAGGACAAAAAATTCAGGAATAACTTTCTGTAGCATCATCCGGGTGAGCAACTGCAATCGATTCAATAAAATGGGACTATCAACCAAAATTCTGATCTGAGGATCATTGGCCGTTTCATCCATCGTAAAACGAATATGGCCATCAATGAAATCGATCGTCTTGATTTGATATAGTGGCTTTAAGCTATTAAGACCGAAATCGTACAGAATCCTGCCATCGCGATCAACAATATCAACCTTATTGGCTATGATTTCCCCCTCCGATATCGATGGCGGATCAAACCTCAGATGATGAAATATTTTGAGGAAAGGTATTTTAAGTTTAACATCATGAAATTTTCCGTCGCCGTGCACGGGTGAAGTGCTGACATGCCTGCTGTTGAATCCTAGTCCAACATCGTAATATAGGGCGGCCTGGCCGGATTCAGGCGATTTCATGGAGACCCTTACAAATACTGACATTTCCCGGGCGGCTAAAATTAAGGCATTCCATCCGGAAATCATGACGGCCAGGACGAGAGCAGCCCAAAGCAATCGCTGGATCTTCTTGTCTGAAAGAAATCTCTTTTTAATCCACCTTATCATTTAGTCATTCCTTCATGAAATGCAAATAATATCAAATATTTATGGAGAAAAGCAGCGATTGGAATGAGAGGCCTCATGGAATGATCCTAAACAAGACCACCTGCCAAGGCATCATGGCGTCGTGATCCAAGGAAGAAGTCCCTGATGAGGCGTGATCTTACCGCTTCCCGGTCCGTCACCAAGGAGAAATCTTCTCCATTCCGTGTAAGATTGGGATTGTAATAAGGATCATTCGTGAGCATGTATCTCCAGCGTTCACTCAAGATTTGTGCCTCTCCGGCATACCGACTTTGGTTATCAGGCGCTGTATCGGGACCGCGGCTTCGCGACTCATCGTGGAAAAGACGGACATGCGAAAGAACAACATTCCTGTATCCCTCTTTCATAAGACGCAGACAAAAATCTACATCATTATAAGCAACTGCGAGGCATTCATCCAAACCTCCCGCATCAATATATTTCTTCTTGTCCACCATAAGGCAGGCGCCTGTGACGGCGGAATAATTTGCCGTAATAAGAAGACGGCCGAAATAACCGACCCAAGTTGCCGACCAGTGTCGATGACTATGATTTGCCGGACCGGCGATACCCAGGATCACACCCGCATGCTGGATGGTGGAATTCGGGTACAGGAGAAAGGCGCTCACAGCGCCAATACCTTTCCGCTGGGCTTGCCCGGCCAATTCTTCTAGCCAATTTGGTGTAATAACTTCTGTATCATCGTTGAGAAGACACACCAGATCCCCACTTGATTGACGGACACCTTCGTTGTTCAACTTTGAGTAATTAAATGGAATATCCATCCGGATAACCCTGATACGATCTCGTTTCGCAGATTTCCAACTGTCGAACAAGGCCATGGTTTCGGCCTGCGAACTTCTATTGTCAAGAATAATAACTTCGAAGTGATCATATGTTGTTTTTTCAAAGATGGAAGCCAGGCATTTATCCAGATATAGGCCATTATCTCTTGTTGGAATAATGATTGATATCAAGGGATTTTCATTAACAGAATAATGGACACGATACTGACCCGGATAATGGGGAATGCATTCCACCCATCCATTTTCTCCACGTCTGTGCAAAGTCTCCTGAATCGCTTTCTTTGCCGCCAGGTAGGCATAGTTCTTCGAATTGGCTGACCTCGCCGTGGAACCCTGAACGGTCCGCCAGTGATACAAGATCTTGGGAATATGATAGATACGAGGCGTCTTTTCGGTAAAGCGAAGAACCAGATCGTAATCCTGACTGCCTTCGAATCCAACCCTGAATCCGCCAATTTTTCGGATCAATTCGGTCCGGTAAACACCCAGGTGCCCTGAATACATCTGAGAAAGAAACGTATCGGGCGACCAGTCCGGCTTAAAAAAAGGCATGTGTCTGAGATTCTCTTCCGTGATTTTATCTTCATCACTATAGATCATGTCCGCCTCAGGGTGCAAATTGAGCAGGACGGCATTTTCGTAAAGTGCATCGATGCTCATCTCATCGTCATGATCCAGTAAGGCAATAAATTCTCCCTGTGCGAGCTCCAGGGCTGAGTTGGACGAAGCAGATATATGGCCGTTCTCCTTGCGGAGGACCACACGAACCCGACTGTCTCTGGCCGTATACTCGTTCAGGATCTCACATATATGAGGCTCTGTGGAGGCATCATCGGCAATGCATAGTTCCCAGAAAGGATACAACTGCGAGAGAACCGAATCCAGACAACGCCTCAGCCACCGTTCTTCCGTGTTATATACCGGTACGATTACGGAAAAAACGGGCCTGTACTTCATACAATGGATATCCGACGCAATGCGTTCAAAATCCATTTGCGTTAGCTGATGATCTTGTATCCATTCTTCGTAAAAACTGTAAGGATAACGTCCTTCGGATAAACCGAATTCCAGATAATGGACCAGCGGATTCATGCCCTTTTCCATAACATCGGCATTCATTTTCAAATAGTACACTGTATCAAAAAAAGGGTGCGGATTACGGCCCTCCTGCGCGCCGGTTTCAAAATAATGGACCAGCGGATCTATATCTGCCATTGCTACATCAGGGTTCTGCTTCAGATAATAAGCCGTATCAAAAAAAGGATTGGGGTTGCGACCCTCCCGGAAGCCATATTCAATGTAATGGATCAGGGGATTCAGGCCTGAGGAGGCCACATCAGCATTTACTTCGAGGTAATAAGCCGTGAAGAAAAGGGGGTTCGGCTTTTTACCTTGCCGTGCTCCCTTTACCAGAAAATGTGCCAGCGGATTGATGCCGGTAACCGCCAGCTCGGGAGTTTGCATCATATAGTAGGCCGTGTCGAGGAGAGTATGGGGATTACGGCCATCCTGAACTCCATATAGTAGATAGTGGGCAAGAGGATTTAAGCCCGCTTCAACTACATCAGGATATTTTTCCATATAGAAGGACGTATCGAAAAGAGGATTTGGATCGTAACCGGCATTGACACCGATTTCGATATAATGCACCAGCGGATGCACGCCAACCGATGCAGCCTCAATATATCTTTTTTGATAAAAAGCCGTATCGAAAAGAGGATTCGGGTCATGTTTCCCCTGCCCTCCCCGGGCCACATAATATGCGAGAGGATTTATACTCTTGTCAGCGATCTCCGGATGCTGCTCAAGATAGAATAACGGATCGAATAGTAAAGATTGCTTGATCAGGAAATAATATCGAAAGAACTTAAATGGCTCACGAACGCGGAAATAAAAAATCCAGCGAATAAGCTTGATAGATTCAAAGAATACGATCAGCCCTTTCTTCAAGTAAATACCGGCTTGCTTCACGCTCGCCACATCTCCTTTATCCATCGTATCGGCCTTGTCATTTTCCAGGATGTTGAATGGAGAATTTCCTGAATTTCCTTATTCTTTTGCTCGATCTCCTGCTCTTTGATTTTTATTATCTCCGGATAAACTTCGTTGCCAATAGCGAGATAGTGAATATGAACTGATATTTTCTGTGGTGACACAATTTTATCCATATGAAATATCATCCAGGGATGTTTATCCTGAAATAGCAAATGTTTCTCCATCGCCCAGACAGCATTGCTCTGAGTACAGAAAACAGACTTACAACGACCCTCACCATCTGTTACCTCCACGCTGTCCAGATGGATGGCAGCCGGTGCATTGACAGGATGGAATCTCACTTGTCTGACATTCCCGTAAAGGCTCAAATCGAACTCCAACTTCTGCTCCTCACCAAAGATGACATGACGGATAACTTGATGAGGAGTAAATCCCGGGCCAGTATCAAAAAATAGTTCTGTTACCCTTGCGCAGATGTTAATTTCCGCAATCCTTTTATACAGATCCTGGTGGTTGAGAATGGCGTGCAGCCTCATAAAAAATTGCTTTTCTTCATCCATGATATGTATCATAGAGGTTTCCCTGAGACGATAAAAGAAATACACCTTCGGAATACGGTAAACCTTCACACCCAGGCGGATGATCGACAACCAAAAGTCCCAGTCCTCCCAACCATAGATCATATTTACGTTATAACCACCAACAGATTCCC
>JAWOHP010000060.1:0-16124 GCA_046485065.1 Desulfobacterales bacterium | reverse complement strand
GCAGGGGAAAAATATCACGAAATATCTCTGGTCAATTTTAATAAAATTCAGTTCACCTTCTAATTTCTGTAAATCCTTATCCGGATCATAAGCATATTCTTTACATTCGGCCTTATTGCATATACCTATTCTTTCAATGCCGTTTAGCAGAATCTGGATATCTATGAATTTCCGATGGCATTCGATAAAGGTTTCTGAAATATCTTTTGTGACGTATTCTTTCACTAGGGCAAAAGCTCCATGATCGTTAACTTCATATCTTCCTTCGGCCATATCATGCATATTATTCCCTTTAATGAAATCATAAACATCATTAAAATGCGGATGAAGGCACAGATAATTGGTGAAATTTTTCATAGAATCAAAAACCATATTTTTATCTCCCTGTTTTTGTAACCCTGGTTCTTTCCGTCAGGTCAGAGGGGGCTTTTTGACTTTAAGGAGGGCTTCAAGTCCTTCGAACGGTTTGTGAGTGGAAGGTGCCTGTTGCTCACCACCCGGTGTTTCAGGGCCGTACCATTCCGAATCAAGATACCGTGAATGCTCGTTGTCATGGCAGTAGATGCACAACAGCTCCCAGTTACTCCCGTCAGGAGGGTTATTGTCGTGGTTATGGTCCCTGTGATGAACTGTCAATTCCTTCAGCTTCCTGCCTGTAAATTCGCGTCCGCACTTGCCGCAAACATGCGGGAAAAGCTTCAGCGCACGCTCTCTGTAAGTCTTTTCGCGAAGCTCCTTGTCCCGCCTTATTCCGTCAGCAAGGTTTTCAATCCCGCCGGGTCCTAGCTCTGTTTTCTTCTGTGGCATTTAAATTTTCCTCCGGATATCAGTCTTCTTTTAATCTTTCATAACTTCAATGTCAATATTTCACATTATTTTAAAGCATTATATAAAAGATGTACTCGTAAAAAATCCATCAACTCACTGGCTTAACCACCACAATCTTGTTTTTATTCACTCGAATCCTTGAATCCTTGAACCCTCGAATCCTAATAGGATCACCAACTAATTTGGAGATGATCCGGATGTTATTCATATATAAAATGGTGCCGGATGAGGATGAGGTGTAAGAAAAATTATATTGCAGGTTCGATACCCGAAAGAAGTCTCTTGATATTTTCCCCGTGCCGGAAGAAGATAAAAATCGAAATAATTACGGCACAGGATGTGAAGTAAATGGAATGGCCTGTAAACCATATGGCAAAAGGTAGCACGGCCGAAGCAAAAAGTGAACCTGCAGAAACCCGCCTGCAACTGAAAGTCAATACGGTAAAAGCTGCAACTGCTGCAAGAAAAGACCACGGCGATATCACAAGAAAGCAGCCCGCGGCGGTCGCGACTCCTTTCCCCCCGCTTTGAAATTTCAGAAAAACCGGATACAGATGCCCGAAAAAAGCAGCGACTGCAACAACAGATATGTAAAGCTCAATGAATTCCGTTTCACAGCCGGTTATGGTTCCAGCAAGATATACAGGAAGCGCCCCTTTTAAAAAATCTCCGGCAAGGGTCAATATGCCAAGCTTTGTACCTGCTACACGCCTGACATTGGTTGCGCCTATGTTTCCGCTTCCTTCCGTCCGTATGTCAACAGAAGTAAACCTTCGTGTTAGAATAAGCCCGAAAGGGACTGAACCGAGCAGGTATGCTCCGATAACAAGTCCGGCAAGCTTTGCGATTTCAAACAAATCCATTTTGGTTTTTTATATCATGAATCGGAAATTTACAATACTTTGAGGGTCTGCTCTTTTCTAATATCCGAAAAATGCGGCGATATATTTTACGGCGGTAAGCGTTAGAATGCCGGCAAGCATCCACTTTATAACCCGGGCCGGAACGAATTTCTGGCATCGCGCGCCAAGGTACATGCCGGCCATTCCGCCCAAACCGAACAGAAGACCAAGCAGCCAATCCGGCGCCACCGGAAGGTTGGGATAAAATGGCGCAATCGCCTGGTAAAAAATTACTCCTGCAACAGAAGTGATAAAGGTACCCATCAGAGCGGCACCGGCTATGGTATATACAGGCAGTCCAAAAAACGTCACAAAAAAAGGGGCGATAATGGCGCCGCCGCCAATGCCGTAAATGCCGCCAACGATTCCGACGATAAAGCTTAAGGCAAATATGCCCCAGAAAGAAACATCGAACGACTCGCCGTAAAATGTGTATCCCAGACGTCTTAGATTAAAATGTGTTACGGTAATGGCCGGCAGCGGTTCCTGATTATCGGTTTTTGACGGATCACTTTGTTTGCGATGATTTCGTACTAATTCCTGAAATCGCTTTTCACTGGCGGCCTTGTCCGCACCGCCGGCATTTTTCCGGGTCAGGTCCAGAATCATCCGGACTCCGATATAAAGCAGCACTCCGGCTGCGAAGAGTTTGAAATTTCTGGGATCGGGAAGATAGGCAACACGAACAATGGCGCCGATTAGAACACCGGGGAGCGTACCGATAACCACCACCCAGGTCAGGGGCCATACCATGCGGCCTTCCTTGTAATAACGATAAACGCCGCTTGGGATTGCAACAATGTTGAACAACTGATTCGTGGCGCTTACAGATGGATTTACATATCCGAGAAACGACATCTGGAAGGGAAGAAGCAGAAATGCCCCGGATACGCCGCCCATGGATGTGAAAAAAGAAATAACAAAAGCAACCAGAGGGGGAATCCAGACGGATACTTCAATGCCGGCGGTTTGAAAAAACATCACGGCCTCATCAGATAATTTAAGTCATGTTAAAACAGGATGTTAGTATTCTATGTAGATCGGCTTTAATTGTTTTTAGAGATGACTCAACTGTGCTTTGCGATTGTGCCCGGAGAACATCCATATCCTTCAAGCCGCTTCCTGTCAGCATTAATACAACGGTTTGATTTGAACCGATTTTTCCCTGGCCGCGCAATTTTTTGACAGCCATCAGCGAGGTGGCAGTTGCCGGTTCTACAAAAAAACCTGCGCGCGCAAAAATTTGCTGGGATTCTATGATTTCTTCTTCGGTGACATCTTCGGCGAGCCAGCCGTACCGGCGCGCCTTCTGAACAATTTCATCTCCTCCCGCCGGATTGCCGCTGGTTATCGCTTCAGCTATCGTCTTAAAATTGGCAAACGGAATGATGTGACTTTTTCCCTGTTTGATCGCACTGACGATAGGGCTGTTATTTGCTGCCTGAACAACAATCATTTTCGGGAGCCGTTCGATCAGTCCTGCTTCGTACAATTCCCTGTATCCCTTGAAAATTCCCCGTATATGTCCGCATGCTGATGTCGGCACGGCAATGAAGTCAGGAACTCTTTTGTTCATTTGTTCGAACATTTCAAACGCCGTCAGTTTATAACCTTCTGCACGTATCGGGCCGTTTCCGGAAACAATGCGGAGGGAAAATTCTTTTGCCAGCCCTAAAATTCTATTTTTCATCAGTGAATAATCGGGAGCATCGACCTTCAGAACGGTAGCGCCATGTACATTCATAGCAAGAATTTTCTCATTTGGTGTGAATGTCGGGACAAAGACAAGAACATTCAATCCTGCACGTGCCCCGTACGCAGAGAGTGAATTTCCCATATTTCCAGTTGAAATAGTTGCCGTGACTTTTTCATTCATCGCTTTTGCCATCCATACACAGAAAAGCGATCCGCGGTCCTTGAAACTCCATGTGGGATTGGCCGTTTCATTTTTTAGAAGAAGATTCTCGATCCCGGTATGCGATGAAAGGAGTTTTCCGGCTTTAAGAAGAGGCGTATTACCTTCGCCGAGAGAGACCTCCGAATCGACTGAAGAGAACGGGAAAAAGTCAGCAAATCGCTCCCAGAGGAATCCTCCCGGTTTTATTTTTGCTGCGGCAATTCCGGGTATAACGACTTCGAGCGATTCTCCGTCTTCAGTAAATTCCTCTATAAAATCAAAAGGGAATTCCTCCCCGCTTAATGTCGATCGTAATTTAACTGATTTCACGCTCATTTCGCAGATATATTGAAGATTAGAATCTGAACCGGTTCAAGCAAAAGAAGGCCAGCCACTATACCAGCTAACCTTCTTTAAACATTGAATGATTAAGGTGCCGAGGGACAGAATTGAACTGCCGACACGCGGATTTTCAGTCCGCTGCTCTACCGACTGAGCTACCTCGGCGAACTTAAAAAGCAGGAGTCCTATTTATTTTAAGGCCTCATCCTTGTCAAGTTTTTTTCCCATATCCCCGAAAAGAAATTGCATCAGGGCGCATGCGCAGATAGTAGCTGTCTCGGCTTTAAGAATACGGGGACCTATGCCGGCTGTTATAAATCCGCTCTCTTTTGCCTTTTCAATTTCATTAACCTCAAAACCTCCTTCAGGCCCGAACATCACAAGAATTCTTTTCAAATCGTTATATTCTGCTGCCAGGCTCTTTGGGTCAAGAAGGTTTTTTTCATTTTCCCAGAAGACTATTTTAAGATCGAAATCCTTTTCAGAAGCAAGGATCTCTTCAAAGGAAACTATTTTCCCTATCCGGGTGATTTTGACACGCTTGCACTGTTTGGCGGCCTCTTTTGCGATTTTCTCCCATCTCACTGTACGGGTAAGGATACGTTTGTTATCAGGCCTCGGTACCGAACGTTTTGATATGAATGGTATCCATCTCGATATACCGAGTTCGGTAAGCTTGCGGATGAGATCATCCATCTTGCCTTCTTTAAGAAAAGACTGGGCGACAACCAGTTCAAGCGGAGATTCGATATCCGGATAGGAATAGCCAAGAATAGAGACCTCAACATTTCCTGAAGACAAAGCGGATATTCTTGCTTCATACTGTTTTCCTGTTCCGTCAAAAAGACCTATCCTGTCTCCGGGTTTTAAGCGCAGAACATTTATAATGTGCCTGGCATCAGCTCCTCTAACTGCAGGATTCGGTCCGGCAAGTTCTGATTCTTCAATAAAAAAAAGTCTCATGTTTCATTTTTATATTTTTTAAAAGCTTCCTGCAAATAAATTTTATGTACAACCGGTTCAAGAAAGGAGTAAACAGCTTGACACCCACAGCCGCATATGTTAGTTTCCCAAGTAATTGTTGGGACTTGTTTCACTTTCGCTTTTTTACTAAGAGCTATTATAAAAATGAGAACTTTTAATTTCTCGAATATAGGTCTGCGGGATAATGGGTTTTGGCATTCGCAAGAATACAATCCAGCCTTTGCCAACGGCGGCATATCCGCATCAATTAGGATGTTGACAGCCCCAACGGATGAATAGTCACGAAGCCTTATACAGTATCCGCCTGTATGATAGCTGTCGGATATCTGGGGGCGTGGCTATGTCAACATAAAAATTTCTTGCGATATACCAAAACCCATTTCCATGACAGACCTTTTAATAATAGGTTATGCAAAGCTCTAAAAATGGGGGGATCATTATGGACGAAAAGGACAAACCCGTTAATACTAATCCGGAGAAGGATCCTGCCGGGGATCCGGAGTTGATTAATCTGCTGGATGAAATGAAAAGCGAATTGGATAAAGAGGAAGAAATCATCGAACTTACCGAGGCAGTTGATAGTCCTGATATTCAGGAATCGGGCATTATTATTAAAGACCTTGATGATGTTACGGAGATAGACAGTTTTCAAAAAGATGATTTTGCTGCCTCATTGGGTCTAAAAATAGAAGATGAGATTGTTGCGCCCGGTGAAATTTCTGAAACCGTTGATATCGATCTCGGCCAGGCAGAATCAGGCAAAATATCGATATCCTCAAAACAGCTTGAAGAAGCTATTGAACGGGTGGTTTATAAGATGCTTGGAGAGAAAATTGACGGCATACTTATTAAGGTGATCGAACGGGCTGTTTCGCAGGAGATAATAAGGTTAAAGAATATTCTTCATGTCAATGAAGAAGATATCGACTGATATAATTTTCTTTTACCGGGGACATACCCCTGAAATAGTCCAATAAACTTGCTTCAATCAGACCGGGGATTATTATAATCCCCTTTTTTTATTAACGGCAAGGATGACGGATACGTAATAAGGCAAAATCTCACGCCAAGCCACAAAGATCACAAAGCCAACTTATTATGAAATGATATTTTCCTGGTGTTCTTAGTGCCTTTGTGAAAAAATATAGTTTTTATGAGTCCATGTTTTAGCTTTTAGGAGTAATATCTATGAGTTCGGGTTTGCTTGAAAAGAGTTATGAGCCACGGGAAGTTGAAAAGCGATGGTATGAATTCTGGGAGAAGAAACAGCTTTTCGCCGCCCGGGAGAAAAGCAATAAGAGAAGCTATTCAATTGTAATTCCTCCTCCAAATGTAACAGGTGTTCTTCATATGGGCCATGCGCTTAATGTCACCATGCAGGATATACTTTGCCGTTACAGAAGATTGCGCGGTGACAATGTACTCTGGATGCCAGGAACGGACCATGCCGGAATTGCAACACAGAATGTTGTTGAAAAAAAACTGGCCTCGGAAGGCACCGACAGGCATAAACTGGGACGTGAAAAATTCATAGAAGCTGTCTGGGAATGGCGCAGTGAATCAGGGAGTGCAATTATAAACCAGCTCAAGCGCCTTGGAGCTTCATGCGACTGGAAACTCGAACGATTCACAATGGACGAAGGTCTTTCGATCGCAGTCCGCAGGGTTTTTGTACAGCTTTACCATGAAGGACTTATCTACAGGGGTAATTATATAATAAACTGGTGTCACCGCTGCCATACCGCCCTTGCCGATCTCGAAGTCGAGCACGAGGAGGTTGACAGCCATCTGTATTATATCCGATATCCTTTCTCAGACGGTTCCGGGAACATAGTTATTGCGACAACCCGTCCGGAGACAATGCTTGGAGATACCGCGGTTGCAGTAAACCCCGATGATCCGCGATATCAGAGTCTTAAAACAGAATCGGTTATTCTTCCCCTCCTGAACAGAAAAATACCCATAATATTGGACAGCTATGTTGACATGGCTTTTGGGACAGGGGCTTTGAAGGTAACACCTGCTCATGACCCAAATGACTTTGAAATTGGGAAACGGCACAATCTGCCTGAAATAAAAGTCATAGATGATAACGGGAAGATGACCAAAGAAGCAGGAAAATTTGAAGGGCTTGACCGCTTTAAATGCAGGGAATCGGTTGTAAAATCACTTAAGAGGGAAGGGCTCCTTGAAAAAATGGAGCCGATAAAGCACAATGTCGGCCATTGTTACAGATGCAAAACGATCGTTGAACCCAACCTCTCCAGGCAGTGGTTTGTTAAAGTAAAACCCCTTGCGGACAAAGCTATCGAAGCAGTTGAAAACGGAAGCACAAAGATTGTCCCTGAAATCTGGATTAATACTTATTATGACTGGATGAGAAATATAAAAGACTGGTGCATTTCACGCCAGATCTGGTGGGGTCACCAGATACCGGCATGGACATGTGAAAAATGCCGGCAGATGATAGTCTCGATGGAAGCGCCGGAAACCTGCCCCGAATGCGGGAACGGCATTATGGTGCAGGAAACCGATGTTCTTGACACGTGGTTCAGCTCCGCCCTGTGGCCTTTCTCAACAATGGGATGGCCTGAGAACACACGATTGCTGAAGACCTTTTACCCGACATCGGTCCTTGTTACAGGTTTTGATATTCTTTTCTTCTGGGTTGCCAGGATGATGATGATGGGCATTCACTTCATGAAAGATGTTCCTTTCAGGGATGTATACGTCCATGCCCTTGTCAGGGATGAAGATGGCAAGAAAATGAGCAAGTCAAAAGGAAACGTTATTGATCCACTTAATATTATCGATCAATACGGAACCGATGCTTTCCGGATGACACTTGCTGCTTTTGCGGCACAGGGCAGGGATATCAAAATGTCCGAAAAGAGGGTTGAAGGTTACCGACATTTTATCAATAAGCTGTGGAACGCCGGCCGTTTTTCACTCATGCATTTAACTAAGGGTTACACTGAAATCAAATTCACGGATCTGTCTCTCCCGGACAAGTGGATACTTTCAAGACTGAAGCAGACAAGCGAGAGTATTGCCGGCTCGATAGACAGCTACAGATTCAATGATGCGGCAGGCACATTATATAAGTTTGTCTGGCATGAACTGTGCGACTGGTATCTCGAAGCCATAAAACCCTGCCTTTACGGGCATAAGGGTGAAGAGAAAAAAGATGCCGCTCTGAGCGTTCTCTGGCGTGTCCTGCATGACACCCTTATTCTGCTCCATCCATTTATACCGTTTGTAACTGAAGAGATGTGGAACAAACTTCCCGGTACAAGAGGCTCAATCATGAAAGCGGTCTTTCCGGCAGATCAAAAAGATTTTGCGTCATTAGCCTGTGATCCGGAATCAGAACCCACGATGGATCTTATTATCCGGATAATAACAGGGATAAGAAATGTAAGAGGGGAAATGAACATATCTCCTTCAGCATCTATCGATGTCATTCTGCAGTCTGATGATGACTTGCTCCGGAAAATCCTTTCCCTTAACGATGATATTATTATAAATCTTGCTGGACTGAAGTCTTTTTTGGTGACAGAACCGGGGGAAAGGCCAAAAAAAGCTGCTACGACAGTAGTAAACAATGCAATAATATATATTTCCCTTGAAGGAATAATTGATTTTTCAAAGGAAAAAGAGCGTCTCGAAAAGGAATTGGCCAAACTTCAAAGTGAGATTGCCGCTTCAATAAAGAAGCTGAGAAATGATGATTTCCTTTCAAAAGCCCCGGTGGATATTGTAGAAAAGGTAAGGGAAAAGCATCAGATTCTTGTTGAAAAACAGCAAAAAATAATGACAAACTTTGACAAAATCAGGAGTATTGAAGCATCATAAAAAGAATATAGAATATCGAACATCGAATATCGAACATCGAACATCGAATATCGAATATCGAATATCGAACATCGAACTTCGTACATCGGATTTTTAAAATTAAATTCTGTTTATAAACAGCTGTGAGTCTTATAATGTTCACGGTAACTTGTTTTGGCAAAATACAAAGAGATTCTTATGCATTCCATAAAAGACCTCATTCATATAGCCCTTAAGGAAGATATAGGACCCGGTGATATAACCACGGATAATATAATTGATCCTGAAATCATGGGGAAGGCCATTATTGTCGCAAAAGAGCAGCTCGTTATAGCAGGCCTTGAAGTATCCAGAGACGTTTTTACATGTATCGACCCGGAGGTTGTTTGCAGATTTCTGTTTAAAGACGGAGACTCTGTCGCAAAAGATAATGTCGTAATGGAGATTAAAGGAAGGCTTTGCACTCTTTTAAAAGGTGAACGAACTGCTTTGAACTTCATCCAGCGACTGTCAGGCATAGCCACAAATGTCCGTTCCTATGTTGAAGCTCTTGATGACAGAAAAATTCGCCTTGTTGATACCAGGAAAACTATACCCGGATGGAGAGTGCTTGAAAAATATGCTGTAAGAGTCGGCGGAGCATATAATCACAGAATGGGGCTTTATGACGGCGTATTGATTAAGGATAATCACATTGTTGCATGTGGCGGAATAAAAAAGGCAGTTGAAAGCTTACAGGGCAAAGTTTCCCACCTCGTTAAAATTGAAGTAGAGGTTTCGGATTTACCTTCGATAAAAGAAGCTCTTGAAGCAAAGGCAGATGTTATCATGCTTGATAACATGGACTTGAACAGGATAAGAGAAGCTGTAGCTCTAATCGGTAATAGAGCTCTCATAGAAGTCTCGGGAGGAATCAATAAGGAGAACCTTAAACTTTTATCCGGTTCAGGGATAGACATTATTTCTGTAGGAGCCCTTACGCACTCCGCAAGGAGTATGGATCTTAGTATGCGGATTGTAGTTCAATGATACCCCTTCGGGACACAATATCCTCTAAAAACTATCCGGTCGTAAACAACACAATAATTGGTACAAATATTGTTGTTTATCTTGTCCAGCTGGCCCAGGGCTCAAATCTATATAATTTCACCTACCTGTATGGCCTTGTGCCTGCACGGTATTCTGTGCCTGAAATTGCGTATTATTTTTCAACATCGGAACAGGTATTCCCCTTTATTTCTTTCATGTTTCTTCACGGCGGTTTTCTGCACATCCTGGGTAATATGTGGACCCTCTATATATTCGGTGATAATGTTGAAGACCGGCTTGGACCTGTACGCTATCTTGCATTCTATTTAATCTGCGGCCTTTCCTCGGGGTTAACCCATCTTTATTTCAATTATTATTCGGATTATCCTACTATAGGCGCCAGCGGAGCCATAGCAGGTGTAATGGGCGCATACTTCATACTTTATCCCGGTTCAAAAATTTTAACTCTCATTCCCATCATTATTATACCGTGGATCGTTGAGATATCGGCTTTTTTCTTTCTGGCTTTCTGGTTTTTTCTGCAATTTTTGAATGCGGCCGGAAGCAATGGACAGGCAGGCGGAATTGCGTGGTGGGCACATATCGGAGGGTTTCTGTTCGGTATGCTCTGGCTCAAAATATTCACCATTATACCTGAAACCGGTATTTCCAGAGCGGTACGCGGCATTACTGAAAAGAAAAAGAGTAACAGACTGCAGATTATAAGGCCTGTCGTTTCGGCGAAAGACAGTAATTTATACGGGACTATTCAAATATCAGGTTACGAGGCGCTTTCTGGAACACAGAAAATCATCAGCCTTTCAACCGGTCTCCGGAAAAAACTGTATAAGGTAGTAGTTCCTCCTGGCTTGTCCGAAGGAAGCATTTTGCGCCTGAAAGGGCTGGGGCAAGAAACAAAAGACGGACCGAAGGGGGATCTTCTCCTCAAAATGGCCATTAATACCCAAACAAAATAGATTTATGATAATTACTCTACCGCAGATCCAGCCTGTAGGATTTGACCCTCATGGCAGGATGATATGACATTTTTACTTTTGCAAGACCTGGAATATTCATGTCGCTCTCTTTATTCATGTAAGTGTATCCTTCAAAAAGGCTCTTTGCGCACAAATTATCAAAATACTGGTAAAGCCCTTTTACACCGGCAAAAGCCTTTTCAAAATGAAGCACACCCATATCATCAGTAAGATAGGAAGCAATTCCGAAAGCGCTTATCTCTCCGTCGACACGAAGATATATTCCACGTACATTAATAGTATCAATATGTTGAATTGTGTTTATAGCAGCCGTTCTTTCACAGGCCAGATCATCATTACCGTCTCTATCGCAATCCCGTTCTTTACACCATTTCTCCAGAAAATCAATGCACTCGGATGCAACAGATTTGTTCATTTCACCGGCTTCCACACGGCCTCTTGACAAATAATTTCTTTCAAACTGATGTATAAGATTTCGCTTCTGTGAATATTTATTCCCTTTAAGTTCAGAAAGATCGGCTGCCTGATAAACATAGTCCTCATATTCTTTTTGAATAGTGATCTTAAATAAAGATTTGATCTCGCTTTTTTCATATCTTTCCATGTAGTCACCCGGAACAAACCAGTAGCTCTTAAATCCGAACTTTTTTGCAAGCTCATAAAGCTCTTCGGGAGTATGTTCCTTCGAAGGAGATACAGGAAGTATCAGGTGGCGGTTTTCTTTTTGTTCTGAAAATTCAGCTGCAACAATTAAGGAGTTATTTTCAATAGCGCCATAGGGCATATAATATTCATTGCTCCAGGCCAGGATTGAGGGAAGCGAATAGACGCAAAGCGGGTATCTCTGGTTTATGAAAAACCCTTTCAGTTTTGAATAATCGGAATATTTGATATGTTTCATTGTCATGTCAGTATCTTTATCATTGGCATAGAATCAGGCATTACCTTATATCCTAAATGCTCATAAAATTCGTGTGAATTTTTTTCAGCAATCAGGGCAATCCATTTGATGCCGTCTTCTTCAAGGCGGCTTAAAATTCTTTTTACAATCTCTGTTCCAACACCCATCTTCCTGTAAGTCTCCCTGACTGTCAGATCCTGAATATATGCGTCGCTTGCCCTGTCGCTGATCGCTCTTCCCATGCCGACAATCTCTTCACCGTCTATCGCAACCATGAAACAGTGGCTCCCCGCAATAATCCGCTCAACCAGATGTGGATCATCCGGAACATCCTTTGCCCACCAGCCTTCAGTGCGATACAGATAAATTATATGTTCTATCTGATCTGAAGAAGGGGTAAGCAGAAATTTATAATTCAGCATTTTGTGATTTGACTTGTTCCGATTTTTCCTTGTAAAGAAAGGATACCCTGTTACGGCCGTTCTGTTTTGACAGGTACATGGCTTTATCCGCTCTCTGGATAAGGGCGGTTATATCCTCATTATAGGAATATTGTGTTGCTCCTATACTTATTGTTACATTTGCCTCTTTCCCCGGTAAAGGATTAAAAATCTCTGACTCTGTCGCTGCCCTTATCCTTTTACCGACATTAACAGCTTTTCTGCCGTTTGTTTCAGGCAAAATAATCGTAAATTCCTCCCCGCCATACCTGTGGGCCGAATCCATAATCCTCAGACAGGAATTAATAATCTGACCTATTCTAAAGAGCACCTTGTCACCTTCAAGATGACCATAAGCGTCATTGAAATCCTTGAAATGGTCTATGTCAAGAAACAGAAGAGAAAGAGGGCGCCTGTACCTGTTGGCCCTGTCGAGCTCTATCTCAAGCTGGGCATAAAAATGTCTCGAATTATAAAGAGTTGTGAGGCTGTCTGTTATGGCAAGCTTTTCAAGTTTGCCAAGCAACATGTATCTTTCCTTCGCCTGCTGGCGCTCTCTCAACACTCTTTTAAGCCTTAACAGAAGCTCTTCCAAACGGAAAGGTTTGAATATAAAGTCACTCGCTCCTTTTCCAATAACATCTACATACGAAAAATCGCCGCTGTAGCCTGTAATAACTATCACTTCAGTATCATAATCTTTTTTTATCAAATCTGTAAGTTCAAGGCCGTTCATTCCCGGCATCATTATGTCCGTTATTACCACGTCAAAATGATGCTTTTTTAAAAGTTCAAGAGCATTATAGCCGTTTTCGGCCTGTAAAGATCTGTAACCTGAAAATTCAATGAAATCACTCATTGATTTTCTTATTGCCGGATCATCGTCCACTATTAATATGCTGGCATTCATTATTGCGATTGTTTTATCAGCATTAGAAGGTTATAATTATTTATATAAACCGACATGTCTTGACTTGGTTTAAAACAATCTGTTAAAAAAACAATTTCCGAATATTTCCGTGTTTAAGTACCTCGAATTTGAAACAATGTCAACACGCACCGGAAATATAACATAATTAGTATATAAACTATTTTTTTAATAAAAAATTAAATTGTAATCGTCACTTTATGACAATAAAGTTTTAAATAATGAATAATATCAGAAATTTCAGCATAATAGCACATATTGATCACGGCAAATCGACTCTTTCAGATCGCTTGATCCAGGCTACCGGGATTGTTTCGGACAGGGATTTTAAGGATCAGATTTTAGACAACATGGAAATAGAACGGGAAAGAGGCATTACAATCAAAAGCCAGACGGTTTGCCTTCCTTATACGGCAAAGGATGGCAAACAATATTTGTTAAATCTGATTGATACACCGGGACATGTTGATTTCTCATACGAAGTTTCGAGGGCGCTTAAATCGTGCGAAGGAGCGCTTCTTCTTATTGACGCAAGCCAGGGGGTTGAAGCGCAGACCCTTGCAAATCTTTACCTCGCCATGGAGCATAATCTTGTAATCATACCGGTAATCAACAAGATAGACCTGCCTTCGGCTGACATCGAAAGGGTAAAGCTGCAGATCGAGGAAGACCTGGGACTTGACCCGTCAACCGCTTTACTGGTGTCCGCCAAGGAGGGTATAGGAATTGATACCGTACTTGAAAGCATAGTAGAAGTTCTACCCGCCCCTACCGGCGACCCTGACGCTCCCTTTAAAGCCCTGATTTTTGATTCCCATTATGATGCCTTCCGGGGCACCGTTGTTTATTTCAGGGTCTTTGAAGGAAGGATCCGGCCCGGAGATGTCATAACCTTCATGTCCAACATGATTTCACACAAATCCGAAGAGATTGGAATTTTTCAGCTTAAACGCATTCCGAAAAAAGAAATTTCGGCCGGTGAGGTCGGATACGTCATAGCCGGAATAAAGTCAGTGACTGACACCAGATGCGGCGATACCATTACTTTAAAAAACCGTCCGGCAGACAAACCACTCCCCGGATTTAAAGAAGCAAAGCCTGTTGTATTTTCGTCTATATATCCGGTTGCCGCAGATGAATACCAGGAACTGGCAATAGCCATAGAGAAACTCAAATTAAATGATGCCTCCCTGATTTACGAAAAGGACATGTCTGTTGCCTTGGGATTCGGTTTCAGGTGCGGTTTTTTAGGTCTGCTTCATCTTGAGGTTGTGCAGGAGCGTCTTGAACGCGAATTTAATCTTTCCCTGATTCTGACGGCACCCTCTGTGCAGTATGTCCTCATAATGAACGACGGCACCGAAATGATAATTGATAATCCGTCTCTTTATCCGGATCCTACAAGAATCGGACTCACAAAGGAGCCATATATCCGCGCATCCGTTATCGTACCGGACAGATACATGGGCGCTGTTATGAAGCTTTGTCTTGACAGGCGGGGAGTTAATAAAAACTACCAGTACCTGACAAGTAACCGCCTCGAGATGATATTCGAACTTCCACTTGCCGAGGTAATTTATGACTTCCATGACAAGCTCAAGTCAATCACTCAGGGGTATGGATCTTTCGACTATGAAATAATCGATTTCAGGGACACCGACCTTGTCAAAATGGATATTCTGATTAATGGCGAACGAGTAGATGCCCTTTCCCAGCTGGTTCACAGCGAAAGGGCGGTTGAACGTGCAAGAATGGCATGTGAAAAGCTTCGTGAAGAGATTCCGAGGCAGATGTTTAAAATAGCCATCCAGGGAGCAATCGGGGCAAAGATAATTGCCAGATCCACCGTTTCCGCCTTCAGAAAAGATGTTACAGCAAAATGCTACGGGGGCGATATAACCAGAAAAAGGAAGCTCCTCGAAAAGCAGAAAAAAGGGAAAAAAAGGATGAAGATGGTGGGAAAAGTTATGATTCCGCAATCGGCCTTTCTTTCGGTACTAAAGACGGACTCGGACTGAATTTGATTGAACAGGAATTTTTTTGGGGGTCACAGATGAACGCAGATTGCCGGGATTTTAAATATAAAGAACTTAAGGCGGCTTTTCAACCTTCACTTGACCCCTCGAATCCTCGAACCCTTGAACCCTTTTTTGGTATACCGAAAAATAATTCATTTGATAATTAGAGAAAATTGATCTGCAGGCAAAGGTGTTTTAATGGGTAAAACAATCGCTGAAAAAATTTTTGAATCGCATATAGTAGATAATCCATGCGATGATATTTATGTAATCAGGCTTGATGCCGTTTTCTGTCATGAGATTACTACTCCTATCGCCATAAATGATCTTGTCGCCCGGGGCAAAGACAGGATTTTTAATATATCGAAGGTGAAGGCAGTAATCGATCATGTCACTCCCGCCAAGGATTCCAAAACAGCCGCACAGGGCAAAATTTTAAGGGAATGGGCAAAGCGCCATAATATCAGGGATTTTTTCGATATAGGGAGAAACGGGGTGTGTCACGCGATTTTCCCCGAAAAAGGCTTCGCAATGCCCGGGTTTACAATAATAATGGGTGATTCGCACACCTGCACATACGGGGCTTTCGGGGCATTTGCCGCCGGAGTCGGGACAACCGACCTTGAAGTAGGCATATTAAAAGGAGTGTGCGCCCTTCGATATCCTGAAACCATAAGAATAAATATCACAGGCAAAATACCGGATGGTGTTTTCGCAAAGGATATAATTCTGTCTGTAATAGGCCTTCTCGGTGTAAACGGTGCGACTGATAAAGTCATTGAATTTTCAGGGCCTGTTGTAAAATCAATGAGCATGGATGCAAGAATGACCATTTGCAACATGGCTATAGAAGCAGGCGCTACCTGCGGAATATGCGCCCCGGACATGACAACAGTGGAATATCTCTGGAACTTCATCCGGGAGGAATATAAGACAAAAGATAAAGCCCTTGAGGCATTCAGGAGATTCTGTTCAGATCCCGATGCCTCATACATTAATACGATTGAACATGATGTTTCAAGC
>JAWOHP010000075.1:0-6886 GCA_046485065.1 Desulfobacterales bacterium | reverse complement strand
GGCCGGCGCCTGGGCGAACCGCGACATCACCTTGTACAGCCGCAATGCCGTGTCGGGCACCTACAGCTTCTTCAAGGACAACAATGGACATTCCACGTATCTTCAACATCACAGAAAGTGCTCACCGCATCCATAACCCGATCACACCCGAAAAGCTCGCCACTCTCGGCGCTGCGCTGCGTCTGGAAACGGGGACCCGAGCGTTATGCCGCTTACACGCGTGAATACTTAGGCTGGGGTGTGTTCGCGCTTATGCCGCGGTTTTTCAAAGCTCTCAAAATATAAAGTCCGGTGCCAGCATATCCCTTATATCCTCAGGAAAAGCCATGCAGAGGGTTTCATTGAAAAGGTTCCGAAGAGCGCCCACATCGGGAGTTCCAAGCGCCTGGTTAAAGAAAGTCCTTGGAGAAAAAAGAAGATGAAAACGGGTAAAATCATCATTCTTAGCCCCGGTGAAAAAATTCATGTTGAAACTGTAAATGCCCATTTTGTCATAAGCGGCCATAGCCCTTGTAAGACCCAGCGCGATATCCGACAAATCCTTATCAGTCAGATCAAGAGTGCAACACGCGCCTTCAACCACAGCCAGAACATCTCCCGCAACACCTATGGGAGCATATGAACTCAGCCAAGCTGTCCGGCCTGTTCTTCCAAGAAACCGTTTATTTTCCGATTCTTCACTCTTTACAAAATCATCCCAGAAGTTGGTTCCGTTTGCCTGATAATATTCTTTTGCCGCTTCAAGCTCCTGCCTCATAAGATTCGGAGCAGAAGAAGTGGAAAATACCTGTAGATGAGGATGAATGAGAGAGCTTCCTGAAACAGGCATGTAGTTCCAGTTGATGATATGATACACGGATTCAGGGTGTTTCAGTTTATCGACTCTTTTAAAAAATTCAAAAGCCAGCCTGAAACCTTTTAATATGAACTCCGGGGTAATCTCAGTCATAGGAATGTAATGGCGGCTTCCAAAGGTTGCCACAGCTCCAAGACTGTCATAGGGAGCAATATTGGGGAAAAGAACCATATCTCCGGATATGAGGCGTCCTTCAGGTATAAGATCTTCCGCAAAAAACGGGGTAATATTTAAAACCTTATCCGGACAGAATGGACATGTTTTTTCGGTGCCGGCGGTCATCTTATCAAAATCCGGTTTCTCCCATTTCAGCTTCATGAAATGGCAGATTCTCGCAGTCCTTCCTGTAAGAGGATCTTTTCTGATTTCACTTGGAATTACCCTTGTGGTTTTGGTCTTTGGATCAAGAACAACGGTTTCTTTAAGGTCGGCCTCAAACTTCATAATTCCTCCCTGATAAGCATTGGTTTCTGGTTCATGGTTCATAGTCTCTGGTTAAATAGACTGAAGGGGTTTTGGCTGAAGACTATTAGCTAAAAGCCTACAGTCCACTTGAATCCTTGAATCCCGAAGGTCCGCTAATCTTTGTGGCGGATCGAATCCTGTTTTGTTTATATATCATGATACGATCTTGAAATAAACATAAAAGGTCCTTAGACTTGACATCCCCTTACCTGTGTTATTATGTTTACTTGTTTTTATAAGAAAATTACATTAAATAATCAAACTATGCCATATAAAAATTTACAGCAGTTTATTAAAGAACTTGAAGCTTTGGGCGAACTTCACATAGTAAGCGCCGAAGTCGATCATGAACTGGAAATCACCGAAATAGCCGACCGGGTTTCAAAATCATACGGCCAGGCACTCCTTTTTGAAAGAGTGAAAGGATTCTCATATCCTCTTCTTATCAATGCCTTTGGAACCTATAAACGGATGCAGCTTGCACTCTCCTGCAAATCTTTTGATGAAATCGCAGTCCGGCTTGAGTCAAACATAAGGATGCGTCCCCCTGAAGGATTCATGAATAAGATCAGGATGCTCTTTACATTAAAGGAGATTGCCGGATTCATCCCCAAAAAGGTAAAAATCGCCCCCTGCCAGGAAAACATTTATACCGATGGGCCCCTTCTCGACAGGCTTCCCGTATTAAAATGCTGGCCGCATGATGGAGGCCCGTTTATTACCCTTCCGGTAGTTATAACAAAAGATCCTGATACAGGGATTCAAAATGCCGGCATGTATCGCATGCAGAAATATGACAATTTATCGACCGGTATGCACTGGCAGTACAACAAGGACGGAACCCGCCATTTTGATAAATATAAAAACCGCGGACAGCGAATAGATGTAGCGGTTGCACTGGGAGGATCTCCTGCTGTGACTTATGCCGCCAGTGCCCCGCTGCCCCCGGACATTGACGAATTTATTTTTGCAGGCTTTATCGAATCACGCCCGGTTGAAATTGTTAAAGCCAAAACGGTCGATCTTTTTGTGCCTGCAGAGTCGGATTTTATAATAGAAGGCTATGTAGATCCTGACGAAGAACGGATGGAAGGTCCATTCGGGGATCATACCGGCTTCTACTCGGCAGCCGACAAGTACCCGGTATTTCACGTGACAGCACTAACCTGCAGGAATGATGCTATATACCCGGCGACGGTCGTCGGCAAACCGCCGATGGAAGACTGTTATATGGCAAAAGCTACCGAAAGAATTTTTCTTCCAATGCTCAAGTTTCTTGTGCCTGAAATAGTAGACATGGAGCTTCCCATTGAAGGAGTATTCCACAACTGCGCTCTTATATCCATAGATAAAAAATATCCCGGCCAGGCCAAGAAAGTCATCAATGCGCTCTGGGGTCTCGGGCAGATGGCATCGACAAAATTCATAGCGATATTTGACAAGGATGTAAACCTGCGTGATCCGGGCACAGTAGTATGGAAACTTTTAAACAATGTCGATCCCAAAAGAGATCTGCTCATATCTGAAGGTCCGCTTGATGCCCTCGATCACTCAGCCTCTTATCCAAATTTCGGTGGGAAAATGGGCATAGATGCCACACGAAAAACCCGCGAGGAAGGCATGGGAAGAGACTGGCCGGATGAAATAGTCATGTCACGGGAAATAAAAGAAAAAGTTGCCAAGCGCTGGAACGAATATGGATTTTAAAAAATTTTCAAACCTTGTTATGATAGAGCAGACGCTCTTCGCACTGCCGTTTGCATATCTCGGAGTTCTGTTTGCAAACGGAAAGAATATTTCAACATGGATTTTAGTTACCATCGCCCTCGTTGCCGCGCGCACGGCAGGGATGTCCTTTAACAGGGTAATAGATGCAAAAATAGACTCCAGGAATCCCCGCACTAAAGACAGGCTCATCCCGAAAGGAGAAGTAAAGCAGGCTGAAGTGTGGATAATCGGAATAATATCTTCTCTGGCGCTTATAATATCATCCTATCTGCTCAACAGTCTCTGTTTCTATCTCTCATTTGCAGCAGTTTTTCTCTTATTTACATATTCATTTTTCAAGCGGTTTTCTTCATCGTCACATTTTTATCTGGGATTTGTCGAATCGGCCGCACCAATAGGAGGCTATCTTGCGGTTACAGGAGAATTTTCTGTTGTTCCTTTTGTTCTCGGAGCATCTATCCTGCTTTGGATAGCCGGCCTTGATATTGTATATGCCTTCATGGACGTCGAATTCGACAGAAAAGAAGGGCTTTATTCGTTTCCCTCTATACACGGAGAGAAAAAGGCTCTTGCCGCCTCAGGAATCTGTTATGTCTTATCTTTAGGGGCAATGATTGCGGCAGGCATAATCACAGGAAAAAGCATACCATACTGGACGGCTTTAGCGTGCGTTGCCTTAATCTTTATTTACCAGCAGAAAATCGCAAGGAGCAGGAATATAGGAGTTGCTTTGAGAAAATTCTTCAAGGCGAACATGTATGTATCTCCTTTTCTTTTAACCGGCACCCTCATTGATGTTTTTCTGTAACTGCTCGGGTAGATAGGCTGTAGGCAGTTAGCTAAAAAACCCAAAGCCTTCAGCCTACAGTCTAAGCAACCTGAGTTTTTTACCAATAAACAGGAGTAATAAAATAAATAATACAGGAATAGCGACAGATTCAAATGAAATATTACGACCTTCCGGATTTAATAACAGACAAAAAACTTAAGAAAATAGCTGTAAAGGTGGTTGAGGCCATACCTGTTTCAAAGGCGGACGCCGTATATATGCTTTCAACAAATCATATTCTTGATCTCGGTAAGATAAGCAACTTTGTCAGGATAAGGCTGCATGGAGATAAAGCTTATTACGGCGTGAACATGAATCTTAATTTCACGAATATATGCGAACTCCGCTGTCCCCTTTGCGCGTTTTCACGCGACAAAAACGACAAGGATTCCTTTTCCCTTTCACTGGAGGAAATCTCCCGGCGTGTTGAAACCGCTGTATTGTCCGGTATTGACGAGGTGCATATAGTCGGGGGTCTTAACCCTGAGCTCAAAATAGATTATTTCGAAGAGATGATGCGGCGGATAAAAAAAATAAAGCCGGATCTTTTTATAGTTGCATTTACCGCTGTTGAGATCGGTTACTTTGCAAAAATAAACAGGCTGACGGTAAAAGAGACTTTAAAAAGGCTGATTGACGCCGGAGTGGGAGCAATGCCGGGCGGAGGAGCTGAAATATTCTCGCCGCATGTAAGAAACGTTATTGCTCCGCGCAAAATTTCAGGCGGAAAGTGGCTTAGTATCATGCGGACTGCCCACGAACTGGGGCTGAAAACAAATGCCACAATGCTTTACAATCACAAAGAAAAGATAGACGATATTGTCGATCATCTCGCAAAAATAAGAAAACTTCAGGATGAAACAGGCGGATTCAAAACCTTCGTACCGCTTCTCTTCCATGACACGAACACGAGAATAAAAGCCAGGCGCCACACTTCAACTGGATTTGACGACATAAGGATATATGCAGCAAGCCGCATTTTCCTGCATAACATCCCCCATTTAAAAGCCCTCTGGATGTATCTGGGAGACAAAATGGCGCAAGTATTGCTGCGATTCGGGGTTGATGACTTTGCGGCCACCTATTACAATGAAAAAGTTGTTCATGCCGCGGGAGCAAAAACGCCTGATTATGGATCCGAATCTTTTCTAAAAAGACTGATTGAAAATGCCGGTCTGAAACCCGTCCGGACTACCGCGAACTACTGGATACAATGAGCCGGAGATTTCTTGATGCAGATTGGCTATATAAATTATCTGAACTGCTACCCTTTTTACTACCACATGTTTGAGAAGGAACCGCTGCAAGAGATTAATGTCATCCCGGGATTTCCTTCTGAGCTGAACAGGATGATGAAAGAAAAGATTCTTGATTTAAGCCCCGTATCTTCAGCTACATATGCCGATATAAAAGAGGATGTTCTTCTTCTCCCTGAATTCTGTTTGAGCTCAGTAGGATATGTGGGATCGGTGATTCTGTGCAGCAACTATCCTATCGAAGAACTTAATAATAAAAATGTCGGACTATCAGGCGCCTCACACACGTCAAGGGTGCTTCTTAAAATCCTGCTTGAAAAATTTTACGGCATCGAACCCTGCTATCTTAAGGCAGGACCTTTCCCTGATTTAACAGGGCACGACGCGGCGCTTATCATAGGAAATGACGCGATGAGAGGTTGTGCAGAGAAGGCGCTCTACAAATATGATCTCGGGGAACTCTGGCTTAAGAAAACAGGATTCCCGGTTGTTTTCGCCGTATTCGCGGTACGGAAAAATGTCATACGGGAAAATATGCGCTTAATAAAAGCTGTAATGAATTCATACAGAGCCTCCCTGCAATGCCTTGTTAAAGAAAAGGAAAATGTTATAATCAGGGCCGAACAAATGTATCCTGATATATCGTATGATATAAACGGCTATTATGATACATTGCAGTTTGAGTTCACAGATAACCTTAAGATTGCGCTCAAATATTATCTTTCGGCAGCGGAAGAACTCAACTTGTTAAATAAAGTAGAATCGCTGAATTTTTTTGAAGAAGCCTGATAAAACGGCTCTTCGCTGTTTAGTGTGGGTAAAAATTGCTGCAAGTGCCCCTCAAAGCGCATTACTTAACAAGGGTTTATGGACAGGATTAACAGGATGGACAAGATGTTGCCTGCCGGCCGGAAGCCGGTCAGGCAATAAGTCATCGCCTGCGGCGCTTACCACACTCCGTGAATCGCATGCGTGTTTCGGGACGCTCTTCTGGAGCGGCCCGACAAAATAATCATGTTAATCCTGTAAATCCTGTCGGATAATTTAATGAAACAATCATCATACAAAAAACTTAAAAAAAAAATATACGACGGGAAAAGAATCTCTCCGGGGGAAGCTGCCTCTCTTTTTAAATGGGATTTAATAGAGCTTGTTGAAGCCGGCGACATGAGGAGAAGACTCATTTTCCCAAAAGAAGAGGTCGGATTTATTATCGACCGCATAATAAACTTCACAAATATCTGTGAAGCAGCCTGCAATTTCTGCGCTTACCATGCCGGGGCAAACCTCAATAAATCTTTTGAACTGAAGCCAAATGAGATTTATTCAAAGATAGAGGAGCTTGTTTCGGCAGGAGGAACCCAGGTCATGCTCCAGGGAGGTCTCCACCCTGATTACACGCTCGATACATATGTTCGCATGGTAAAAAATATTAAAAAAAGGTTCCCTAGGATATATCTTCATTCGTTTTCCCCGTGCGAAATTAATCACATGGCCAAAAAAAGTTCGGTCTCCATTGATGAGGTGATAATAAAGCTTAAAAAAGCGGGGCTCGATTCGGTGCCGGGAGCATCTGATTTGCTGGTCGACAGGATACGAAAAAAAGTAAGCCCCAGGAAAATCGGAAAAAACCTCTGGTGTGAAGTTATGTATGCCCTGCACCGCCACGGCATGAAATCTTCCGCTACAATGACATACGGCATGGGAGAGTCGGATACAGAAAAGATTGAACATCTCAAAGTGGTACGCGAT
>JAWOHP010000062.1:0-23355 GCA_046485065.1 Desulfobacterales bacterium | reverse complement strand
ATAACATCCCTAATTCTCCTCCTAAGAATTAGGGATGTTATCTAAATTGAAAGGACCGTTATAAATAAATATATTATCCTCCGCGGCTGAAGCCCGCCATGCCTTCCTCGACCACGAACAGGCCGATGCCGTGCGGCTTGCCCGGCACGGAGCGGGCGGCGACGACGAAGGCGCCGCCGTTGATGCCGTTGGAAATGTAGGTCTTGGAACCGTTCAGCACCCAGTCGTCGCCATCGCGCACGGCGCGTGACTTGATGCCGGCGAGGTCGCTGCCGGCGCCCGGTTCGGTCATGGCGATGCCGAGAATGGTTTCGCCGCTGACGCATTTCGGCAGCAGGCGTTGCTTCAGCTCCTCGCTGCCGAGCTCGCCGATGTAGGGCCCGACCAGGCGGCTGTGCAGCGACAGGAACAGGCCCATGTCGCCGTGCCGGATCACCTCCTCGATGACGATTTGCTCGAAGCGGAAATCCGCCATGCCGAGGCCGCCGTAAGCTTCGTCGACCCACATGCACAGCAGGCCCTGCTCGCCGGCCTTCAGGAACGCCTCCTTGTCGCAAATCCCCTGTTCCCGCCAGCGCTCGACCTGGGGCTCGAACTCGGCCTGCATGAAGCGGCGGACCGAGTCGCGGAACAGCTCCTGTTCTTCATTAAAAATCAAGCGTTTCATGCAGCTTGCTCCTTCAACCGTAGAAGTCCTGCCCGTTCGCGGCCCGCGCGCGCAGCCAGTCGGACACCCGGAAGCGCTCGCCGTATTGCGCGGCCATGCGGTCACACTCGGCGACGAATTCGCGGATGCCGATGGTGTCGATGTAGGACAGTGTGCCGCCGGTCCAGGGCGGGAAGCCCCAGCCGAAAATCGAACCGATGTCGGCGTCTTCGGCGTGGGTCAGCACGCCTTCCTCGAAGCAGCGCGCCGTCTCCAGCGCCTGGATGGTCAGGAAGCGCTTTTTCAGTTCGGCCACGGCCGGCTGCTCGTCCGCCAGCGGGAAGTGTTCCGCGAGGCCGGGCCACAGGCGCTTTTTGGCGTCCGCGGGGTAGTCGTAGAAGCCCTTGCCGAAGCGCTTGCCCTTGCGCTCGAGCTGCTCGACCATTTTCTGCACGACCTCCTGGGCCAGGTCGGCCGGGTAGTCGCGGCCCAGGCCGGCAGCGGTTTCCTTGCCGATCTTGTAGGCCAGTTCCAGCGTCACCTCGTCGGTGACCGCCAGCGGGCCGACCGGCATGCCGGCCATCTTCGCCACGTTCTCGATCAGCGCCGGCTTCACCCCCTCGGCCAGCATCGTGATGCCCTCCGAGGTGAAGGTGCTGAACACACGGCTGGTGTAGAAGCCGCGGCTGTCGTTGACCACGATCGGCGTCTTGCGGATCTGCTGGATGTAATCCAGGCTGCGCGCCAGCGCCTCGTCCCCGGTTTGCTTGCCGAGAATGATTTCGACCAGCGGCATCTTGTCCACCGGTGAGAAGAAGTGCAGGCCGATGAACTGCTCCGGCCGCTCCGAGGCCTCCGCCAGGCCGGTGATCGGCAGGGTCGAGGTGTTGCTGGCGAAAATACAGTGCTCCGGCACCACGGCCTCGGTCTTGGCGGTGACGTCCGCCTTGATCTTGACGCTCTCGAACACGGCCTCGATGACCAGGTCGCAGCCCGCCAGGTCGTGGTAGTTGGTGGTCGGCTTGATCAGGCCGAGCAGGGCCGTGGCTTTTTCCTCGCTGGAGCGGCCGCGCTCGATGGCTTTCCGCAGCAGCCCCTCGGAGTAGGCCTTGCCCTTCTCGGCGCTCTCCTGGCTGGTGTCCAGCAACACCACCTCGATGCCGGCCTGGGCGGAGACGTAGGCGATGCCCGCGCCCATCATGCCGGCGCCGAGGACGCCGAGTTTCTTGACCTGCGACTTCACCCGGATTGGAGCTCAGGGAGATGCCTGATGCTCTGAAAGACAGTCTATGCTGCGGCGGAGGTGGGGGCAGAATTTGGATGGAAACTCCAAAGGGTGAAAGATTCTCCGACCTCAGATTAGAACAGGCTATGGAAGTCGGAGCCGAAGTGCTGGCCACTTCCTGCCCATATTGCATCGCCAATTTTGAAGACAGCAGATTGACCCTGAATGTTGCCGAAAAAATAGAAATTAAAGACATTACGGAAATTATCCGGGAAGTAATATAGGGAATCATCAAAACTGATGGACTCGTAAAAACTAAGTTTTCTCACAAAGGCACTAAGAACACGAAGAAAAATTTCATTTAATATTAGCATGTTAGCTTTGTGATCTTTGTGGCTTGGTGTGAGATCCTGACTTTTTACGACGGTGTCAAAACTGATAAAGGCGGATAGAAGTGGAAAAAGAACTAGAAAATATTGAAAACCAGATTCGTAAAAGTTTCGCTGACAGTATTCGCAAGAGTTTCGCGGACAGTAATTTTGGTGATGTTATGGTTGTTGGCGGAGGGATCAGCGGTATTCAGGCTGCGCTTGATCTTGGAACTGCCGGCTTTAAAGTATATCTTGTTGACAAAGCGCCGTCAATTGGCGGCCATATGGCCCAGCTTGATAAAACTTTCCCGACAAATGACTGCTCCATGTGAATACTCGCGCCCAAACTGGTCGAGGTCGGCCGGCATCCAAATATCGAGGTTCTGACTTATACAGAGGTTGACAGTGTAGAAGGAGAAGAAGGAAACTTTACTGTTACACTGATTAAAAAACCCAGATATATCATAGAGAGCAAATGCACGGGTTGTACCACCTGTGTGGAATACTGCCCGGTTAATTACCCGGATCAGTTTAATCAGGAAATCTCGAAAAATAAAGCGGTTCACGTATATTTCTCCCAGGCAATTCCGCTTATAACTTATATAGATGAAAGCTGTCTTTACCTTAAAGAAAAGAAATGTCTTATCTGCGAAGGAGTGTGTAAGAATAATGCCATAGATTTCAGCCAAAAGCCGGAAAAGGTTGAAGTAAATGTCGGGGCCATAATTCTGTCTCCCGGTCTTAAGCCGTTTGATCCGAAATTAAGGGAAGACTACGGCTACGGAAGACTTGAGAACGTGGTAACCAGCATGGATTTCGAACGGCTGATGTGCGCCACAGGGCCATACCAGGGTGATATACTGCGCGCTTCCGACAAGAAGCATCCCCGTAAAATAGCCTGGATTCAATGCGTCGGTTCGAGGCAGGTTGTTGAGGGAGGTAACAGCTATTGTTCGGCGGTATGCTGCACCTATACCCAGAAGCAGGTGATTTTGACCAAAGAACATGACGCTGAGGTGGAGTGTACGATATTCCACAACGATATCCGTTCATTCGGTAAGGATTTTGAGCGATTCTATGAAAGGGCGGAAAAACTTCCCGGTGTCCGGTTTATAAGAAGCTATGTATCATTAGGGAGGGAGATACCTGAAAGCAGGAATGTTACTTTAAGATATTCAACTCCCGGGGAAGGTGTAAAAGAGGAAGAATACGATATGGTGGTATTATCCGTCGGATTAAATCCTCCTGCTGATGTGAAGGAGACAGCAAGAAAATTCGGCATTGAACTAAATCATCATAATTTTTGTAAAGTCGATCCTGTCAATCCTATGGCTACAAGCAGACCCGGGATCTTTGTAAGCGGAGCATTCCAGGGCCCTGTAGATATCCCCGAGTCGGTATTTTCCGCAAGCGGAGCTGGTTCCCAATGCGGTGAATTCCTTGACTACAGGCGGGGAAGTCTTGCCAGAGAAAGGATATACCCGCCTGAAAGAGATGTTTCCAAAGAGGAGCCGAGGATAGGAGTCTTCGTGTGTCATTGCGGGGCTAATATCGGAAGGATCGTAAATGTCCCCTCCGCCGTTGAATATGCTTTAACCTTACCAAATGTTGTCCACGCCCAGGAGCAGCTTTTTTCGTGCGCCACCAATTCCGCCAAGGAAATAACAGATATAACAAAAGAAAAGGGGCTCAATAGGGTAATTGTAGCTGCCTGCTCACCCAGGACCCTTGAACCGCTATTCCGTGATACCCTTCGGGAGGCGGGAATCAATCAATATTACTATGAGATGGCGAATATCAGGGAGCATTGCTCCTGGGTTCATCCTAAAGAAAAGGAAGAAGCCACGGAGAAGGCAAAGGATATAATCCGGATGTCGGTGGCCCGCGCCTGTCATCTGGAGCCGCTACAGGAAATCGATCTTCCTGTCAACAAGGCGGCGTTAGTGGTTGGCGGAGGGATAGCCGGCATGACTTGCGCTCTCTCTATAGCTAACCAGGAACACGAGGTTCACCTGGTGGAAAAAGATAAGGATCTTGGTGGAATAGCGCGAAAACTGCATTATACCCTTGAAGGATTGGATGTTCAGAAGTATTTGTTTGATGTTATACAAAAGGTTTACCGGCATCCCCTGATACATGTATATACTGATGCCATAATTACTGAGGCTACAGGTTATGTGGGGAATTTCGAAACAAAGGTAAAATCAGACAGAGGAATTACAGAGATAAAACATGGCGCAGCCGTTATTGCTGTCGGCGCTGAAGTATATAAACCCAACGAATACCTCTACGGAGAAGATAGCAGGGTAATAACCCATCTTGAGCTGGAGGAGATGATCACAAGAAGAGACGAAAAGGTCATCAATTCTCAGAATCTGGTGATGATCCAGTGCGTAGGTTGCAGAAATGAAGACAGAAATTACTGCAGCAGGATATGTTGCAACGAGTCCGTAAAGAACGCCTTGAAATTGAAAGAGATAAACCCCGGAATGGATGTATACATCCTCTTTCGGGATATGAGAACATATGGATTCAAAGAGGATTATTACCGTGAAGCGGCAAGTAAAGATGTCAGGTTCATCCGTTATGAGCCGAATAATAAACCGCGTGTGGAGGCTGTTAAAGAAGGCGGCCGGAGTGTTCTGAGGGTTTCTTTGACCGATCCAATACTGATCAGGGATCTTGTTATTGATGCCGATATGCTTGCTTTGGCTGCCGCTGTTATTCCCTCCGCCGGAACAAGAGAAGTAGCCGGATTATTTAAGGTAACTTTAAGTCCGGATCTTTTTTTTAAAGAAGCCCATGCCAAATTGAGACCTGTCGAGTTTGCCGCGGATGGCGTTTACCTCTGTGGAATAGCTCATTATCCCAAGCTTATGACGGAAACGATTAACCAGGCTTACGGAGCCGCCGGTCGTGTTTTAACTCTTCTCTCACATGATACGGTCACAGCCTCCGGCTCTGTTTGCGAGGTGAACGAGAGCATGTGTATGGGGTGCGGGCAATGTCTTTCAGTCTGTACATACGGCGCCATAGAGTTTCGTGAGACACGACAGGGCAAAAAGGCTGTAGTTAATCCTGTTCTTTGCAAGGGAGACGGTCTCTGTAATGCAAAGTGTCCGACAGGAGCAATTTCACTGAAGCACTTTACAGATGATGAGATCATAAGCCAGATTGACGCAGCGATTGAGTATGTGTAGAAGTAAACGAATGGTAATAATTCCAGCAGACAGACTGAAGACTATTGTTCCCTTCAGCCTTCAGTCTAAATAGCTTCGAACTAACTGTTTGAGTAGTAACTAAAAATGAAAAAGCAGGGATTACTGACCTGCGAAGGAAATAAGAATGAGTACCGGACTTAAATTTAAACCAAAAATATTGGGTTTTGTATGTCAGTGGTGAGGATACGGCGCTGCTGACTTGGCTGGAGTTTCCAGACTGCAATATACAACTGAAATGAGGCTTATCCGCGTCATGTGTTCCGGCAGGGTTGACCCGGCATTTGTATTCCGGGCTTTCTCAAAAGGTTCAGACGGGGTATTTATTGGCGGTTGCCATTTAAATGAATGCAATTACATTACTCATGGAAATTACCATGCGCTGAACATGGTGCTTCTATGTAAAAAAATAATGGAGCACATAGGCCTAAATCCGGAAAGGTTAAGGATTGAATTCATGTCTTCCGGTGAAGGGATCCTTTTTGCCGAAGTTATGAATGATTTTGGAAAAAAAGTTAAGAAATTAGGCCCGCTAGGCAAAGGTGAAGGAATAGACAAAGAAGAATTAAAATCGAAGCTTGTGGAAATTTTAAAGCTGATCCCGTACATTAAGATGGAAAAAAACGGGAAACTGGGGTCGCGTCTTCAGAATAAGGAAGAATATGATAAACTTTTCACCAGTGACGAAATAAACAGGTTATTCAGTGAAGCGCCCTCGTACTATATTAATCCGGGGAAGTGCCAGGCCTGTATGATTTGCTCAAGGAGATGCCCTGCTGAGGCGATAACAGGCGGCAAGAACAGGATTCATGTTATTGAACAGGAGAAATGCATAAAATGCGGAACCTGCCTTGAAGTTTGCCCTCCCAAATTCGGTGCTGTTACAAAGATTTCCGGTGAACCTGTTCCTCCTCCTATCTCTGAAGAAGAAAGGAGTATAGTCAGAAAGGGTAAAGAGAAATGATATAGATTCTGTCCCTAAAATTTCTATTCCAGGTTTTTTTTGAGATTTATAAAATTGCTCCTGTCAAAACCAAGAGTTTTAAAAAAAGAGAGAAGGTCTGTGGAATCCCACCTCACTGAAGTGTATATATCCTTTATACCTTTTTTTCTGTAATGCTGAAATATTTCTTTGGCCAATTTTTCGCCGATTCCCTGGCCCATGAATTTAGGATTTACACCAAGGTTTGCAACCCAGGCGCTTTTTGCTATGCCGAATCCGCTTATGAGTGTGTAACTTATCAGATATCCAACCAGTTTCCCGTTTATCTCTGCTACAAAACTGGCATCTTCATCCCTCTGCGCCTGCTTGGCAACAATTTTTCTGAAGTCATCGACATTCGCTGTTTTGGTTATGGTCTGGTATATCCTGCTGATTTCTTCAGCATCTTCTTTCTTCAGTTTTCTTATAAGCAGATTATCCACGATAGAATTCCTTACAGATATATGATAGCATCAATCGATTCTGATTATTTTAACCTGATGACCGACCCAGTCGGGCGGAAGATATACCCTTCCGCTGTTACCGCTCAGCTTGACCTCTTTTTCGATCATCTCTTCGCCGTAAATTTCAAATTTCACCTTGGTTTTTGCTGATATTGAAATACTATCGTCGGTTTTGGATTTTTTTTCGGTAAGCACTATTAAAAAACCCTTTTATTGTAAAATATGACAGGTTAATTTGTGAATTTTTTTATATCCTGATCTCTTTAAACCGCAAGAAAAACACAACTTATTTTATCGATATCATTCCATTTGATTTTGGTCAAGATGTAATTTATTTAGTGATCTCTTTTGGGAATCAGTTGATTTTTTAAGCGGCATGATTTAAGTCACTCGCATGAAAACAGATGAGGTATTCTTTAAAAAGTTAGATAATAAAAATTTTATTAAGAGGTTATCAATACTCGGGAGAATTTCTTAAATGAATAACCTGGAACTATTCCACCGGATAGCAAAAAACCCCGATGAATACGGAAGAGAACTGAAGAAGAGCGGCAGGAAAATAGTCGGTTATTTCTGTTCTTACACGCCTGAGGAGATAATACTGGCCGCGGGAGCCGTCCCTTTCAGAATTTTCGGAAGAGGAGATGTTTCCCTTGCGGATGCTCATCTGCAGGCATACAGTTGCAGTCTTATCCGCGGAGCCCTTGAAGACGCTTTGTCCGGAGGGCTTGATTTTCTTGACGGGGCGGTTTTCCCACATACCTGCGATTCAATCCAGAGACTTTCCGATATATGGCGGATAAATGCAAATACCGGATTTCATATCGATGTTGTGCTGCCGGTCAAACTCGATACGAAAAGTTCGAAAGAATACATGACCGAAGTTATAAAAAAATTCATTCGCGATACTGAAAAAAATCTCGAGGTTCTGATTTCGGCTGATGATCTCAGGGCTTCTGCTGTCAAATATAACCAGATCAGGGCATATCTTAAAAAGATATATGAGATAAGAAGTAAAAACCCTGCCGTTATAAGAAGCAGTGATGTTCATGCCATAATCAAGGCTTCTATGGTGATGGACAGGGATATGCTCTTAAAAGAACTCGCCTCGTTTACTGAAAATCTGCAGGAAGAAAAGGAGAGCGTGAAGCCGGGCGGCAAAAGAGTTGTTCTTGCCGGCGGGGTATGCAATCTGCCTGATATTTATTCTCTAATCGAAGATTCGGGCGGAGCTGTAGCATGGGATGATTTTTGCACAGGGTCACGATATTTTGAGGATGGCATCGAGTTATGTGGCGATATTTATAAATCTATAGCCGGAAGATATTCTGATCGCATTGTTTGTCCGGCCAAACACTCGGGACTTTTTTCAAGAGGTGAATATCTGGTAAATATTGCGAGAAAACATAATGCAAAAGGAGTAATATTCCTCTTCCTGAAATTTTGCGATCCTCACTCTTTTGATTATCCATACATGAAAGAGATGCTCGATAAAGAAGGGATACCGAGCATGCTGTTTGAAATTGAAGAACAGTTGCCCTCGGAAGGACAATTTAAGACAAGGTGCGAGGCATTCCTTGAAATGTTATAAAGAAAGAGTTCAATAAAGGGATAAGATCATGACCACTGAAGGACAGACTCCGGACCCGGAAAAAGAAAAACGAAAGATAAAATCGGTCAAAAAGATGAAAGAGATAATGACAAATTACTACATCGAGGCAAAAACGGCCGAACAGACGGGAAAGAAAATCGCATGGATTACAAGCGGCGGCCCGGTTGAGCCTCTTATCGTCATGGATATAATTCCGGTTTATCCTGAAAACCACGGGGCTATGATAGGAGCGTCCAAGATGGGAGTTGACCTCTGCGGAAAATCGGAACAGATGGGCTATTCGAGGGATCTCTGTTCCTATGCACGGTCTGATATAGCCTGCGCTCCTGTTAACGGCGGTCCTATCGGAGGGCTTCCAAGGCCCGACATGCTTGTATGCTGTAACAATATATGCGGAACAGTGCTGAAATGGTATGAGGTACAGGCAAGATATTTTAATGTGCCGCTTTTTATTCTTGACACGCCTTTCTGTCATACAGAGTTTTCGGATGAAGCAAGAAAATATGTCAGAAAACAGGTTGACGAATACATTGAGTTTCTTGAAATGGTATGCGGCAAGAAGTGTGATTTTGACAGGATGGCCGAGGTTGGAAAGCTTTCCGTAAGAGGGCAGCGACTCTGGCAGGAAGTACTGGATACGGCAGCGCATAAGCCGGCGCCCATGAGCGCTTTTGACGCATTTTTTCATCTTGCGCTGATAGTCACGCTTCGGGGGACCCAAACTGTTATTGACTACTATACCGGGTTGCTTGAGGAGATGAAGGATCGGATAAAATCAGGAATCAGCGCAGTCCCCAATGAACAATACAGGCTTCTGTGGGATAACCTGCCCGTATGGTACAAGACAAAATGGCTTTCAGAAAAGTTTGCCTCGCACGATGCATGTCTGGTTGCTGATACCTACACATCGGCATGGTGCGGTTCATTGAAATACATAGATGAGAACGATTTTTTAGGCACAATGGCCGAAGGATATTCGAGGATATACCTTAATATCGGTGTCGATGAAATGGCAGGGACCGTAATAGAAATGGTAGATAAGTACGATGCGGTTGGTGTTGTTATGCATTCGAACAGAAGCTGCAAACCCTACTCCCTTGGTCAGTATGATATCCAGAGGATTGTGCAGGAACAAAGAAGAATTCCTACGTTGATGATAGAGGCTGACATGGTTGATGAAAGAAGCTTTTCTGAAAGCCAGATTGAAAATAGAATAGACGCATTCATGGAAGTATTAAAGGCAAGGTGAAAAAAATATGGTTACTTTGGGTATTGATGTAGGATCTATTACCGCTAAGGCAGCGCTGGTTAAGGACGGAAAACTATTGGCAACAGCGGTTATAGTTACAGGCTATAACTCGAAAAATGCTGGGGAGGCTGTTTTTGAAAAGATCCTTTCGGAAGCGGGAGTTAACCGGGCTGAACTTGATGGAATTGTTGCCACCGGTTACGGAAGAAACAGCGTATCTTTTGCGGGAAAAAGCATAACCGAGATAACGTGTCATGCGGCTGGTGCGCATTTTCTGAATCCTGCTGTTCGCTCTGTTATAGACATAGGAGGGCAGGACAGCAAGGCGATAGTCATGGATGAAACGGGAAAAGTGAAAGATTTCGCCATGAATGACAAGTGTGCAGCCGGAACAGGCAGATTTCTCGAAGTAATGGCCAGAGCCCTTGAAGTTGATATAAACGATTTCGGATCAATGTCCCTTAAGGCCGACAATCCGGCAAAGATAAGCAGCCTATGCACGGTTTTTGCCGAATCGGAGGTGATATCGCTTATAGCGAAAGGCGAAAAAAGGAAGAACATCATAGCAGGAATTCATGAATCCATAGGCTCAAGAGTCGCAGCTATGGCAGGCAGGCTCGGCCTGACTGCTCCTGTAATGATGACGGGCGGGGTAGCAAAGAATATAGGGGTTGTAAAAGCCCTCGAGGGCAAGACAGGCAAATCGATAGAGGTTTCAGAAATGGCCCAGTTGACCGGGGCAATCGGCGCGGCGCTTATTGCTATGACGCTTTGATACCATGTAAGGGGTATGACGAATGGCGCTGTTTGAGCGATCCAACCGCTGGTTTTTCTGGATGTGCGCAGGCCGGGTGGCACAGTCCATGATATTTCCAGCCTATTCGGCAGTCCTGCCCTTTGTCGCTGAGGAGTGGAAGATGAGCAGTGCCCAGGCCGGCAGTGTTCAGAGCGCATGGCACGCGTGTTACCTTGTTTCCCTTTTTGTCGCAGGCTTTCTGGCCGACCGTTTTGGCGCCAAGAAGACCATGGTCCGCATGAGCGGGTTTGCCGCTGGAGCCGCAATATTGTTTGCCGTTTTTTCAAACAGTCACCTTTCAGCGGTGCTTCTTTATGGCCTCACCGGTTTGCTGTCCGGTGGTTCTTATACGCCCGGGCTCAAGCTGATTTTCCAGCGTACCGGGCCCGCCTCTAGCGGGGCTGCGATGGGGCTGTTTCTGGCAGCCGGATCCATCGGCTACGCTCTGTCTCTTATGGTGTCGTCTGTAGTAGTGCCCATGGCAGGCTGGCGCATGGCCCTGGTTTTGTGCGCGGTGGCAACCACCTTTGGTTCCGCAGCAGTGGCTCTGGCCCTCAGAGGTGTGCCGGAAACCACTATGGAAAACCAGGCTGTTCCGTCCCCCAAAGACTGGTCGGAACTTTTTGCCAACCGGGGGGCTATGGCCTGCATCCTCGCTTACACATTTCACTGCTGGGAACTGCTCGGGATGTGGGCCTGGTTGCCGGGATTTGTAGTGCAGATCGAGTTGGGGGGCGCTGGCAGGGCCGCCTCTTACGGCCTTATGGTCGTGGGTATTTCGCACCTGCTGTCGAGTCTGGGTTCGGTTGTCGGTGGCCGGCTCTCGGACAGTCTCGGCCGGCCCCTCGTCATGCTGGCCATGACCGGAGCCAGCCTAACCTGTTCATTTACCATCGGCTGGCTGGTCGGAGCTCCTGCCGCGTTGATTTTTACCGTTGTTATGGCCTACAACCTGTTTGCCATAGCCGATTCAGCGGTCTATTCCACCGCTCTGGCCGAAGTCGTACCGGCCAATCGCCAGGGAGCGGCCTATTCAATCCGCTCGGTGCTCGGCTTTGGGGCCGGGGCACTGAGTCCATGGGTTTTCGGAATGGTGCTTGACCTTGGCCGCTCAGGATCGGTGACCCAGTCAACGGCATGGGGGCTGGCCTGGACTTCGCTGGCCGTGGGCGGCCTGCCTGGAATCGCCATGATTTTATGGTTTAAGAAGCTGACTCCACGCCGGCAATAAAGGAAAATCACATTAAAAAAAGCGACATTATTTAAATTCTTAACGGGATAGAAATTAATGCGGTCAGGGATTCGAATAAAATGAATATTTCCGGTTATTCGGCAGAGCAGCTTGCGGGTCAGAGGCTAATGGTTGGTTTTGAGGGCACGAAACTTACACGGGAACTTATGTTCCTTATTGATACTTTGAGGGTCGGCGGAATAATACTTTTTGCAGGGAACATAAAAACCCCGGGCCAGGTAAAGAATCTTTGTAAATCGGCGCAGGATTATGCCCGGTCATGCGGACAGCCCCCTCTTATAATTGCGATTGACCAGGAAGGCGGCCAGGTTGCAAGACTTAAAGAACCCTTCACCCAGTTTCCCGGAAATCCTGCGATGAAAGGAGAAGAGGATGCCTCGGTATTTGCTGCGATAACGGCATCCGAACTGCTCGGAGTCGGTATAAACATGGACATGGCGCCTGTTATGGATGTTGCCCCGAAAGGTGTCGAAAGTGTCGTATCCGGAAGAGTTTTCGGTTCCGATCCGCACCGGGTTTCAAAAATGGGCGTTGTGGTTATAGAAGGCCTGCAGGCAAAAAAAATAATGGCTGTTGCGAAGCATTTTCCGGGCATAGGAAGAACCGTACTTGATTCTCACCTCGATCTTCCGATGCTCGAAGCCGGGCTCAGCAATCTTGAATCTTTTGACCTTATTCCTTTTCAAACAGCGATAAGACACGATGTAGCGGGAATCATGCTATCCCATATTGTTTATACCGGAATTGACGATAGATGGCCGGCAAGCCTGTCCGAAAAGATAGCGAAGAATCTTTTGCGCAATTCGATGGGTTACGATGGAATTGTGATGACAGATGATCTTGATATGGGAGCCGTGAAAAATCATTTTGAGATCGGGACATCCGTAAGGCAAATCCTGTCCGCCGGGATAGACATGATGCTCATATGCCATGAAGGGCCGGATATTGAACTTGCTTTTGAAGAAGTTCTGAAGAATATGCGTGATTCAATAAGATTACGGGTCGATGCTGAAAAATCGGTCCGCCGGATCATGAGGGTTAAAGAAAAGTATCTGCCGGTGTGGTGAATAGTGAACAGTGAATAGTGAATAGAAAACGGTTAAAACAGTTCAAACCGAGAATAAATCGGAGAACGGAAACCGGCGATAACTTACTGCAATGATGTCCCAAGAGCCGCCTTGAGAGATTCCATGGCAGGAGGCATTTTTTCTTCCAGAATTTTGGAAAAATTGTAGGAGAGAATATGCTTTTCCTCTTTTCCGGCCATAAGCTGGTATATGTTGTAATACCTGTCTGTTCCTGATCCTTTCAATTCATGAATCCAGATTATTTCATTATCGCTTATCCTTCTCAGGCGAAGCGTTATGTGAAGATCCATTTCATAGGAGACATAGGGGAGCCCGATTATGCGGGTGCACCAGGCATAAAATCCCGACCCGTAATAATAACATCTCTCCTTGAGCGTGGTTTGCCTGAGGATCCCTTCAAGGCGCCAGGCCGTTTTTGCGTACCTGTCCTCCGGAAGGTAGACCGTTTTTTCAAAAAGGTTGTTTTCGCCGATATTTCTGTATATGGCTCTTGCAAAGGAAGATTTGAACGGGAAGGAATTGTATGAAGAGAACCCGGTAAATGTATCGGGATTTTCTGAAACAAAATCGATCCACAAAACTCCAGGAATAAAGCCTATCCATTTTTTTGCGTCACTTGTCGTTCCCTGAGGCCTCAAATCTATGAATTCATCAACTCCAATCGTTCCGGCAAAAGGTTTTGGAGGGGCATACCTGTCTGTCCTGAAATCAAGCGAATTGTCCAGCTTGTTAACGGCGCACGATGCTAAAAGAAAAGAGGAGCATAACATTACCGCCGCCCGGAGAATTTTATTTATGGACATGTCATATATCTCCCAATTGTTTTATTTATATTTCACTGTGAGCTTTGTGTCTTTGTGTGAGAAATAATACGCTAATAAGCTCTTGAAAATACATCCATGCTCAAATCCTGATCAACACCTTCTATCAGGCTGTGATAACCTGCCGCAGCTATCATGGCTGCATTGTCCCCGCAAAGGGAAGAGTCTGGGATATGTACCTTCATGCCGGATAAATCGGCCTCAATATTTATCTTTTCCCTTAACCTTTTATTTGCGGCAACTCCTCCTGCTATTGAAATATGTTCGCAGCCTCTCTCTTTTGCGGCATTGATGAGCTTGTAGGATAAAACATCAACTACAGCTTCCTGGAATCCTGCCGCTATATCAGGGATCATATCTTTGTACTGATCCGCATGGGTTTGGATAAAGCGGCTGACCGAAGTCTTTATACCGCTGAAGCTGAAATCAAAACCCGATTTATCGAGATAGGTTCGTGGGAAATTTATTTTAAGAGGATCCCCTTTTTCTGCCGTTTTTCCTATAATGCTTCCGCCCGGATATCCGAGTCCCAAAATTTTGGCAACCTTGTCAAAAGCTTCTCCTGCTGCATCATCGCGGGTTTGTCCCATCAGCTCCATCTTTGTGTAAGAATCAACATAATAAATACCGGTGTGTCCTCCCGAAGCAAGAAGTGAAATGAAAGGGAAAGGGGGTGGGTCGGGTTCGAGGAAAACGGAATGGACATGTCCTTCCAGATGGTTTACGCCCGTCCAGGGAATGCCGAGGGCATAAGCATAGGCCTTTGCGAATGAAAAACCGACCAGAAGAGAGCCTATAAGACCTGGACCCCGCGTTACCGCTATTGCATCAAGATTGTCAGATCCGATCCCCGAGCTTTTTATGGCTTCTTTTACAACATGGACTATGGCTTCGATATGTTTTCTGGAGGCCAGTTCCGGGACAACGCCTCCGTAAGGGTGGTGAACTTCAATCTGGGATAATACGACTGAAGATAATATTCCGGTTCCGTTTTCTACAACAGCGGCAGCTGTTTCATCGCAGGATGTTTCAATTCCTAAAATTATCATGGGAAAATCAGGGCGCCTTCCTGGTGCCTTTTGAACCGGCAGTTCAGGATTTGCAGATGGATACTTTTTTTTGTCCATTTGAGAGCCAGTTCAAAAACTTTAAAATATTCTTTTTTACCGGATGCACCTTTAACGCTTCCCGGTTGTCCTGCTCATTGTTTTTATTTGTTAAATCCATTTTATCTGTTCTTGCGAAGTTTTTCTCTCTGCAATATCTCCTATAATAAAGGCCTTTTCATTTATGGCGCCAAGGCGTTCCATTATTTCCCCGGCAGATTTTTCAGGAACGATTGCAACCATACCGATTCCGTTATTAAATGTTTTCATCATCTCTTCTTCAGAGATATTTCCGGCCTCCTTCAGGAAATTAAAAACAGGGGGCACCTCCCAGCTTTCCTTTATAATCCTTACCATGCACGTTTCGGGTATTATACGGATAATATTTTCCGACAACCCTCCTCCCGTAATGTGTGCAAGGCCGTGAATTGGCAAATCCTTTAAAAAGCTTAAGATTATTTCCGAATATATCCGTGTGGGAATGAGAAGCTCTTCTCCCAGGGTTTTCCCTAGTTCAGGCATGTATGAGTCTGTTTTTAATTTCAGAACATCAAAACATATCTTCCGGGCAAGCGAATATCCATTGCTGTGAAGCCCGCTTGATGCGATTCCTATGAGTTTGTGCCCCATGCGAATACCTGAACCATCAACAATTTTGTCATAGTCAACAATTCCGACGGCAAACCCGGCAAGGTCATATTCGTTCTTCTTGTAAAATCCGGGCATTTCAGCCGTTTCACCGCCTAAAAGCGCACATTTCGCCTGTTTGCATCCTTCAGCTATACCAGTAATAACGTTAGCGGCAATTCCTGTATCAAGCTCACCCGTGGCAAAGTAATCAAGAAAAAAAAGAGGTTCCGCGCCCTGAACTATGATGTCGTTAACGCTCATGGCAACAAGATCGATACCAACCGTATCATGTTTTCCCATCATGAAGGCTATCTTGAGTTTTGTTCCCACCCCGTCGGTTGAGCTGACAAGAACCGGTTTCTGCAGATTGGTTGTATTGATTGAAAAAAGTCCGCCAAATCCTCCGATTTCACCGATTACACCGGGTCTTGTCGTCTTTTTGGCAATTTTCCTGATGGATTCAACCAGCTTGTTTGCTTTTTCAATATTTACACCTGCATCAGCGTAAGTAATAGAATCAGTCATTTAAAACTCCATTTTATACATAAAATAAGCAAGCCTGAAAATAATTTATAGTATCCCCTTACTTTTTAATATGCAAACTTTCATCCGCCAGATAAAATAACTGTCCATCAGGAATACACAAGACATATCGGCTTATTTGGGTATGCATTATTAAGGTAAGCATATCAGGCTTGCTTGTCTAAAGGTAAGGAAATTTAAACCGATACTTGATAAAAGTCAAAACAATTTTTTTGACTTGTTGTGCAGTATATTGTAACTAAACCTGATAGACTCGTAAAAAGTCCATCATCTTTGCCGAGGGCGAGTAAGCCTCGGCCTTGGGTGTGGGTGGAACCGCTTGAATTTACTTCAAGCGGCGGGAGAGGGGAATCCCTTTCCCGCCAAGTAAAAAGTCATTTTCTGACTTTTTACGAAGGTATCAAACCTGACAGCTTCGTAAAAAGATAGGATCTCACACCAAGCCACAAAGATCACAAAGTTAACATATTTGTATTAAATGTTTTTTTTCTTCGTGCACTTGGTGCCTTTGTGAGAAAATATAGTTTTTACGAGTTCATCAACTTTAACAATAATAAACAGATGAGGCTGTGATATGAAAAGTAACTTTGCCAGACTCGACCGTTTACCTCCGTATGTTTTTGCAACCGTAAACAAGATTAAAATGGATGCGAGACATGCCGGAGAGGATATAATAGATCTTGGAATGGGAAATCCAGATCTCGGAACTCCGCAGCATATTGTTGAAAAGCTTACCGAGGCCGCACAGAAGGCGCACAACCACCGTTATTCCGCTTCAATGGGCATTACCAAGCTCAGAATGGCCATAGCCGGCTGGTATAAGAGAAAATTCGATGTCGATATCGATCCTGATAATGAGGCGATTGTCACGATAGGAGTTAAGGAAGGATTGTCCCATCTTATTCTTGTAACAATACGGCCCGGTGATGTTGTATTCACCCCGACACCAACATATCCCATTCATCCGTATTCGGCGATCATTGCGGGAGGAGATGTCCGGGGAATTCCGGTCGGACCCGGGTGCGATTTTTTTGAGAATCTTATAACTGCCACAAGGCAGACATGGCCTAAGCCGAAGGTTCTTATAATAAGCTATCCCCATAACCCGACCACCGAAGTTGTGAATATCGACTTTTTTGAGAGAATCGTTGATTATGCAAAGGAGCACGATATCATGGTAATTCATGATTTCGCATATGCCGACCTTGTTTTCGACGGTTATAAAGCTCCGAGTTTTCTTCAGGTAAAGGGAGCCAAAGATGTTGGAGTTGAATTCTTTTCTCTCTCAAAGAGCTACAGCATGCCGGGTTGGCGTGTCGGTTTCTGCGTGGGGAATCCGGATATTGTTTTCGCCCTGCGCAGGATAAAAAGCTATCTTGATTATGGTATGTTTCAGCCGATACAGATAGCCTCAATTATTGCTTTAAACGGGCCACAGGATTGCGTACAGGAAATATGCGATACTTATAAGGAGCGAAGGGATGCCCTTATAAACGGTCTTGGAAGAGTCGGCTGGGATATAAAAAGTCCGAAGGGAACGATGTTCGTGTGGGGAAAAATTCCTGACAAATATATTAAAATGGGGTCGGTCGAATTTTCAAAGTTTCTTATTCATGAAGCGAAAGTGGCTGTTTCACCGGGCCTTGGTTTCGGAGAGTACGGTGATGAATACGTTCGCTTCGCTCTTATAGAAAATACAATGCGCATTAATCAGGCGGTGCGCGGAATCAAAAAAATTCTGTAGATTATAAATTTATGACTCTATGAACAGAGGCTGTTTTTATGAAAAAGATCAATATAGGTCTTCTGGGTTGCGGAACTGTCGGGACAGGGGTCGCGAAACTACTCATCGGGAAAAAAGATATTATCAGCTCGAGGGTAGGGGCTGAACTGAACTTGAAGTATGTTGCCGATCTTGATGCGGCGAGAGACAGGGGAATCAGTTTTGATGAAGGAGTATTTGTAAATGATCCCTTACAGGTTGTTGATGATCCTGAAACAGATATAATTCTTGAGATGATAGGCGGGGAAAAAATTGCAAAGGACCTGATATTAAGGGCTATAGGCAATAAGAAACAGGTCGTCACGGCAAACAAGGCGTTGCTTGCTTCTCACGGGAATGAAATATTCAGGGCCGCCGCTGCCGGAGGTGTTGACGTGGCCTACGAAGCAAGCGTCGGCGGCTGCATGCCGATAATTAAAACCTTGCGGGAGTCTTTGGTCGGGAACCAGGTTAAATCGATGGTGGGAATATTAAACGGCACATGCAACTACATACTGTCGAAGATAACAGATGACGGAAGCACCTTTGAAGCTGCGCTTTCCGAAGCTCAGGCAAAAGGATATGCAGAGGCTGACCCGACCCTCGATGTTGAGGGATTTGATACAGCTCATAAACTGGCCATATTAACTTCCATTGCATATTGCATGGAGATCAATTTCAGGGATATTTATATCGAAGGCATTTCAAGGATTACCCCCCTTGATATCGAGTTTGCAGGCCAGTTCGGCTTCAGGATAAAGCTTCTCGCAATAAGCAAGTTCAGGGGAAATTCTGTCGAGGCGAGGGTACATCCGACCATGATTCCTTTTGAAAACATTCTATCGAATGTTAATGGTTCTCTTAACGCGATTACCGTTTCAGGAGATGCAGCAGGAGACATACTTCTGTCAGGGCGCGGGGCGGGCATGATGCCAACGGCAAGCGCGGTTATCAGCGATACGGTTGATCTTGCCAGAAACATTATGTCCGGTTCAGTCGGAAGAATTCCGCTTCTTTCCTGCCAGATGCTGAACATCAGCAGGATTCCGGTCATGCCTGTTGATGAGATATCAACCCATTATTACTTTAGATTTGCGGCTCTCGACCGTCCCGGAGTTCTTTCAAAAATCTCCGGGATTCTTGGTCATCACGGGATAAGCTTAAAATCGGTGCATCAGAAAGGACGCAAGACAAACGGATCGGTGCCGCTCGTCATGCTTTCGCACCTCTGCAGGGAGGAAGACGTGAAAAAGGCGCTTGATGAAATATCCCGGCTGGATGTCGTGAGCACAAAACCTGCATTGATAAGAATAGAGGATGATGGGGAATAAAACCGCAAACAACGAGCCAGAGGCCGTGAATCATGCAAAGGAAGATTTATGTATATTGTCTGCTCTGACCTGGAAGGTGTTTTTGTCCCGGAGATATGGATCAATGTTGCGGAGAAGACCGGAATTCCAGAATTGAGACTTACCACCCGCGATATATCCGATTATGATGTTCTGATGAAAAAGCGACTCAGGATACTTGACAGGGAACATCTTAAGATATCCGACATACAGAATGTTATTGCCGGGCTCTATCCCCTTGAAGGTGCTGCCCAGTTTCTTGAATGGCTGAGATCAACGGTACAGGTAATTATCGTATCAGATACATTTGTTCAGTTTGCGGGACCGCTGATGAAAAAACTGGGATGGCCGACACTTTTTTGCAATTCTCTTGTTATTGCTCCGGACGGCAGGGTTGAAGGCTATAGCCTGCGCCAGAAGGACGGTAAGAAAAAAGCAGTAATATCTTTAAAAAGCATGAACTACAAGGTTATAGCCGTCGGAGATTCCTATAACGATATAACGATGCTCAAAGAGGCAGACAGGGGAATACTCTTTTCTCCTCCCGACAATGTTGCGAACGAGTTCCCGGAGCTTCCGGTAACATACAATTATGACGAGCTTAAAAGATTGATTATAGAAACCATTAAGTGAGCCATATTGTGACTTCCAACAAGTTCGTTTAAAACAGGTTGTCGTAAAGCGGCATAAAACAGCTTTTTACGAAGCCCCATTGTTGATTACAGGGAACGAGGCTATGCTGAAGCACAAAACAACATACAGAGTTATCTACGGGGATACCGACAATATGGGCTATGCCTATAATGCAAATTACCTGCGCTGGTTTGAAATGGGTCGCGGAGAAATGTTCAGAAACCTCGGGCTTACATATAAGATGATAGAATCAAAGGGTTTTTACCTGCCGGTTTCCGAGGTTCTATGCAAGTTCATGTCTCCTGTAAAATATGATGATCTTCTGGTAATAGAGACAACGCTTGATACCGGTATTAAAGGCGGTATGAAATTTGACTACTCCATTTATGATGAAGATGAAAAGCATATCCGGGCAAAAGGCTATTCCAGGCATGCTTTTGTTGATAAGAGCGGTCGGGTTGTCCGCCCGCCCGGATTCATAACCGATATAGTAAAAAAGAACAGCGGGTCCTGAAATCGAATATGAATATAGATATTTCAAAATTTAAAAACTGCAGGGTTCTTGTCATCGGCGACCTGATGGTAGATGAATATCTCTGGGGAGATGTGGACAGGATATCTCCGGAGGCCCCGGTGCAGGTCGTTGCGGTAAAGAAGGAAGAATTCACCCTTGGAGGTTCAGGAAATGTTGTGAACAACCTTGTCGCTCTCGGTTCCGTGGTTTCTGTCGCCGGAGTTATCGGTACCGGAAAAAGCGGAAACATGCTGATTAAAAAGCTCGCATATTTGGGAGTGGATGCGGGAGGAGTTGTCCAGGAGCACGGGAGGCCTACTACCAGGAAAACAAGAATTATTGCTGCTCATCAGCATGTCTTAAGAATTGATCGTGAGACAAGAAAAGAGATTTCAGGTGAAACTCTCGATAAAATCACACGCTTCATAGAGAAGGCAATTCCCGAATCGGATGTGGTAATTGTTTCCGATTACGGCAAGGGTCTTATTACGAAAACCCTTATGACAAGAATCGTTAAAGCGGCAAAAAAGAACAGGAAGATAATCATGGCAGATCCCAAAGGCCTTGATTATTCGAAGTACTCCGGCGTAACGCTGATTACCCCCAACAGAAAAGAAGCCGCCCTTGCAGCCGGAGTTGAAATAACAAACGATGCCTCCCTTATCAAGGCGGGAATTAAAATTATAGGCAGAGCCGGGATTGAAAAGCTCCTTGTTACCTGTGGCAAGGATGGAATGGTGCTTTTTGAAAGAGATAAAAAACCATATAAAATCAGAACCAAGGCAAGGCAGGTATTCGATGTTTCAGGGGCAGGGGACACGGTGATAGCTGTGATGGGGCTTTGTGTCGCATCAGGCGCATCGTTTAAAGACGCGGCTTCCGTTGCCAACATTGCCGCAGGGATAGTGGTAGGAAAGGTCGGCACGGCCACGGTTTCCGAAAAAGAACTAACAGACGCTTTAATGCCTTGCTCTTAAGATACGGGAACTTTACAAACTGCGGTTTCGATCTTCCGCATGCAGGCTTTAATGCTCTATTTTAAAGAAAGCCCAGAGGGAATAATATTTAAGGTTCGTGTTCAGCCACGATCATCAAAAAACATGGTTGCAGGCCTTTTTGGTGACGCTCTTAAGGTAAAGCTAACCGCGCCCCCTGTCGAAGGTGCGGCAAACAGCATGTGCATCAAATACCTGTCGAAGTGGCTTTCTGTCCCTCAATACCTGCTCGAAATTGTTTCAGGCCAGTCATGCAGGACGAAATATATCCTATTCAGGTTCAGTGATAAAACATCAGGGAATGAACCGGAAATGCTCAAGTCCAAGATAAAATCTCTTGCAGCTTAAGTAAAATTTATTTTATGCTGAGCCTCTTTTTCTTTGGTAACCGGATGGCGCTGCAATTTAGCAAGTTTTGGATCAACCGCCATCCCTTCTGTAACTGCCAATCCTTTTTTTTCAAACTGGCGCGAAATATCAGAATAGATATGTTCAAGAGCTTTTTTTGTCAGCCTTTTCCTGAACCGTGAAAAAGTCTTTTGTGCCGGAGAAGGGTCCGTAAACGGGATTCCAATAAACTTCTTGAAAGAGATTCTGTCATTGATGTGGCATTCAAGCTCAAAATCGGAATCGATTCTGAACCATTTCTGAAGGAGAAGGCATTTGAATAATAACAGGGGGGAATAAGCGCCGGCCCCTTTTTTGCTCCTCCCTGTATTGTAGTTGATTACCAGCAGTCGTTCAATCATATCCCAGTCAAGGGATCTGTTTATTTTCAAAAGACGTTCGAGGCTGCGGTTTTTGTTCATCGAGCTTTTTAATGAAAATTCGGCAAAGCTCAAGTCTCTTTTTCCTTTTTTAAAACCCATATTATCCTCCGACAGGAAATTGAAGTTTCAATCCTTGAACCCCTATTTTTGTATTATAGCAGTTGTCAGAATAATGTTTCGATTTGAGCATCCCAAACGGAATATATCTATGACATCTACTATATGTAGAATCCATATGGCTCAATTAAAAACATATGTCAAGATAACACAAGTATTTAAGATGTTTATTCCGAGATTCCGGGAAAGGCTCATTATATGCCTTCATAAAAAATAATAAAATAATCAGCTTGACTTATCGGGGAGGATTGACTAATAATACCATTCTCCAAGTCGAAACGAGAACTGAAAAAAACATTGATGCGGGGTGGAGCAGTCTGGTAGCTCGTCGGGCTCATAACCCGAAGGTCATAGGTTCAAATCCTGTCCCCGCTACCATAACAATAATAAGGGGTTAGAAGAAATTCTGGCCCCTTTTTATTTGTCCGTAAATATCAATTCCCAACACTATTCCCAACAAAAAATCAGTTTTTTATCCTCAGGCATTCCCTTCTCCTTAAACTATATTTGAAAAAATTTATTAAATCTCTACGGGCCAATTCCCAGTTCACGATATTCGTCGTTCATAATCCATTTTTAAAATAAATCGTCACGATGCCCTAACTTAATAAACGGTATTCCGTATATAATAACGGTATTCCGTATATTATTCGCTGATTTTTTCAAAATATTATCTCTTCCAGGTAACAACATAATAACGTTTAAATCAAAAAATATATCATTAATACAATATATTGCAATAGAATATATAATATAAAATATATTTATTTTCAAAATGGCACGACCGTTGCACTCTATAAGGCCAAAACAAATCGGAGGTATGAAAATGGATGGGCAGGGCGTGTATATAACCGAAAAAGAAGTCAGCATAATGACACGAAGAGCACTCTCAACTTTGCGAAACGACCGCTTTCATAGACGCGGTATCAGTTATTACAAAATCGGACGTTCGGTCAGGTATTCAATTAATGACGTTATCAGGTTTATGGAGGCGGGAAAAATTATGACGGAGAACAATCCCTATGCTGAAAACAAACAAAATTAAAATTAACAGGCTAATAGCAGGCCAGCAAGGGTCTGTGAAAGTAAAAAGGGAGGATTTGAAATGAGTATTCTTAAAACAATGGTGACCGATTTTATTAATTCTGCCAACACTATATTAAGATGCGGCTATTTCAAGAAAATCGAAGGAGCTGTGAAATTAGCAGAAAG
>JAWOHP010000038.1:0-32802 GCA_046485065.1 Desulfobacterales bacterium | reverse complement strand
ACATGGTTATTGTGGAGCTCAAAACCGTGTTTGTCTTCTGGTGGAAACTCATTCCCTTAAACCATTTGAGAATAGAGTCTTCTCTACAAAATCAATGATGATGCATACGCTTGAGTATGTGAACAGCAATCATGCAGAATTGATTTTAGTTAATCTTAAAGCTGAAAAAGAAACGATTAAAAAATATGCCTTAAAAAAACAACCATTCCCGCTTATACTCTCCGGCACGGAAAAATCTGAACCATTCAGGTTTAAAGCATTTCAGTGGAAGGATGAGCAGTGCATAACAAGCGAAGAACCAGATATCACACATTTTGCAGGCAATAAAACCTTTTTATTTATGGATCATCTCAAAAGGGTCGATGATTCAAGATTTAAGTGACAGAAAAGCCTTTCATAACTCAGTAAAATCAAACTCTTGAACACTTGAACCCACGAACCCTCGAATCCTTGACCCCTTCCTTAAACATTATTTTACGTATGGTTTTATTTCATAAATTGGTATATTATCACAGGAAACAACATGGAGTAACTTGCTGTAATGTCTCGATACCGTAAATCCTTATATATAACTCTCTGCATTTTATTTGTTTTTGCAGGCTATATCTCCATTTCCGTGTTTTACAAATACATCCTTTCCTATGTCGAATCAAAAGTCATTCCCGAAGTCGCTAAAAATGCCGGCATAGATAACTTGCGCATTAATGTGAGAAGCGCGGGTTTATTCGGCGCCGAAATCGCCTCTCTGCGGCTTGGAAAAGAACCGGGCGCCCCTTCAATCGATTCTGTTATATTAGATTATAATCCGATCGGACTTTATAACAAGTTTATTAAAAAGGCAGTTATAAGCGGCGTTGAAATCGAGTGCGAATTTACTGAAGGAAAGATAAGAATAACCGGATTTGATTTAGACTGCTTTATTTCAAATCTTCGGGACAAAAACCGGCCGTCAGCAGACCGGCCCAAAGCAATTCCTTTCGGAAGCATTGAACTCCGCAACTCGGTTTTTGTACTAAAATGGAAAGATAAAAAAACGAGGTTTCCCGCTGAACTTGAAATAATCCCGGGTGTTCAAAACAGAGGCCTTATAGTCTGCAGGCTGAGTTTATACCCAAGAGATCATGAGTTAACTCTTAACTCAGTTGTGAACCTTGATAAAAATGAATCAGTCATATCGATAAATTCAAAGGGGCTGCCATTAAACAGGTTCTCCGACTTTGCAATGCTTGTTCCGGGAATGTCGCTTTCAGGAGAAACCGATGTAAGCGCAAATGCCGGACTGCAGTTTTCTCCATTTAAAATATCATCAGCTTCATGTGTTATTACTTCAAGCAACCTTGGAATATCATATAACGGCATAAAACTGGAAAATCCAAAGGAGAGCAAAAAACCATTTATCCTTGATATAAGAAACAATGGTGAAAACGAATGGATATTTGCCGGATCCTCCATCTATCTTGCTTCCCCTATACCGGTGACAATTTCAACCCCTGAAGCCAGGTTGGCTACCAAAGACAACTCGCTTAAATTTTCAGGAAATTTTACAATTAATCCAACATCTTTTGTTTATGAAAAAGTCTTATATTACGGAAAAGAAAAATTTTTTCAGATACGGGGCAAATATTCTGCCAGTCTGACGGATAAAGGAGCCTGGTACTTTAATGCGGCAAACATCCCGTCAAGCGAACCCCTTGATAAAACAGGGCGAAATTTAGGGGGTCTCGACATTTCATTAAATGCTTTGGAATTTGAAATATCCGGAAAAGGGAAAGGCAGTAAAGGTCTTTTTCAATATGCCGCATCAATTTCAGACATAAGCGCTATTAATGACAATCTCTCTTTAAAAACACCGGGATTGACTATTGGCGGCAAAGCAGAGGTTGTCAATTCAGAAGTTAAAGGCTTAATAAACTTAAATACCCGAAATGTTGTTTTTAAATCCGGCTCATCAAAAATAGATATTCCTGCATTTTCTGTTTCAGGAATATTTGAGCAGAACACAGGGAAATCTTTGCGATTTGACGGAGCCTTAAATTTAAAAGATATCAGCATGGAAGATTCGAAATTACAATTTGCCGCATCAGGCATAGGAGGAACAATACCTTTTGAGTGGCCTTTTAAGATTATTGAGAAAAAGGGCGCCTTTTTTGCCGATGCAGTTTTTTGGAAAAATATGAATTTGGGGGCATTTTCAGGAACAACCAGGCAGGATAACTCGGGGCTGCTTTTTGACGGTGAATATAAAAGCGCTGTTCTGAAAGGAATGGTTGCCGGTTTTTCAGGAAAATCAGAATTATTCGGCACAAAAAGTCCTGATACAGAAATAAGTTTTATTGTGCGTAAATACAAAACAGGCTCCGACATAGATCTTGGCAGGTTTTTCCCGCAGACAAAGGGAATGGCTTTCGGAGGCACTCTGGAATTAAACGGCAGAATAAGCTTTATGGATAAAAAGCCGGCCGGTTTTTTAAAGGCAAATATTAGGGAAGGATCATTTAGATATAGTGATAAGGATATTGTTGTCGAAGGGATTAACATAAATCTTTCAATGACGGATCTCTTTGCTGCCAGGAGTGGCCCAAGGCAGCATCTCTCATTTGACAGGGCTTCGATCGGTGCAATTCAACTGTCTGAAGGCAAGGTCGATTTTCAGGTTGAATCGGCAGAATCCTTTTATATTGAAAAAAGCAACGTTAAGTGGTGTAATGGCTCTGTAAATACTCAATCTATAAGAATTTCTCCGGCAAACAGGGATGTAAGCCTGACTCTATTCTGCGACCGGGTAAATCTTGCAATGATCATTGAACAGTTCGGTATTGCCAAAGCCGAAGGAAGCGGATCTGTAAACGGCAAGATACCCGTTGAATATAAAGGCGGAAAAATAAGTTTTACAGATGGTTTTCTCTATTCTACTCCGGGAGAAGGAGGGACAATCCATATAACCGGCGCCAAGCTTCTTGAGGAAGGAACAGTTCCCGGAACTTCTCAGCTTACTCAGATTGATCTAACATTAGAAGCGCTTAAGGATTACATTTATGACTGGGTCAGGCTTAAACTCACAACCGAAGGAGAAGATCTTCTTTTATATTTGCAGTTTGATGGAAGACCTGCCAATCCGCTTCCGTTCATATATAAGAAGGAGTTGGGCGGATTTGTAAGGGTTAAATCGGCCGAGGAAGGCTCACGCTTCCAGGGTATACGGCTTGATATAAACCTTGTTGTTCCTCTTGACAAGATCCTGCATTACCGGGATTCTTTAAATATATCACGATAACAAAAAAGGATTATAATTATGATAAGAAAAATGATGGTTTTTGCCGGGGTGTTATCTTTCTTTTTTATTCAGGCCTGCAATACACACCATGATGTCGCGGTTGCACCGGTTGAAGTCAAGCCAATCCATATAATAATTGATGTTAATATCAAAGTGGATAAGGCTCTTGACAATTTCTTCGGAGATATTGATAAGGCAAAATAATGTTAAAGGAATCATCCACAAGATAGCCGGTGATTATATGAGGGTTCAAGGATTCCAGTGAAAAGGAGAAGATGTGATGACCGATAAAATTACAAAAATAGTTGTTTTGATGCTGCTGGTTTTAACATGCGGTTATGCAATTGCGCAGGATGCAAAAGAATTAAAAGCAAGGATGTTGGAAAGAATACCGTTGATTCAGGCTTTAAAAGCAAAGGGAATCATAGGAGAAAACAATCTCGGATACCTGCAGTTTGTCTCTTCAGCCAAAGAACAGGAAGGAGTTGTAAACAGCGAAAATGCTGACAGGAAGGCGGTTTATACGGCAATAGCTAATCAGCAGGGTGCGAGTGTTGATCTTGTTGGAAAACGAAGGGCGATTCAGATTGCCGAAAATGCGGGTGCAGGCGAATGGCTTCAGGACAATACGGGGAAATGGTACCAGAAAAAATAATAACCCCATTTTTTTCAAGGAATAAGAGAATGATTAAAATGAGCAGGTTCTTCACTCCTTATCTCTTAATTCTCCTCCTGATATTTATCTTCTGTTTTCCGGCAACTGCCGCCATCTCCACCGGTTCTGCTACGCCAAAAGAAATTATAGTCGTTTCAGACGACAATTACCCGCCTTATATTTTTCGTGATAAGAACGGTTCCCTTCAGGGAATTCTTGTCGATGAATGGAGGCTCTGGGAGGAAAAAACGGGAATCAGAGTAGACCTGAACGGCATGGATTGGGATAAGGCCCAAAAGTTGATGGCCGAAGGGAATGCCCATGTGATAGATACAATCTTCTTTACGGAAGAAAGGGCTAAAAAACTCGCCTTCACCGCCCCGTACGCTTCAATTGATGTTCCTGTATATTTCCACAAGGATATCAGCGGAATAAAGGATGTAAAATCTCTGTTCGGCTTCACAATAGCTGTAAAGGCGGGCGACGCCTGCATTGATTTTCTAAAAAAAAACGGCATCAGTACATTACAGGAATTCCCAAGTTACGAAAGCATCATACGGTCGGCCATGGAACAGAAGGTCAAGGTATTCTGCATTGATGCCCCCCCTGCTCTGTACTATCTTAATAAAATGAACATTGCAAAGGACTACCGGCATACCGATCCACTCTATACCGGTCAGTTTCACAGGGCTGTTCAAATAGAGAAAAAGGATCTTTTGTCAACAATCGAGAGTGGCTTTGCCGGGATTTCTCAAAAAGAATACGAAGAGATCAATAAAAGGTGGCTCGGCGCCCCAATCCCCGTGACTCATTATCTGGCATACGTCTTTTATCTGATGGGGGGTTTTGTTCTTTTGGGTGGCATCCTGCTGCTCTGGAACTATACTCTCCGCCGGAAAGTGACCCGGAAAACGTTACAACTGAAAGAATCAATAGACGCTCTGCAAAAGAGCGAGGAAAAATATCGCCTTGTTGTGGAGAATGCGGATGAAGCAATCCTGATTGCCCAGGACGGTTTTTTAAAATATGTCAATCCCACGACTCTGAAAATCCTCGGATACTCTGAGGATCTCCTTACTTCAAGACCTTTCATTGAGATCATTCATCCTGAAGACAGAGAAAAGCTTTTTGAGGCCCACAGCAGGAGGATGAGAGGTGAAGAAACTCAGCCGGTTCTGCAATTCAGAGTTATTGCACAGGATGGAACATTCAGATTGGCGGCTTCGCATGCAATTATGATCTCATGGGAGGGAAAGCCCGCTACTTTAAATTATTTAACAGATATCACCGACCGAAAAAAGGCCGATGAAGAACGACAAAAGGGCTTTGAGAGTCTGAGGAAGGCTCTTGGAGCAACCATCCAGGCTATCGCTGTTACTGTCGAAACAAGGGATCCCTACACGGCGGGTCACCAGAGGAGAGTGGCTGATCTTTCCCGCGCCATTGCAAATGAAATGGGTCTTGAAAGTGATCAGACAGAAGGAATCCGCATGGCAGGCGTGATTCATGATCTTGGAAAAATAGCAATTCCTGCCGAGATTTTAAGCAAGCCTTCGAAGTTGAGCAAAATTGAATACAAACTGATACAAAACCATTCGAAAGCCGGTTATGATATTCTGAAAGATATTGAATTCCCATGGCCTGTTGCCCGGATTGTTTTGCAGCATCATGAAAGAATTGATGGATCAGGATACCCGGGAGGGCTTAAGGGAGAAGAGATTCTCATTGAGGCGCGGATAATAGCTGTTGCCGATGTTGTTGAAGCCATTGCTTCTTACCGGCCTTACCGGCCGGGTCTCGGCATGGAAAAAGCCATCGGGGAAATAACTCTAAACAAGGGTGTTTTATATGATCCTAACGTCGTTGACGCCTGCCTGAGACTTTTTTATGAGAAGAAGTATAAGATGATAGACTGATGAGATAAGAAAGGTCATTTCATTATAGAAACCAACTAATGTAGCTTCAGGAGATATAATATGGTTTCTGAAAGACTCCGCGTGGCTTCGGGAGTGAGCCAGCTTGACAGACTTCTTGACGGACTATATATCGGTGATAATGTAGTATGGCATGATGATGCGGGAAGTCTCGCAACCCCTTTCTGTCTTAATTTCATCCAGGCATCTCAATCGCAAAAAAAGCCGCTTATCTACGTGAGCTTCGACAGGTCACCGCGTAACCTGCTTGAAAAATTGGGCCGTCTTGCAGATAGCCCGCTGCTCACCATTCTCGACTGCTTTACATACGGGAAAGGCGCCGGATCCGGGATATTCCTCGATTTTTACAGCGGCAGAAACAGCGGTCTAAAATGCAGGATACTCCCGGTAAAAGATCCCCGCAGCATACAAAGCGTCTCGAATTCTATTTACGGAATCCACGAAAAGCTCGAAGGGGATGTACGGTTTGTTTTTGAAAGTATTACAGGCATGCAGGAACTGTGGAACGGTGAAGAGCATATTATAAATTTTTATTCTCATTCCTGCCCCCGCCTCTACGAGCTTAACACTATCGCTTACTGGATAATTGAGAAGAAAGCCCATACACAGAGGCTAAGAGCCCAGATAAACCAGATAGCGCAGGTTGCAATCGATTTATCGGTAAAGAGAGGGAAAACCGCACTCACCGTTATAAAGGCTGAAAAACGAACCCTTGACACGCTGAACAAGCCCTATATTTACTGGGCAAAAGATCTCAGTATAGCATTTGAATTTGACAGGCATGCAAAAAGCGGAATCGATATCGGAACACGCATCAAAGAGCTCAGGACCAGATACGGCCTTTCCCAGACGAAACTGGCAAAGCTTGTCGGAGTGACTCCCAGCAATATATCGCAGGTGGAAAGCAACCTTATATATCCGTCCCTTCCTGCTCTCATGAAAATAGCAGAGGTCCTTTCGATCGACGTAAGTTCATTCTTCAGCGACCCGGCTGATACTTCGAACAAGGTCGTTTTCCCATTTTCCGGGGCTATTGACGTTCATTTCCCTTTCCTTCCGAAAGGTAGCATAACAGCAAAAATGCTCACTCCCGTCGATTTTGAACCTAAAGTCGAATCATTTATAATAGAGATACCGCCTGGGAAAAAAATCCCGGCTCATTTTTTTGTCCATAAGGGTGATGAATTCGGTTACCTGGTTAAAGGAAAACTTCAGATGAAGATGAATAAAACCGTCCATATTCTTAATCCCGGCGATGTTGTTTATCTTACCTCCGGGCTCCCGTCGGAATGGAAAAATACCGGGACTGAAACCGCAAGACTTCTGTGGGCCAAGATAAATTAAATACAGGGCTCCGGATTCTTAATCGGAGCCTTATCATTTTTTCTCAATCATATCTTGCACGGGTCTCTTCATCAGCCATCGTAGGCACAACAAGAGGTTTCCAACACTTGTCCTCCCATGTTCCGAGCAAAGTATGCATATCGAGATACTTTTTTGGTATCGGGTGTGTGCCAACAACGACCTTGATCTTATAGCGGTTTTCAAGAAAGGCTTTGAAAGTGCCGATATGGGGACAGGGAGGATAACCAACCACTAGGCCGGTAGCCAAATGAATAACCTGTGCGCCATTTTTCACCATCTCTTCACCCGCGTATTCGATGTTGCCCCCCGGACAACCATCGCATGTAGTAAAACCTACCAGCTCGATTTCGGTGTCCGAATATATGCTGAAAGCCCCTTCCTTATTCCTCATCGCCCGGAGACACTTTCCGCCCGCACAGCGGCGGTAGCGATCGCAGATAATAATACCCACCTTCGTCTTTGAACTCATTTCAACTCCTTGCAAACCACCCGGGCTCAGGACCGGGTGCATACCTTCATCCAGATATTTCTTCGAAAGATCAATATAAAGCTGTTTGCCTATTTTCCAAAACTCTTCGTCCTTTGCAGATATCTCCCTTACGATTTGCGCCGGATTTCCTGCAGCAACCACTTTCGGAGGGATTATCTGTTTCATTTTCACAACGGTGCCCTCAGCGATAATCGCGCCTTCTCCGATTTCAGACCAGATGCTTAATATGGAACCCATGCCTATAACTGCCTGATCGCCTATATGTTTTCCATGAACCACGGCACAGTGCCCGATTGTGACTTTTGTGCTTATCCTGTTCGTATTGCCGGGAGGCGCATGAACAATGACTCCTTCTTCTACTGCCGAACCATCCCCGATTTCGATTCTGCCGTAGTCTCCCCTAAGGATGACTCCGTGGCCTATGTAGCAATTATCTCCGATAACTACGTCACCAATGACACTTGCCAGATCACTTACATAGGTATCTTTCCCCACCATCGGCTCTTTGCCGTCAAACCTGTATAGCATAAAGATTCCTTTCACAAAAGCGACTGCTCAGCCACTGATCTATGCTGATTATCACTTATATTTAAACTTACCTTCGGGAAGAATTATTTCCTATCAAATACAAATATCCCCGTCAAGCACGCTCTGAATGAACCCTATATCTCTGGCCGAATTCTCTTTTTTACAGTTCTTTTCCTCTTGACCTGCAAGTTTGCCATGCCCTATACTCAAACCGTCAAAAAACAATACCTTACCAATGATTGAAGGCCGAGCTGCGGAATAGAGGAGCGAATAAGATTTTTAAACAACTTCAGTGAACAACTGCACCGGAGTTAAAGGAAGATGATATGATCGAAGAAAAGTATCAGATAGTTGCCGAAATTAAGGGCATATGGCAGCTTCGCAAATTTCGCGCGGGTCAGTCTTTAGCCGGAACCTGAAACATTAAGCATAAGGAGCATTACCATGGCACAAATCATTGCCGACCGAAGGGATATCGAGTTTGTTTTGTATGAACAGATTAATGCCGAAACACTTCTTAAACACGAAAAATATAAGGAGTTTAATAGAAAAACTTTCGACCTGATCATTTCCGAAGCGCGCCAGCTGGCCCTTAAAGAAATTCTTCCGACCTTTGCGGAAGGAGACCGGGAAGGCGCCCGCTTTGAAAACGGCCAGGTCAAAGTCCCGGCATGCTACCACCGTGCATTCAAACATTTCGTGGCGGGCGAATGGACCGCCATGATCGCCGACCCTGAACTTGGAGGACAGGGATTGCCTATGGTCATTGCCGAGGCGGCCTCCGAGTACCTTGTCGGCGCCAACTATGCCTTTACGCTATACGGATTTATCGGCCACGCGGCCGGAGAGATGATAGAACTGTTCGGGACGCAAGCCCAGAAAAAGCTCTTTCTGAAAAAAATGTATACCGGGCAATGGTCCGGTACCATGCAACTCACAGAACCTCAGGCCGGATCCGACGTTGGCGCCCTTATGACCACGGCGGTTAAAAACCAGGACGGCACCTATTCTCTCACCGGCAATAAAATTTTCATTACCGCCGGAAATCAGGATTTGACCGAGAATATAATTCATCCTGTCCTGGCCCGGATCGAAGGCGCACCAGCTGGAAGCAAAGGCATCTCGCTCTTTCTGGTACCCAAGATCTGGGTTAACGATGACGGCAGCCTGGGCGAAGAGAATGACATAGTTTGCACAGGCATAGAGGAAAAAATGGGGATTCACGGCAGCGCCACCTGCAGTATGACGCTGGGCGGCAAAGGCAGATGTCGCGGACTGCTACTGGGTCAGGAGAATAAAGGAATGCGTGTAATGTTTCACATGATGAACAATGCGCGGCTGGCCACCGGTTTTATAGGTTTTATGTGCGGATCGGCCGCCTACCTGTACGCACTCGACTATGCCCGCCGGCGTTTACAGGGCCGTGACCTGGAAAAGATCTTGGACATAGAAGCTCCCCAGGTCCCTATTATCTGCCACCCTGATGTGCGGCGTATGCTGCTTTGGATGAAGACCCACGTGGATGGGATGCGCAGCCTCATATATTTCACCGCGTTCTGTTTTGATAAAATCAGGTGCGCCCTTTCGGATGAGAAGAAGGACTATTATCAAGGTCTGCTCGACCTGTTGACACCGATAGTTAAGGCATACTGTACGGATCGCGGATTCGATATCTGCGTTCAGGCGATTCAGGTTTTCGGTGGTTACGGCTATACCAGAGATTATCCGGTCGAACAGCTGCTGAGAGATTGTAAAATTTCTTCGATCTACGAGGGCACCAACGGCATCCAGGCCATGGACCTGCTCGGGCGGAAACTGGGCATGAAAAACGGAACCGTCTTTATGAACCTGCTTCAGGAAATGCAGGCCACGATTAAAAACGCCCGGTCAATACCGGAACTGAAAGAGTTGGGATCAAAACTTGAAAACGCTGTCTCACGCCTCAGTGAAACTGCCATGCACATCGGCCAATCCGCCATGTCGCAGGATTTCAAGTCTGCCTTTGCCTTTGCACAGCCGTTTCAGGATGTCATGGGTGATGTTGTTCTGGCCTGGATGCATTTGTGGCGGGCTACTTTGGCTCTCCCCAGGGTAAATGATCTTGTTGGAGGACTGTCCGGAAAAGCCCGCGAAGAGGAGCTCGGCAGGAATAGAGAAGCCGCCTTCTACGACGGCCAGCTGCACACCGCCTCTTACTTTATCAATTCGCTTCTGCCGGTGACATTGGGCAAAATGGAGGCTATCGTCGGCGGGGACAGCTCGGTTATTTCGATTCATGAAGCTTCCTTCGGCGGTTAATCCTGTGGTTAGAAGTGATTTTGATGTAAAGTGCAAACATTAAGGACCAAATTACAATGACCGGGCAACCTGCATAAGGAGAAAAAGATGAAAATGGCTGACGAATTGGTAAAGAGAGCACGAACAGCGCTTTCCGAATATGAATCCAAGAGACTGCTTGCTCAATACGGCATCCCGGTGACAAGGGAGATCCTGGTAGAAGGCAGGGAAAGCCTCATGGAGGCCATCGAAAAGATCGGTTATCCGGTTGTTCTAAAGGGTTGCTCGCCGGACATCGCCCACAAAACCGAAAAAGGACTGATACACGTGGATATAAGGAACGAGGATGAGGCACTTGCCGCTTTTAAAGAGATAACCTCTGTGATGAAGAATTCCGGTAATTCCGTCCTGGTTCAGGAAATGGTACGGGGAAAAAGAGAGCTTGTGGCGGGAATGACAAGAGATCCCCATTTCGGTCCGTGCGTCATGTTCGGGCTTGGAGGAATATTTACAGAAGTTTTGAACGATGTTTCTTTTCGGGTGGCCCCCCTGGAAGAATTCGACGCGCTGGAAATGATGCTTGAAATCAGGGGTCAAAAGATCCTTGGCGCCGTTCGTGGAATGGAACCCGTAGATATGACCATGCTTGCGGATATTCTGATCGCCATCGGGAAGATCGGCATGGAAAACGAGAAGATTGCAGAGATCGATATTAATCCGCTGATCATAACAGGAAACAAACCCGTTGCGGTGGATGCCCTGATCGTACTCGGAATACCCAAGGCGTAAAAAAAAGTCCGTTTACAGCATAAAATCATTTGACGGCCGGTGTAACTGTAACCTGAAAATAAAAAGGAGTTTTAATGGTACATACCAATCATTTCCTCCAACGGTTTTTTAATCCGGAATCAGTGGCGATTGTAGGAGCAACCAACAATCCCCTGAAAATGAATTTTCGCGTGCTCCAGAATCTGGTCCACCTGGAGTACGAGGGCAAGATATATCCGGTCAATCCTAATACTTCGGAAATACTCGGAATTAAAACCTTTGCACGACTGCAGGATATCCCTGAAAGCATCGACCTTGCCGTGATCGCCGTCCCGGCTAATAAAGTTCCCGGTATAATAAGAGAATGCGGCAGCAAAGGAGTTGAAAATATTGTTATCATCACCGGCGGTTTTTCAGAAGGGGGCGAAAGTGGCATGAAGCTTCAAAAAGAGATGAAATCCCTTATTAAGAAGAACCGTATCCGAATCCTCGGCCCCAATACTCTTAGTCCGATTAATACGGCCAATAAATTTGCTATCAGCTTTAATCCCATTAAGAGACTGAGCCGGGGCAACATCTCTTTCGCCTTTCAGTCCGGGTTTTACGAACCCATGATCAACTGGTTGTTTTCGCACCTCGGGATCAACAAAATACTTGATATGGGCAATAAAATGGATATTAACGAGCTGGATGCCCTCGAATATTTTGCAGAGGATCCTGACACCGGGATTATCGCAATGCATATAGAGAGTCTTCATGGTGATGGCCGGAAATTTTTTAATCGTGTCAAATACGTATCGAAGGGAAAACCGGTTATTATCCTGAAGGCAGGTCGTACGCAGGCTGGTTCACGCGCTGCAGCCTCGCATACCGGCACCATGGCCAGTGAAAATGACGCTGTTTTCGACGGTGCCCTGCGGCAGGCCGGGGCTGTCCGGGCAGAGACTATGGAAGCCTTTTTTGATCTCGCCAAGGCTTTTCAGTTTTGTACATTGCCCCGGGGAAACCGCCTCGCTATCGTAACACTTTCTGGTGGTGAGGGAGTCATGGCAACCGACGCCTGTGAAACGCACGGTATGAATCAGGCCGACCTGGGTCCGGAAACCAGCCAAAAGCTTGAAAGAATATTTCCAGAATGGGAAATTCCTTTAAATCCTTTTGATGCCGGTGTCTGCATGGAATTCCATCTTTCGGACCTTGCGGTTTTTTTCGACACTCTCCGGGCCATACCGGAAGATAATGGTGTTGACTGTACGATAATGCAGCTGCTCCCGTGGACATTAAATGAAAACATGACCATTCCGGGCACCTCTGAAAACTTTGCCGGCGCAATGAGAGAACTCTACATCCAATGGCTGCTGAGCATGAAAAAATCCGGCAAACCCTTTGCATTGTGGTGTGCTTCGTCGGGAGCGACTGAAATGGCGTTGATCGGGCAGATCGAAGCGGAGCGAATCCCTGTCTTCAGATCTTCGGAAAGAGCGGTAAGGGCGCTTTCGGCAATGGATCGGTACCGTGAGAGAAAATTTCACGGTAAATAGAATTACAGCAACAGTTTTCTTATAATCTTCCCTGGGAGAGTCTCAACCGCCTTCAACGCTCCTTCGGGGCAGACCTCGATGCAGCAGTAGCACCTGATGCACCTGTCATAATCAAAAGATATTTTCTCCTTATCGTGTGAAATCGCTTTTGCAGGACAGTATTTCCAGCATTCACCGCACAGCTTGCATAAATTTTTATCCGCTGCCGGCCTTTGAACAAGATGCTTGCGAAGTATCCTGTGCACAGGCTTAGGCCCGAATGTGAGCGGATCCTGGATTGGAAAAACAAAATTATTTATGCCTTCATAATCGCCGGTGATATCAACATTATAATCGGTTAATCCGAGCTCTCTTGCCGCCTTGTTTGTTGGAAGCCTGTCCGGATCCGCACCCAAAAACCTGCATATGGCCACATCAACTGCAAATGCGCTGCTTCCCCCAGCAAGTACGCCGAGTCTGCGCGGAGTGCCGCCCTTGCCGGGCCCCTGTCCTTCCATCCCAAGTATGCCGTCAACAATCGTTATCTGAGGGCTGACCGCCCTGTGTATGCGGACAAGAAGCCTTGCAAACATCTCCCTGTCTATTCCGCTTCTTAAATGCCACTCCGGTTTTTTAAAACCGACTATGCACCCGAAGAGGTTTTTAACTCCGAGGGTAAGAAACATCTGGGCATGTGTTTTGAGTTTTGCAATATTTATGACTGCTTCAGCCTCAAGGGCATCTTTTGCGATCTCTATAAATCCGAACGGTTCCCCGATATTTATTTTTACAGACGTCTTGAATTCCTTAAATTCGACATCGAGCCCGTGAAACGCTTTTCTATATCCTCCGTCTTTCAATATTTTGGCAAAAAGGCCTATGGCTGGGCTGTCCGAAACAGTAACTGTTCCGCCTTTTTCAAGCACATATTCAGCCGCAGCTTTAACCACCAGGGGATGAGTGATAACCGCGGTCTCAGGCTTTGTCGGGAGAAGGAGGTTCGGTTTGATTAAAACCCTTGTTCCTCTCCCGATCGAAACCCCGCATGAGGAATCAATCAATTCAAAGATGGTTGGCTTTAAAACTGTGTAATCATATTCCGCTTTTCTGAAGTAAACCTTATCCATATAAGTCCCCGGAAAATCACTGCTTGCGAAAATAGAATTTCTTGAATATAAATGGTTAACCTTATCTGCTGTATGTTTTCAACAAATATTTTATGGAAAAATTTTAATGGAAAAAGACAACCCTCAAAAAACACCCAGGCTGGGGTATCTTTACGTAATAATAGCAGCTTTATTCTGGGCCATATCCGGCTCATCTTCAAAGTTTCTGTTCAATTCGGGAGTAACACCTTTTCAGCTTGTGCAGCTTCGTCTGACAATTTCGGCCGGATTGCTTTTCCCGGTCCTTTTGATCTGGCGCCGCGATCTCATGCGGATAAAGAAGGGCGATTTTTTCTACTTTGTATTCCTGGGTGCAGTTGTTATGGCCGCGGTCCAGTTCACATATCTTTTTACAATAAGCAAAATAAACGTTGCTGCAGCCATTCTTCTTCAGTACCTCGCACCTGCCTTTATCGCCATATATTCATTTGTCTTCGCAAAGGAAAAGCCGGGCCTTATAACTATCTTATCAGTTGCAGGCGCCATTACAGGCTGTTATCTTGTAGTAGGAGCCTATAATTTCAGCCTCCTGTCATTGAACAAAACAGGAATAATCGCGGGTATTTTTGCCGCTGTCGCCTTCGCCTGGTATTCTGTCCAGGGCGAATACGGAATGAGGAGATATGATCCTTTAACCGTCCTTTTCTTTGCTCTTCTCTTCGCCGCAATAACATGGAACATATTACATCCGCCTCTGGAAGCCTTTTTTCATACCCGCTCTATGCTTGAATGGGGTTTGATTATTTATATCGGAATCTTCGGAACAGTGGTCCCTTTCGGTTTTTATTTTCAGGGAATAAACCTCATACGTTCAACGAAAGCCAGCATAACCGGAACCTTAGAACCTATAACAGCAGCCGCCATTTCGTACTTTTTTTTAAATGAAATTCTCGAACCATTGCAGATGGCTGGCGGCATTATGGTTATTGCATCGATAATTCTGCTGCAATTCAAGGTGGGATATGATGATAAAACCCCTGACCTTGTACGTGCCCAAAACCGTGAAAAACAGGACTCCTGAAATATCTCTTTCAAAACGGATCAAACGGCATGTAACCGGACGTGAAAGGGCTTTTTTTGCCGCAACGTCTCCCGGGATTGAATCTCTTTGCCTTGATGAGTTAAAAGCCATCGCACTCACCGGCAAATCTTTCATGGAAGAAGAAGGCGGAGTTATGTATACAGGTCGTATAACAGACTGTTTTTCCGCAAACCTGAATCTCCGCACTGCAAACAGGATACTGATGCGGATTGGAGAATTCAAGACCACAAACTTCATGCAGCTTGAGAAAAAGCTTTCAGATTTCCCCTGGGAGCTTTTTCTTCCGGCAAATTGCAGGCCGGGAATAAACACTTCAACAAAGCAGTCTCGGCTCTACCATAAGGACGCGATCGCGGAAATATTTGCCGCGAGCATAGATAAAAGATTCATATCAAACGGTATCCGGAATACGGCAAAGGATACTGCCGGTCAACAGATTTTTATTCGCGCGTCAAATGACAGGTTCATTGTTTCCATCGACAGCAGCGGGGAGTTGCTTTACAAGCGCGGCATAAAAACCCACAGGGCAACTGCGCCATTAAGGGAAACAACGGCGGCAGCAATTCTCGCGATTTCAGAATACAATGGAAACGAACCGGTGATAGATCCCATGTGCGGGTCAGGCACTTTTTCACTCGAAGCCGCCATGATTTCACAGAACATCCCGGCAGGCCTTTTCCGGAACTTTGCTTTCATGAACTGGCCGTGTTTCTATTCCAAAAGATGGGCATATATAAAACGAAAAGCTGAATCCGGCATAAAACCGGTCGCCTCGCCTCGTATTTTTGCATCCGACATCGATTCCGTGGCATGCGATTCGCTTAAATCCTGCCTAAAAAAATATGATTTTTTCAAAACGGTGGAGGTGGAGAAAAAAGATTTTTTCAATCTCTCGCCTCGCTCTTTGACAAAAGATAAAGGACTCGTGGTTATCAATCCGCCGTATGGCCACAGAATAGGAAGCAGATCTGAAAGCGTTAAACTGTTTCTTGCCGTATGCGAAAAACTTAAAAAAGATTTATCGGGCTGGAAAGTCGCCCTTATAGCCCCGGACAAAAGACTTCTGAACTTTCTTCCTTTTTCCCCTAAAGTTCAAACACTCTACCACGGCGGTCTGAAAATATCCCTGCTTTATGGAAGAATAAATTAAGAAGGATTCGAGAGGTCAAGGGTTCAAGGATTCCAGTGAAAAGAAGAAACACCTGAACCCTTGAACCGAAACAGCGAGCGCATTCCCCGTCCGCTTGCGGCGGGGTTAGCGAGCGAATTTAAAAATGGATAATATTCCTTACGGTCGAATATTCCCCGTCCGCTTGCGGCGGGGAGCTTCAATCCCGGACCCCCGGAACCTTTCTTTTATTCTCCCGCATATTCCGTTTTCAGCCTTTTTTCGATATCAACCGGAGCGGGAATAAGTTTCTGCTCGAGCATTACGCTTTCCGTCTGTTTCCAGGCGGCAATATCAATTGCGCCGAAGACCGTCTTTTCCGAAGGTTTCATAAACTGTCTTGTTATATCAAGCTGTCTGCGAATAACATCGGGAGAGGTATCCTTGTCGAATTTTTGAATAGTCTCAACCGTTTTGCCTGAATTATCAGGATTCAAAGCTTCATTCCATGCTTTAAGCAAAATCGAAACAAACTTTTTAACGGTTTTGGGATGCCCCTTGATCATGCTTTCGGTTGTTATAACCGAATTTGCCACGAATCGTATGCCGGAAGCGTCAGGATCAAAAAAGGCCGTGGACTCATCGGCCTTTTTAAGCTGATCCCCAATTATGATGCCCTGGGCATTTCTGTAAACAGGCCAGAGAGCGACCTTGCGCTCATAAAAAGGAGTATAATCGTATCTTACACTGAAAAAATTTACTTCATTCTCCTTTATACCGTATTTTGCAAGAAGTGCCCTCATGATCGTTTCATCATTTCCGCCGAATGTTATTCCGACAACCTTTCCCTTCAAATCCTCCGGACTGTCGATCTTGTTTTCATCCGGCCTGTATATCCACTGAAGGGGATTGGCCTGGAAAAGCTGTGCCAGCACGACAACTGGAGATCCTTTTGAAACGGCTCTTATAACCTGGTCTGCAGATGCAACTCCAAACTGAGCATGCCCCATCTCAAGTTCTTTTATGGCATCCCGCTCCGGCCCGCCCTCTTTTACTTCCACTTCGAGTCCTTCTTTCTTGAAGAATCCGTTCACATCGGCATATATATCTCCCGCGACACTGGCATTGAAGAGCCACTTGAGACGGTATGAGACCTTTGTCATTTCCTCCTGCTTTTTGCCGCAACCGGAAGAAACAGGGAGAAGGATGATCAGCAAAGATAAAATCATTATCGCATTATTTCTCATATTCATTTCCTGCACCTGATCTCTGATTCGAACTTCGAGTTTCGTTGATCGTCGTTCGTGGTTCGTTGATCGATTCAAGATTCACGAACTACTATTCTCGCCTTTCACTTCAAGCTTTCCCCAGCTCCTGCTTATAATATTTCCGAGCAATTCAAGAACAGCGAGATAAAGCGATGTGAAAATTCCTATCAGAAAAAGAGCAACCAGAATTTTTGAAAGGTCGCTCTGATAAAGAGCGATTCTTATGCTGTAGCCTATTCCGGCGCTGGCGCCAATAAACTCTGATACTATTGTTCCAACCATCGCAAGGGTCGCGCTTCCCGCGACAACCGTTATTAGTTTATTCATGTTTTCGAAGGCCCTTATCTTTACCTCGAGCTGCCATCTCATTCTTCCCGAATGCACGTAAAAATGCTCTATATCCGTAACCGGTTCAGAAAGAATTCCAATGAATGACAGGAGCAGCGGGAAATAGCATATCATTGCCGCGATAAGAAGCCTCGAGGAAAGGCCGTCACCAAGGAGTATAAAGATCATTGGAGCCACTGCGACAATCGGATATGCCTGTATGTTAAAAGCCGCTGTCCTGATAAGCGAGCCCATCCAGTTCGACAGGCGCCCTATTATTCCGACAACAGTCGCCATTGCGATGGAAAGTATATGGCCTACAATTGCCACTGAAAGTGTATTCAACACATCGAAAAGATATCTTGTAAAAACCCTGCGCACGGTTATGTAAATATCAGGAAGGCCCGGAATGACGTAGTCGGAAAGATTAAAAACTTCTTTCACCGCAAATAAAAAGGCGAGCCCGATAAAATAGACAAGAACAAACTGGTATAGCCGCTTATGAAGCATTTACAATCTCCAGCATGGTCTCTTCAAGGTTCTTTTTCACAACTTGCCTTTCCCTTACATCATCCTGTCCATGAATCGTCAGGACCTGCGGCACCTTAATAAAACTTCTCAGCACAAGAATATTCATGCAGAACCTGGACACTTCCGCAACACTGTGGGAAATATATAAAAAGCTCTTTCCCGGAAACATCTCTTTTATCTTAAAGATGATCTGCTCCCGCGTGGCCTCATCCACATTGGCAAGACTTTCATCCATAATCAGAAGATCAAAATCCTGCAGAAGATACCTTGCCAGGTTCACCCTGTTCTGCTGTCCGAGGGAAAGCCTTGAAAAGCATGAATCCATACAGGTTGAAAGCCCGAAAGATTCAACGATTTCACTGATTCTGCTTTTATTCGCTTCGGGCGTGACCTTCCCGATGTGCTCTCCTACACTAGACCATCCGGGAAGCCTTTCAAGATTATAGGAATAAAAAACTTTTTTGGGTTTACTTATCCCTATTTCACCAGCAAATCCGTTTAACTGACCTGCAATCATGCGGGCAAAGGTTGATTTCCCGACTCCCGACTGGCCGAATAACGCATGAAATCCAGGCTCTCCGACATGGCAGCTAAGATTATTGAAGACCGGATTCTGCGCCCCGGAATATTGATAAGTTATATTTTTGCATTCTATCATATTGTTTATTTCATACAAATGCGATAATCTTAATAGACTCGGAAAAAGTCAAAAATCCTGTCACTCCCGTGAAAACGGGAGTCCAGAAGCTTTTGAAAATACTGGATTCCCGCTTTCGCAGGAATGCCATTAAAGAAGAATCCGGACTTTTTATGAAGCCTTTGAACACTTATATATAAAAGGTAATGTTGAGTCAATAAAAGGGATGGATAGCTTTAAGGCGTCACTATGTGTCCCGCTTTCGCGGGAATGACGAACCGGAGATAACGGCAAATGACAAAGCCGGGCGAAAGGATATGCTGATTACATAGATGTCTTTATTGCAGAAAAATACAAATTTAAAAATTATATGGGCATTGACACTTGTCCATTTCACCGGCGATTTTTACCATTCGTTCATAAGCCCCCTGCTTCCCGTTCTGATCCAGAAGTACTCTCTTACACTAACACAGGCAGGCTTCATCGCCGGATTAAGCCGCTTCCTTGCCTTTGTTGTGCAGCCTCCGATAGGATATCTTGCCGATCGCTATAAAACACGCGCTTTTGTACTGGGAGGTCCTTTAATAGTCATTGTTGCAACATCATTTGTTGGAATTGCGCCTTCATATGCAATTCTACTTCTACTTGTATCAGCCAGTTCGATTGGTTCATCCATATTCCACCCGACAACTGCCGGCATGATTTCATCATACTCGGGACGCAACTTAGCCTTTTCCATGTCGGTATTCAACATGGGTGGAACATTTGCATTCGGAGTGGGACCTCTTTTCATTACATGGCTGGTGTCAGGATACGGTCTTGAAGCAACGCCATATACTGTCTTTTTGGGACTGGCAATCATGTATTACCTGTTTAAAACAGTTCCAATGCCTGTCGGGGAAGGCCTCAGCAACCTGGGTCTTATCGGTTCAATAAAAGAGATTTTCGGGCCGGTATGGAAATCGATACTTCTCATATGGATTGTCATGGTTCTCAGGGCTTTTGTAGGTCAGTCTTTTTTGACTTTCTTCCCGGTTTTATACAGCTGGGAAGGCCATTCTCTTATGTCGGTCGGTTCACTTGTAGCAATCTTTACAGTAGCCGGATCGGTGAGCGGACTCATTGCAGGACACATGGCGGACAGGATGGGATTTAAGCCTGTTTTTTACGTAACACATTTTTTAACTCCGCCGTGCATGCTTCTTCTTCTCTATCTTCCTGGAAACTGGGCATATCTCGGAGCGATGCTGGCCGGTTTTTTTATACTTGCAACCCTTCCTCTCGGGGTTACAATGGCACAGAAACTCGCCCCCGGAGGAAAATCAATGGCGTCCAGTCTCATGATGGGACTTGCATGGGGAACAGGCGGTATGCTTACCCCGGTAACAGGGAAACTCTGTGATATTTTCACTATAAAGCCGGTCTTAAGCATTATTGCTTTTATACCGTTTATCACTCTGTGGCTTATCCGTTTGATTCCTAAAGAGGTAAGCCCGGCAGATTAAGCACGAATTTTTGAGCCATAACAGGCTTTCCCCAGTGAGCATCTTCCCACTCTTCGCATAAAACGAACCCGAAAGACTCATATAGATGTTTTGCAGGATCAAGCCCTGCAAAAGTTGTAAGATATACTTTACTGTGGTTTGAGATTTTGCAGAACAGAACAGCTTCACGCATTAACATTCTACCGATCCCGCGCCCGTGCATCTCCGGATCGACTATAAACCAGCGAAGTCTGGCGCCCTTTGTCTTACCCTCGATTCCGTCAATTGACACCGACCCTAAAATCTTTCCGTTATCTTCGGCAACCCAGAATCCGTCGCGGGTCTTATCAAAGCGGTTTAAGAATTCGGAGAGTTCGGTAGCCACCTTGGCCTCAAAATAAAGACCGAAGTCCCAGTAACAGCTGTAATAAGTGCCATGAAGCTCTGCTACACGGCCTATTGCACCGGGAATGTAACCAGAAATAAGTTTTATACCGTTCATTTCAAATCCCCTTTAATATGCAGCAATGATATCAGAATAACCGGTTCTCTTGCAATATTTTATGATTGTGTTATTCAATGTGCAGCATTAATGAACAATCCATATTCGGCTTTTTTTATAAATCTGTTATACTTATTATCAATAAAGGACCCCATGGAAGTAGAAGACAAAATATCCGGGCTTGAAAAAACTATAGCAACATTACAGATGGCTCTTGAAGGGGTTATTCAAATGCTTACTATTGCCTCCGAGGTAAGAGATCCCTACGTTGCCGGACATCAGAGGCGGGTGACAGACCTTGCAATATCAATAGCAAAAGAAATGGGCTTGCCGGAAAATGTTGTTGCAGGAATACGAATGGCAGCCCTTATCCACGATATAGGCAAGCTGAGGATACCTGCTGAAATCCTGAACAAACCTGCAAAAATCAATGATCTTGAATTTCAATTAGTCAAAACCCATCCCGAGGTTGGATATGATATATTAAAAAATATAGATTTCCCATGGCCTATTGCGGATATTGTGCTTCAGCACCACGAAAGAATGAACGGTTCGGGATATCCCAGAAAAATTAAAGGGCCGGAGATACTTATTGAGGCAAGAATTATTAATGTCGCGGATGTTGTTGAGGCAATGGCATCCCACAGGCCTTACAGACCTTCTCTTGGAATAGAAAAATCGCTCGAGCAGATATCAAAAAACAGGGGCATCCTGTATGATGATGAAGTTGTCGATGCCTGCCTGAGGCTGTTCAGGGAAAAACGATTTAAGTTTGCATAAGCCAATTGAGTGACTGGATTTCGGGTTTTTTTATGAAGCCGTCAAATTTGAACAAGCGTTTTCAAGGTAACAGATAGCGGCCTCCCGAAAAGGAAATCAAGAAGATCTGAATCTAAATTGCCTTTTTTTACAACAAGTTCCCTGACAGTATTGTCGTACTCAATAAGTTCAGCGGCCTTTTCAGGCAAACGCCCCGTTTTCCTGCTGCTGGTTTCCCTGATAAGACCTGTTATTTCTTCATAGGAACATCTTTCATCATACTCTATTACCAGTTCCCAGAGTCCTTCAACCTTGCCGAAAAGATCTTTTCTTGAAAGCATGCTTTTCCCATATATGCCTTCAATCTCCCGTGTATCCCAGCATTTAAGAGCCCTGCATTCAATTGGCCGGTATTTATAAATCCCGCACTTTTTTTCATCTTCATAATAATAGCATGTCCAGCTGTTTTTCTGTCCCTTAATTTTTATTATATCAGAAGGGGCATAAACAATTTTTTCACATATGTTGTCCCGGACCGGCTCTCCTTTTCTGATTGTGTACAGGTGTTTTGCAGGTATATGACCATCTTCTATCAGATCCTTATCCTCAAAATGAAATGACGGACCTCCCTTTCTGCAGCATGTCCCGCATCTTTTACATTCAGTTGATTTCATGGTCTCATTGTTCGTATTTAGTACATCGTACTTCGATATTCGATCTATATTCTTCGAGGCTTCGTGTTCTTGTGTGATTCTTTCGATTTTCGATATTCGATGTTCGATTTATGCCTCATGCCTCGTTTCTTCGCGCTCTTGCCACAAGAATCAGCGAGAGAAAAGAAGAGACAACAAAGCAGGCGCCCATCGCATAAAATACTGATTCAAGACCATAATTATCCGCAAGATATCCGGAAACTGCCGCTGCTGTCGACCCGATCCCAAAAGTCACAAAAAAGTGAATGCCGTAACCTATTCCATGGCGGTTTTTGGGCAGGTAATTGGAAAGAATAAAATTCTGCATCGGCTGGGTTGAAAAATAAAAAAACGCGTAAAAAACGGCAGATGCAATCAAAATAAAACCCGAACTCTTTGCCATGATAAAAACAAAAAAAGTACCGATAATAATGGCGTATGAATAAATAATCTCAGGCTTGAAACGATCAGTAAGGCGTCCCCCTATGTATTGACCCACGGCGCCTGAAACAAGCGCAATTGTTGCCACCGTTCCGCCAAGAGTTACTTTGCTTAAGGTAATAAATCCAAAATGTATTTTTTCTCCCATGTAGGCCGGAAGAAAAGTCATAATCCCCTTGTATGTGAGCCCGAGAACTGCCGCTGAACAATAAAAAACAATCAGGTTAAGATAAGATATCTCACTCCCCGGTTTATTTTTACCATCGGTGGTTTCTGTTGTGAATGCAGATTTTGCCGGTACCGAAAAGGAAAACAGAGCGGCGGCGATACCCATCAAACCGAAAATTACATGAGGGGCTCTCCATCCCATGTTTGAGCCAAGCCAAGCGGAAAGTACTGGAACAGAAGCAACTCCAAGGCTGCCTGCTATGCCATGAATGCCAAAGGCTTTTCCCTTTTCCCTCACAGACTGGCTTATAAGCGTATTTGAAGCCGGATGATACATGCTGCAGAAAAACCCGATGAACCCCATAATAATTCCATAGGCTAATAGTGATGGAATAAACAATACAAGAACCGAAAGAACGCCTGACCCGAAAAGAAAAAATGTAACGAGGCGGCGCGGTCCCAGTTTATCGGCCAGAAAACCGGCTGGCAGTGAACCTATTCCAAAGGCATATGAAAAAACTGAAACTATTATTCCGAGATGGAAATAATCCGTCGCAAAATCAACTATCAGTAAAGGTATCAGGGGAGGCAGAACACCTTCGAACAGATGCACAAGGGGATGTGACGCAATTGTAAGCCCCATTATCTTCTTTTCATCACGATTCATTGTATCAAGTTCCCATGATTCGAACTTCGAATTTCGTACTTCGATATTGCTTATCCGGTATTCGATTTCCGACGTTCGATATCTGATGCTCTGTGTCCGATGTTCGATATTCGATGTTCGATGTACGTTCTTTCATCTCACGCCTTAATATATTTCCGGTCTTCTGTTCGGCAGAAAATAACTCATCTTATTATTGCGCACTTTTTCAAGATCTTCCGCCCTGATATCCGCAACAATCATTCCTTCCTTCCCGCTTTTGTTCTTTTCAATAACTTCACCCGAAGGACCTATAACTACACCGGTACCAGGAAACTGCAGACCGGCTGAATTTTCTCCGCACTGGTTGCACGCTACTACAAAAAGGCCGTTGTCGAAAGCTCTTGCAGGAAGGTGGCGCATCCATGATCTCTGTTTTTCTTCGGGTGTCCCTCTTGGAGAAGCGTGTGGAATGAATAAAACATCTGCTCCCATAAGCGCCATTTTAGTCGAAAGTTCAGGAAAGTGTGAATCATAGCAAAGCTGAATTCCGAATTTTATCCCCCCGGTCGTAAAAAGCCGAACCTCGTCTCCAGGAGAAAAAATCTCTTTTTCCACTGGAGCAATGTGCAGTTTCCGGTAAACACCTACATAACCGTCAGGTTTTACAACTATATGACTCGCATGTATCCGGCCCATCTTATCTTTTTCAGCCATACCCGAAAGAATTACGATACCGTATTTTGAAGACACTTCAGATACTATTCCGGTTAGTTCACCCGGTATTTCTTCAGCAACCTCAAGTATTTTTCCGTCTATTCCGTACCCAGTAATATTTAATTCCGGAAAGCAGATTATTTCAGCACCTGTTTCTCTTGCAGACCTTATCCATTTTTCCATGGATTTTATATTGCGGGAGGGTTCATACGATTCGGAATGGAAAATAACCGCTGCTATCCTGATATCTTTCATAAGTCAAAATGAGCCTTAATCTTGAAAACTCTTGTCGCGGGAAGATTTATAATCTTATTTACACCGGTCTCTTTTGATATATGTTTCAGATTGGTATTAATCTCCTTCATGGAAGGCGCAATAAATGTAAACCAGATATTAAAACTTCCGTCTCTCAAATAATTATGGGTCACACCAGGATAGCGGTTTATTGCTTTTGCGAAGGATTCAATCTTTTCACCGGATACAACCGCAGCGCAAAGGGTGCTCACAAAACCCAGCTTTTCGGGTACAAAGTTCCCCCCTATTCGTCTAATTATACCATTTTTCTTAAGTTTTTTAAGCCTGTTAATAACATCATCTTCAGCAAGTCCAAGTCTTTCCGCAATCACAAGATAAGGCCTTGATGATATTGGAAAATTAGATTGAATGAGGTTCAGGATTGCCTTGTCCGTATTATCGAGCGCTGTTGTTTTCTTCATTTTATTAATTTCATGGTTTATGTTTCCGATTTTTAAACACTTGAACCCCTGAATCCTAGACCCCTTGAACCCTTCTTTATCTTGTGTATCACTCCGGCATTATCTTGACATGAACTTTTCTCGTCCTGGGACCATCAAATTCACAGAAAAAAATCCCCTGCCACGTTCCGAGCAGAAGTTTTTTGTTTTCAAATGCGACAAGCTCTGAAGCCCCTACAAGAGTAGCCTTGACATGCGCCGGCGAGTTTCCTTCCATGTGTCGATAACGGGCTTTCCATGGAACTATTTCATTTAATATCATTATGATATCGGCTTTTACATCCGGATCAGCGCTTTCGTTAATAGTAACTGCAGCCGTTGTATGAGGAATATAAATCATGCACAGGCCATTATCAATGCCTTTCCTCTCGCATGAAATAATAACGGCTTCCTGAACTTTTGCCGTTATATCAATCAGTTCCGTTTTTTGGCTGGTTTTTATCGTTAGAATCATCAAACCTCCATAAAAACAAAAGGCCCTGCTTTTTCTGCAGAGCCTCTTGAATAAATGGATAATTCGTCACTTTTTATCTGTTAGACGCATCCTGTCGGTTTAGGAAGACCGGCCATCTTGCATGCTCCCTTACCAGGGCCTGAGGGGAAAAGCTCATAAATGTGTTTCAGTTTAAAACCGGTAACTTTAGAAAGAACACGAACCATAGGCGCAATTCCGTTTTTCTCATAATATTCACGGAGCACTTTGATAACCGCCTGATGTTCATCGGTCAATTCATCGATGCCCTCTTCTTTTTTCACAAATTGAACCCACTCCTGACTCCAGTTGGTATAGGAATCAATAAAACCATCTTCGTCCACAACAAACGTTTTTCCACCAAATTGTACTTCCGGCATTGAATTTCCTCCTTTTCGTTTAATTATTTTCTCGGCTTACAGCCTGTTTTGCTTCTTTTAAATATCAAGGGTTCCAATAATATTATTAGGTCTTCAATGTCAACATAAAATATGATTTAAAGTGTCCGAACCCTTTTTTCGAAGCCGTTAGTATTCCCTTGGGGTTGCATTAAGCTGTGCAAGAGTGAAAACAGGGCCATCCTTGCATACGAATTCCTTGCCTATATTGCACCTTCCACACATCCCTATTCCGCATTTCATCCTGTTTTCAAGGGACATTATTATCTGATCATGCCCGTATCCAAGTTTATCAAGAACAGGCTGAGTAAACTTAATCATTATAGGAGGCCCGCAAATAATCGCATATGTATCGGCATCAGCACTTGGAGCCTTCTTTTCGGTTATTGCAGGCACAAAACCAACATTATATTTCCAGTCAGGATCATTTGTCGCATCAACCGTGATATGCATATTTATGTCATCACGCTTTTCCCATGCTGCAAGCTCATCCCTGTATAGAAGCATGCCGGGTGTTCGTGCTCCATATATCACATTGATATTTTTGAATTTATTGCGGTTTGCCGGATCCAGCATGAAAATTATTGATGAACGTAATGTGGTAAAGGCAAAGCCGCCCCCTATAATAACCACGTTTTTTCCCTCCAGGATGTCCCACGGATATGAATTCCCTAGTGGGCCCCTTATACCCATTATATCCCCAACCTTCATTGAATGAAGATATGAAGATACAAGCCCGACCTTGTTTACGGTAAATTTGACAAAGCCCTTTTCAGTAGGAGATGAGGCAATACCTATCGGTATTTCTCCTTTACCTGTCACCGAAAGCTCCGCGAACTGCCCGGCCCTGTAAGAAAATTTTTCTTCATCCCCCGGGTTTATAAAAACAAACTTGAATGTTTTAAGATTCCTGTCTTCCGTTTCCGTTATTATTTCATCTATACGTACAGGATAAGGCATATATGGATTTTGCACTTTAATACCCCCCTTTATCACTTTACCGGACAAGCGCAGGCTTTGGGATCATAACTGTTCATTATGTCACAGACTCTGCGTATATCAATATTAACCGGACAGGAACGAATGCAGCGGCCACAGCCAACGCACTGAATCCCGTTCTCATACTTATCGACGTAATATTTCAGCTTATGCATGAATCTCTGGCGGACCCTGTGAAGCTTTGTTCCCCTCGGATTGTGCCCCGTACCGTGTATGGTAAAAAGGGGAAACATGCAACTGTCCCAGTTTCTCATGCGCACGCCAGAACATCCGGAATTTTCATCCTGGATATCGAAACACCAGCAAGTGGGACATAAATATGTGCATGTTCCGCAGTTGATACAGGCAAATGAAACATCTTCCCAGAAAGGAGCTTCATAAAGCTCCGTTGTCTTTTTATTTTTAAGCTGATCCGTTGATACAGAAGAGCTTATTTTTGCTTCGGCCTCTTTTTTAAGAGATTCTATTTTTTTAAGAGCGCCGCCGGCTGCAGCCTTATTCCATCCGGCTGTATTCAGCAGCTTTTCGCCCTTTTCCGTAATTGCTTTCGCGTAATATAATTTACCGTCATCTACAAGAAGGATATCAAGGCCCTCTTCATTAAAAGGACCAGAGCCAGCCGTGGTGCAAAAGCAGGTGCTGCATGGATTACTGCAGGCATACCCTACAAAGGTTGTGGATTCATATGCTTTAATCCAGTATGGGTCCTTATATTCAGGGGTATCAAAGTTGCGTTTTACAAGAAGAAATGCCGAAGCATCACACGGCCTGATTCCCAGCACCGCTCTCGGAGAATAGTCCTTTGCGGCATCTTTCATTATATGATGATCGGGATCTTTTTCATCAAGGGAATATTTAAACATAATCTCAGATTGAGGATAGATAATTGATTTGGGAGAAAGGCGTGTGTTTGAAAAATTCAGGTCGGGCAATTCTCCTTTTGCAAGCTCCTTGAAATCATGAAAATTTTCACACTTTACAGGACCGAATAACCTGTAACTATCCTGGATCTTTTTAATTCCGCCTACCCAGTCCTTTTTATCGATTTTAATAACCTTCATAGCTATAGCCTTATTTTTTTTCGGGTTATAAGTTGTTTATTTTATAAAATCACCCGGATCGCCCGGTTTGAATGTATCAAGCGGCGGACGTTCATCGGGCGAAATGCCGGCTTCCCAGCCGAACATATCTACGCAGTCCTTGTTGAGCTTGCTGGTAAACTGCCGGACTTTTATTCCGACCGGACACGCCCGCTCGCATGCACCACAGTCTGTGCACCTTCCCGCGCAATGATAAGCTCTTAAGAAATGGAAAGTCCTAATGTCGATCGGATCCTGGCTTTTCCCGACCCACTGGGGACGGGCTTCATCCACAAAACATGTCGGGCAATAGCAGAGAGGGCAAGCATTACGACAGGCATAGCATCGAATGCAGGGAGAAATAAGATCTTCGAAATATTGCCATTTTTCCTTTGGAGGCATTGCTTCGATACGTCTGACATCGGCATACCGGTCAATATCTTTCTGCTCTTCCACAAGTGGTGCCGCCAGTTCATCGTATATAACCGGATTTCTGTGAATGCATTTGGAACAGTTATCCTGGAGGATATCCACTTTTTTTAATTTTTTCTCGAAACCTGTGCCTTTGACCGTAATTGCATCCCCTTCCTCGATAACCTCTCTCACTTCGGCATCAAACATCGCATTTATCCTGCGACGATCAATCATGCCTTTGCAGGGAACACCGATAATCACCAGCTTATCCCGCTTTATTTTGTTTTCAAGCAGATGGGTAACTATATTTCTTGAATCGCATCCCTTGGCGATTACACCAATTTTTTCCTTCCTATCGGTCAGGTAATTAGCAAGGTTGATTCCGCAATTGCTGTCCCAAACCAGAGTTGATAACTCACCGGGTGTTTTTACGAAAGCAGGCTCGTTCATCATGGGCATGGTACCTTTGCGGAAACCTACAACAATATCCACCCTGCCTTCATCCAACAGCCTTTTTGATATTTCTCTTATTTTATCAATATATCCTAACATGTTAAGCTACCTTGTCAGATGCTTTTTAAAATTATTATTAGGTCCCAGGGCCTTCACAGTCGCCGTAACATCCTTTACCACATCAACAAACTTGGTCGATTCGGCGGAGGATATCCAGGAAAAACTCAGCCGGCCCGGTTCAACACCCATATGTTCCATAAGATTCTTAAAGAGTCCGAATTTTCTCCGCGCATAATAATTACCTTCCAGGTAATGGCATTCGCCGGGATGTCACCCGGAGACCCATACACCGTCCGCTCCCTGTGCCAGGGCAGCAAGAAAAAACTTGGGGCTCATGCGCCCTGTACACGGAATCCTTATGACTCTGATATTCGGGGGATACTCCATTCTCCCCACACCTGCAAGATCTGCGGCTCCGTAGCTGCACCAGTTGCAGAGAAAACTGACTATTTTTGGTTCTCTTTCAGACATAATTTTCTCCTCTTTTGAATCTTAAAATTTGGAATCTTAAAATCCCAAATTATCTACATTGCTTCATTCAGCGCGGTAATCTGCGCGAATATCTGATCATTGTCAAACCCCTTCAGCCGAATGGCGCCGGACCGGCAGGATGCAACGCACAGGCCGCAGCCCTTGCACAGCACCGGATTGATCTGAGCTTTTCCCGGGTTGAACCGGGCGGTTTCTTCGATAAACGACGGCGCTGAATAGGGGCATATGGATACGCAGACGCCGCAAGAGCTGCAACTGGCCGGAACAACTTCGGCAATGGTTCCGCTGGTATGAATGGTTTTTCTGGCCAGAAGGGTAACAGCCCTTGATGCCGCGGCCTTGCCCTGAACTATTGATTCATCGATAGGTTTTGGGTAATGGGCCATACCGCAGAGGAATACGCCGTCTGTCGCAAATTCGGACGGGCCCAGTTTGGCATGCCGTTCCACAAAAAATCCGTCGGAGTTCATTGGAACCTTGAAGAAATTGGCCAGTTTTTCATCCCGGTTCGGAACAATAGCCGTGGCCAGGGTTATCAGCTCTGTTTCTATTTCAAGGGGCGTTCCGAGAATGTGATCCGTCAGTTTAACCGAAAGTTTACCGTTGTCGAGGCTTACTTTCGGTTTATTATCCACTGAATACCGTATGAATATGATGCCTTTTTCCCGTGCCTCTTTGAACAGATACTCACGTTCTCCGTAGGTTCGGATATCCCGGTAAAGCACATATATATTCATGTCCGGATTCATCTCTTTCAGGGCCAGCGCGTTGTCTATGGAATGGGTGCAGCATACCCGGCTGCAATAAGGCCGGTCCGGTTCCCGGGACCCGACGCACTGAATGAACACAGCAGACTGAAGAGATGAGAGTGACGAATCTTTTTCCATGAATTTTTTATCCAGCTCGAGGCTGGTTAAAATACGTGAATCCTCGCCGTAATGGTATTCCGTCGGCCGGTATGCGGATGCCCCGGTTGCAAGGAGAGCCACACCGTGTTCAACAACGATTTCCTGCCCGGCAGCATTCAGTGTGGATTTGAAACTGCCCACAAATCCATCCATCTTAACCAGTTCGGCATTCAGATGAACATGAATGTTGTCGTCCTGATTTACATCCTGAATCAGCATATTCAGTTGCTGCTGAATATCTTCACCCTTGGCCGTCCGGTAAAGATTTCTGGCCTGTCCGCCCAGAACCGGGGTTTTTTCCACGATATGGGTTTCATATCCCTGAAGCGAGAGACTTCTGGCCGCGGTCATTCCCGCAATGCCGCCTCCAACGACTAAAGCCGCTGACTTGATCTGAAGTTCCGCTTCAGCCAGAGGCATGGTCAGAGCCACCTTATAAACCGCGGATCGAATCAAATCTTTGGCCTTTTGCGTGGCCAGTTCCGGATTGTTTTTATGGACCCATGAGTCATGATTTCGAATATTGGCCATCTCGAAGAGATACTTGTTCAGACCGGCGTTTACAAGGGTCTCCTGGAACAGGGGCTCATGTGTCTTGGGAGTACAGGCGGCGACAACAACTCTGTTTAACCCCTCCCTCTTGATTATTTGTGCCATATTTTCCTGCGTGTCCTGGGAGCAGGAATAGAGATTGTCGGTAGCATATTCCACGTAAGGAAGGGTAGCCGCATATTCCGCTACGGATGGAACATTTACAACACCGGCTATGTTGATGCCGCAGCGGCAGACAAACACGCCGATCCGGGGACGTTCACCAATAACATTGGTTTCCGGAATAATTTCCTTGGCTTTGGTTAGTGTATTCCTCGCTTCGGCCAGAATCTCTCCTGCCGCTGCCGCTGCCGCGCTGGAATCAATGACAGACTGGGGAATATCCTTGGGACCCTGGAAAGCCCCGCACACAAAAATTCCGGGGCGGGAGGTAGCCACCGGCTCAAATGTGGTAGTTTCACAGAAATTGCCCGGAGTCAGTTCAATTCCTAGATTTTTTGCCATGCCGACCACTTCCGGGGATATTTCCATGCCTACAGACAACACGATCTGGTCAAATTCCTCTACGACACTTTCGCCGCTTTCAGTAATATACCGTATGCTAAGATCATCAGTTCCCGGAACCGGCACGATTGTATGGACCCGGCTGCGGATGAACCGCACCCCGTGTTTGTCTTTTGCCGTGTTGTAAAACCGCTCAAAGTCTTTTCCATGAGTCCGCATGTCCATGTAAAATATCGCGCAGTCCAGATCGCTTCCGGAATGTTCCTTGGCTATTACTGCTTCCTTGATTGCGTACATGCAGCAGACCGAAGAGCAGTAGGCATGATCGCATTTGTTCATATCACGGGAGCCGACGCACTGGAACCATGCTATTTTTTTTGGTTCCTTGTGATCCGAAGGGCGAACCAGATGTCCTGCAGTTGGGCCCGAGGCGGACAGAATCCGCTCCATTTCCATTGCTGTTATGACATTGGGATGTTTGGCATATCCATATGAATCAAATTTTGACGGATCGAACGGCTGATAACCCGGTGACAGGATGATCGACCCGACATTCAGCTCGACAATCTCATCCTGCATTGTGTGGTCAATGGCATTAACCCCGCAGAATTCGGTACAGACCTGGCATCCGCCGGTTTTGAAATGCATGCAGACCGACCGGTCAATTACCGGCGTGTTGGGAACGGCCTGTGCATAGGGCACATACACCGGTTTGCGGCCTTTCAGACCCATGTCATATTCGGAGGGAATCGGTTTGAAATCTCTGGTTGTAACGCTGTTGCGAATCTTTTCCAGGGTGATGTGGCCGGTCGGGCAGACCGATGCGCAGGCCCCGCAGGCCATGCAGACATCCGTTTGAATATGAAAAGGCGTGTCCACTTTCATATCCACGCCGCGTCCGGTCAGACTGATGGCGCTGTTACCCATTTTCGCGCAGATCCGCGTGCACAGACCGCAGAGAATACAGGTGTCTTCCCCTTTTTTGAACCGGGTCTCTGAAACACCGTATTTTTTCCCCAGTTCTTTCAGAATCGGCACATCAGGACATCTCGCCATCAGAAGTTCGACAATGAGTTTTCGCCCCTGGTGCACGGCCTCGGAGTCGGTTTTGACATCCATGCCCTCCCAGATGGGATAATTGCAGGAAGTAACAAACCGGCTCCTTCGGCCATCAAAGACTTCTACAGTACACAACCGGCACATACCGGCCGGCTCCAGTGCCTTATGATGACAAAGGGTAGGAATTTCGACCCCGTATTTCTGAGCTACCTGAAGAATATACTGGCCTTCTTCACCCTGAACGGTTTTACCATTTAGTTTGAATGTTATCATAAATCATACCCCTTATAATTATCGGATCACAATTGCGTCAAATTTGCATGTATCATAGCAGATACCGCACTTGATGCACTTGGACTGG
>JAWOHP010000175.1:0-11482 GCA_046485065.1 Desulfobacterales bacterium | reverse complement strand
GTCTTATCCTTCGCAAGAAAATCAGCTTCTACACTGGCCTGACCGGTAATAAATGCTTTTTGAATCGCCGCCGCGACGATCTTTTTGTCAGGCTCATCAAACAAGTCCAACGGAGACATACGAACGATTTCCCCGGCTGAATAACCGGAAGTTTCTTCAAAATTTTTGTTCCAGCGCAGAAATTTTCCCTGTTCATCAAAGAGGTAAAAAAGTCCAGGCAAACTGTCGACGGCCGCCTGGGCAAAGTTCCTTTCCTGTAAGACAGCCTCTTCGGTCTGTTTACGTTCGGTGATATCCACGAGTGTACCCTCTATCTCCGTTGGTCCTCCCTCTGCGTCCGGGACCAGAGCGGCGTTCTCAAGCACCCAGATCAAACTGCCGTCTTTCCGACGCCCCTGGCTTTCAAAATCCAGAAGCACTCCCCCTTTCTGAAGCGCAGAGATAAACTTCTGCCGGGCCTCCGAGCTGATGAAAAAGTCCTCAACCGGACGCTGAATGGCTTCATCGCGTGAATCGAAGCCGTACATCAAGGCAAAAGCATCATTGCAATCGAGGAGCCTGCCGTCTATGGTAGTTCGATATACACCCGCAAGATTTCGCTCAAACAGCTGACGGTAACGCATTTCGCTTTCACGCACCAATTCCGCTGATTTGGAAGTATTATAATTAATTACAAGCGGCACTATTAAAAATGTGCATATCAATATTGTTATAATCACGCCAACCGACTTGTATATGTAAATTCTTTCAGTTGTCGTCATTAGCACAATCGACCAGCCTTCAGAATTAATGAACTTGCGTGAAGCAAGATAGTTTCTTCCGTTTAATGTAATCTCCATCCCGTCCTCAACTTCCCGTTGCAGAACAGAATCAAACTCTCTTTCACCGAACTGTTTAGATTCAAGAAGGGCAAGCTTTGTTTCCCGGCTTACCGGCCAAAGGCTCTTGAATTTCATCTCATTTATGCCTGATAGAAATATAATGCCGTTCGGATCAACAACGAAACAGTATGGGTATTCGATTAGATGAGCTTCATGTGCATCAACATCCTGCTTAATCACTGCAACTCCGACAATGTTACCTTTACCGTCCCTTACAGGATAACTTGCGTAGAAACCTCTTTTCAAAGAAGTGGATCCAAGGGCAAAATACCGACCTGAAGCGCCTTTTATCGCCTGTGTGAAGTAGGGGCGGAATTGATAGGATTTGCCCACAAAGTTGTCGGAATCATTGCGGTTGGAGGAAGCAATAGTCTTTCCACTGCTGTCCATAAGATAACTGACAGAACTATTCATGCTCAAATTGTACCTGTCTAAAGCTGCATCGGCATTTTTGATATCCTGTTCTTTTCGGGAAACAAGTGCAGGCAAAATAGAGGGAGATCCTGACAGCAACTTTACTGCTCTCTCAATTTTTTCAAATTCAGCCGTCAAATGAGAAGTATGCGATGATATCTCGGATTCGTTATATTTGAGTATTTCCTGCCTTGCCTTATCACTCAGGAATCCGGTTACAAACCACCCCGCAACTGAGACAATAAGCAGGAGTATCAGATAAACTATCAACCATCTTTTCCAGAATATATTTTCTTTCCTATTTACATCTACCATTAATTAAATCTCCATTTTGAAGCAGAATATCGTTGTTCGTGGTTCGTGGCTCGTTGTTCGATTCACGATCTACGATCTGCGATCCACGATTTTTGGTTTCCGCCTCTCGCCTCACGCCTCATGCCTCGTGCCTTTTAACACCCCATTCAGCGCCTTGCTCAATGTATTCAAATCAAACGGCTTTGCTATTTTGCCTTTAAAACCATATTCATGATAGTTTGACATTACAGGACCATCTGAATAGCCGCTGCAGACAATTGCCTTTAATTGCGGATCTAACTCCAGCATTTTCTCTACAGCTTCTTTTCCTCCCATACCACCGGGTATGGTAAGATCCATAATAACTGCATCATATGGCTTTTCGGATTCCTTTGCTTTCCGGTACATCTCAATCGCTTCAGCGCCGTCTTCTGCGAACTCCGATTCATAACCGAGTATCTCAAGCATCGCCTCTGCCATTTCTCTCAGCATCCTGTCATCATCCATCAAAAGAATCTTTCCGGCGCCCTTTAAAAGGTCAGCTCCTTTTATTTTCGGGATAGGTTTATCTGAAACAGGCAGATAGATATCAAACGTGGTTCCGGCTCCCAACAGGGAATAAGCGGTAATATGCCCGTTGTGCTTTTTGATGATGGAATAGGCTGCTGCGAGCCCGAGACCGCTTCCCTCGTTTTTTGTCGTAAAATAAGGATCAAATATCTTTGAAAGATCTTGCTCTGCTATGCCGGTCCCTTGGTCTTCTATTGATATGTGTACATATCTTCCCGGTTTTACATGAATTCCAGATCTTTCTTCCAAAACCAGATTCTCTGCCAAAATCCTTATAATCCCTCCCTCCGGCATCGCCTGGCTTGCATTTATTAATATATTGCTGATAGCCTGTCTTATCTGGCCAACGTCGGCCTCAACAGGCCAGAGATCTTCTTCAATCGAAAACTCGCATACCGATTTTGAGCCCTGCAAGACAAAGAGAGACAATTCTTCGATCAGCCTTGAAACTGAAGCGGTCTCCTTTACCGGTGTGCCGCCACGTGCAAAGGTCAGCAACTGACCGGTCAGTACACTTGCTCTCATCGAGGCTGTTTCTGCTGAGCTTAATAATTCGAATGCCTTGCTTCCGGGTTTTACATGCATCCTGGCAAGAGAAATATTTCCAATAATAGCAGTCAGAATATTGTTGAAATCATGGGCTATGCCACCTGCGAGAATCCCAACCGATTCGAGTTTGTCGGCCTTTAGCTGCTCTTCTTCCAACCTCCTACGCTCTGTGATATCCTCAATAATTCCTACACCACCTAAAACATTCCCTTTCCCGATATCCAAAGGTGTAAAAATAACCCTTACAGGTGTACTTTTTTCAGCCGTAACGGAATGATATATATCTTCATAAAAAGCGGTGCTTCCGTCCAGAGCTTTTCTAACTGCTCTAACGATGTTTTTATCTGGAAGATCAAGCATATTCAGACCGATGAGCTTTTCACGCGAAGATCCGATAATCCTGACGAAATTATCGTTGCAATCAGCTATAATGCCGTTTTCATCAAAGTATAAAAAACCTAATGGTGAATACTCGAAAATCAGACGGTATTTCTCTTCGCTCTTCCGCAACTCATCCTCGGCTCGCTTACGCTCGGTAATATCAATGAGCATGCCCTCGATTTCTGTAATTTTACCATTCTCATCCGGGACAAGGGTTGCGCTCTCAAGCAACCAGATCAAACTGCCATCTTTACGGCGCCCCCGGTTTTCGAAATCAAGAAGCATCCCCGCCGCCTTAAGTGCGGCAATAAACTCCTGTCGTGCCTCAGGGCTGACGTGTAACCTCACGACATCATTCTGCATGGCTTCATCGCGAGAGTCGTAGCCATAGATCCTGACAAACGCGTCGTTGCAATCTAGAAGCCTGCCATATATTGAAGTGCGGTATACTCCGGCCAGATTTCTCTCAAACATCAGACGGTATCGCTTTTCACTCTTTTTAAGGGCCCGCTTCGCCAGAATCTCATCAGTCACATCCCGTGCCATACCACGCACCACAGGCTCCGACACTCCCTCTGTGCGCAGGGTATTATGATACTTCCAGAAGCGCGCATCTCCATCTCGAGACACAATCTTCATTATGCCTGATGCCGTACCGTCGCGCTGAATAGTCTTTATGTAATCATTAAACTCGTGTCGGCGGTCCTCCGGCAGCATATCCGGAAGACACAGCCCAACAATATCTTTGACCGCGAGGCCTATATCTCTCGCTGCAGCAGCATTAACCGAAAGCAAAGTTCCTTTCAAATCGTGGGTACAAATCAGGTCTGTTGCATTTTCCACAAGGTCGCGATAGCGTTCCTCGCTCTCACGTAACGCATCCTCCGCTTTCTTGCGTAATTCTTCTTCTGATATTGTCGAAGGATTGATCGAATAATTCTGAGCAGTATCTTTTGCGGTCATTATGAATATCCTTTACATACCGGAGAGGTCTTTACATAACATTAAGTCTATCGCCATGTCCCGCGACACGACGACCGTAGGTTATTTAAACTCCTCAACGCAAGGGTTTGTGTCGAAATTCCCAACACATTGTTCGGAAAGAAATGCAAAGCGATGAGATGCTGGAAATATATTATTGTTGTGATTTTACATCTTTACTTTAAAACACTCAAGATAAAATATTTTTGCCTTTTATACTTAATATTGATATTTCAGCAAAGAGTCAGGAGATGACTTTGCCCTTAATGTAAAGGTATAAAAAATGGACCCATCTGCTTCTTTGCCTGAATGTCTGCTTTTCTATGTCAAATGGCCTGAACCGGGGAAGGTAAAAACAAGGCTGGCGCTCCATTGTGGTAATGATCATGCCGTCGGATTATACCGATGTTTCGTCCTCGACATGCTCGACTCGCTGGCGCATAACCCTCAAACTGTCTGTATCTGTTATTCACCTGACGAGTCTCTTCCTGATTTCAAATCATGGCTGGGGGAAACATATCTGTATCTGCCGCAGCACGGCCGCGACCTGGGGGAGAGAATGTGCCGTTCTTTTCAGGATGCCTTCCGGCTCGGATTTAAGTCCGTCTGTCTTGTCGGAAGCGATCTGCCCGATTTGCCGCCAGGCTATGTACAGGAAGCGTTTGAACATTTGTCGGTTTATGAAAGTGTAATCGGCCCATCTGTAGAAAGCGGCTATTACCTTATCGGTTTCCGGGAAGAGACTTTTTTCCCCGAAATATTCAGAAATATAGAATGGAGCAATTCCAGTGTATATAGAGAAACCGTCATCAGATATGAGCAGCGGGGAACAAAGTTTTTTGCCCTGTTTCCCTGGAACGATATTGACGACCTGCAAGATCTGCGGCAATGGTACAGAAAAAACAGAAACGGCAGTACACGCGCAGCGCGTACACTGGAATATTTGCAGGGAATGAAAAATTTATTAGAATATCAGCAGTATAACACTGTTTCATCTTGAGATTATATTTTTTAATCCCCTCTCCCCTTGTGGGAGAATATAACACCGTCTCATCATGAGATTGTATTTTTTAATCCCCTCTCCCCTTGTGGGAGTGGGTTAGGGTGAGGGGTAATTAAAGATTGAATACTAACATTACAAGTCTTGCCAGAAAACTCAGAAAGAGATCTACTGATACAGAAAAGTTATTATGGCGATATTTAAGAGCAAAACAGTTGGAAGGATTTAAATTCAAGAGACAACAGCCAATTGGAAACTATATAGTAGATTTTGTCTGTTTTGAAAAATGTATTGTAATTGAAATAGATGGTGGACAGCATGCAGTAGAAAAGAAGAAAGATAAAGAAAGAGATGACTGGCTTAAGAAACAGGGTTTAAAAGTTTTAAGATTTTGGAGCAATGAAGTATTAATTAATACGAAAGGGGTGTTAGAGGTAATAAGGAAGCATTGTTTATCTCACCCTCCCCTAACCCCTCCCATCAAGGGAGGGGAAGAAAGAGAGAATTTCACGTCAGGGCATGGGGGAAAAAAAGAGCCTCGCGTCAAGCGGGAAAGAGGTTAACCACTTTAATGGGAAAGAGTTAATATAATAAATAAAATATCTTATGGAAAAAGACGCTAATAAAGGGAAGCTCGTGCAGAAGATACTCATTGTCTGCGCCATCATCATCCTGATTGCACTGTTTTATGCCTTTGATGCGGGAAGATATTTCTCACTCGGCTATATCAAAGCTTCTCAGGAACGATTTGCCCTGCTGTATAAAGAGCATAAGATAGCAGTAATTGCCACGTACATGGGAACATATATTATCATGTCGGCTTTGTCACTCCCCGGAGCAGCGGTAATGACCCTCCTTGGAGGAGCATTGTTCGGATTTGTGATGGGAACAATCACAGTCTCTTTTGCCAGCACCATCGGGGCAACCCTGGCCTGTCTTGTCGCCCGCTTTTTATTAAGGGACTGGGTACAGGAAAAAGTGGGTGGAAAACTGAAAGCTATAAATGAAGGAGTTGAAAAAGAGGGCGCATTGTATCTCTTTACAATGCGATTAATTCCGGCGTTCCCTTTCTGGTTGGTCAATCTGGCAATGGGACTGACCCGGATTCGGCTTCCCACATTCTATTGGGTCTCGCAAATCGGGATGTTGCCCGCAACAATGGTGTTTGTGTTCGCGGGAAGGGAGTTAGGGCAGATTGAGTCACTCTCCGGAATTTTATCCCCCGGATTAATTATTGCCTTTGTACTTCTCGGTATATTTCCGATAGTAACCAGGAAATTAATGGCGAAAAAACACTCGAACCCTTGACTCCTTTAATATTCGAACCCTTTTTTATAAACTATAGTAAGAAAAGGGTTGAAATTCTTCTTCAGCCTGCGCGGAAGAGCCTGTGGAGAGAAATAGAAATACCATGCTCCCTGTATCAACCATTTCAATCATTATTCCAACCCTTCATGAAGCGCATGGCATAAATATGTGTCTCGAAGCGTTATATAATCAATTTCCTGACGAGACCTTTGAAGTGATTGTTGTGGATGGAGATGCCGACGGGACGACCATACGTCAGATAGCTCATCCGAAGGTGATCAGGCTGCATGCCGTTCAGGGGCGTGGGAAACAGATGAATGCCGGCGCCAATGTGGCAACAGGTGAGATCCTGGTTTTTCTTCATGCCGATACCAGCCTGCCGCATAACGCGCTTTCCCGGATCCGGGAAGTCATGGCTGACAGTAAATACGTGGCGGGTGCGTTCACATTGCGATTTAAGAGCCATAAACTGGCTTTTGCCCTGATTGCCGGGGCAGCTTCATGGCGTTATAGAATGACCCGTTTTCCTTACGGCGATCAGGCTTTTTTCATGTCGCGCGCATATTTTCATGAAATCGGCGGATTTGCGGAAATCCCGATAATGGAGGATGTCGACATGATGCGGCGTATAAAGAAACGCGGAGAGCGTATCCGTATACTGCGCGATTCAGTCACAACCTCGCCGCGTCGCTGGGAAAAAGAAGGCATCCTCTATTCTATAATCCGAACATGGGCGCTGGCATTTTTATTTCACTGCGGCGCCGACCCTGAACGTCTTGCAAAACATTACAGGCCGCATCAGAAATAGGATTCAAGAGATCAAGGATTCAGGGGTTCCAGTGAAAGCAAAGCCTTCCAGCACTTTAAAATAGAAATGGGGGTTGTTTAGAGTATGCTGAAAGCCGCAGTTAAAATAATTAGAAAAGAGGTACTTGAACCCATGAACCCTCGAATCCTTGAACCTTTGTTCCCGAATGATTGGGATAAGATCCTGAATACTGAATTTTTTAAATTATACTTTATATGGCTGGCCTTCCTTGGCATATTGCTTTGTGGTTCGCCTTCTCCATCTTTCGGAGGTGAACAGGTTCTGCTGTCGGAAGAGTTCCATAATCTTGATAACTGGGAACCTTTTTATTTTCAGAAGATTAAATCCCATTCCACTTATACGATCATAGACGGTGATGTTTTAAAAGCTGAAAGCAGGGCGTCTGCTTCTGCTCTCATTTACAAAAGGCAGTTTAATGTATATGATTACCAAATGCTGGAATGGCGCTGGAAGATCGAAAATATCTATCTTAAAGGGAACGCCAGGAAAAAAATCGGTGATGATTATCCGCTGCGTCTTTATGTAATGTTTAAATATGATCCCGCAAAAGCTGGTATCCTGAAAAAACTGAAATATGAAACCGCAAAAGCTTTATACGGGAAATATCCGCCTTACAGCACGTTGAATTATATATGGGCAAACAAATTGCATTTGGATAAGATACTGACAAATCCTTATGCCGATGAAGCGAAAATGATCCCGGTTGAACAGGGCACGCAAAAGCTGAATACATGGATGGTTGAACAGGCCAATATTGTCGAAGATTATCGCAGGGCTTTCGGAGAAGAACCTCCTGCCGTTGCAAGCTTAGCGATTATGAACGATTCGGATAATACCGGAGAAAGCTCGATTTCGTATCTTGATTATATTAAAATATACAGAAAGGCTCAAACTCCATGAAAAGTTATTACGAACCCGATGATCTGAAGAAATTTTCAACGATTACCCGTGTCAACAAGCCGTTGGGAGATAAATATTTTTCCTATTACAACAGTGTCATGAAGGCCGGGGCGCTGAGCGAACGGGAAAAAGCCTTGATTGCGCTGGCTGTCGCCCATGCTCTGCGATGTCCCTATTGTATCGATGCCTATACCAGGATCTGTATCGAAAAAGGCTCGGATGAGGAACAGATGAATGAAGCGGTTCATGTGGCATCGGCAATGGCAGCGGGAATTACTCTTGTGCACGGCGTTCAAATGATGAATAAAATTGATGATACGATAATTTGAACCGAAACAGCGAGAGCATTCCCCGTCTGCTCTTTGGCGGGGTTAGCGAGCGAATTTAAAATGGATAATATTCCTTACTGTCGAAGATTCCCCGTCCGCTCTGCGACGGGGAGCTTCAAAAAGAAAGTTTCAACTTATGCTACCAAATGATCAGTTAGTGCTTTTAGCAGCTTTGCCGTATTCATTTGAAGATTTTGTTCAATCCCATTTGCCGATTACATCGGCTCTCAAGCCCTGTGCGATGACAACCCTGCAGCTTAACATCGGCAAGCGCTGCAACCAGTCCTGCCGCCATTGTCATGTCGGCGCCTCGCCGGCGCGCACCGAAACGATGAACAGGGAAACGATGGATGCATGCCTTCAGGTAATTGCCGATATTGATGAGATAAAAACGGTTGACATTACCGGCGGCGCCCCGGAGATGAATGACTACTTCTCATATCTCGTAAAAGCATGCAAAAATCTTGGCAAACATGTAATTGACAGGTGTAATCTGACCATATTGGAAGAGCCTGGATATGAGCATATTGCCGCTTTTCTGGCTGAACAGGGCGTGGAAATCATGGCTTCACTGCCCTATTTCCGTAAAAGTTATACGGACAGGCAACGCGGCGCCGGGGTTTTTGACAAATCAATCCGCGCACTGCAAAAGCTTAACTTACTGGGATATGGCACGACACTGCCGCTCAATCTTATATATAACCCGTCAGGAATATATATCTCTTCATCGCAGCAGCAGCTGGAAGCTGAATTCAAAAATCATCTGAAAGAGGGTTACGACATTCAGTTCAATCATTTATACTGTATCAACAATCTGCCCCTCGATGGCTTTCTAAAGGCATTGCTGGCGCTGAATAAACTGACATCATATATGGATATGCTTAAAAATGCTTTTAACCCCTGCACCCTGCAGGGCCTGATGTGCCGCTACCAGCTTTCCGTAAGCTATGATGGTTATTTGTACGACTGCGATTTCAACCAGATGCTTGATTTGAAAATTATGCCTGCCTCGCATATCCGTGATTTTTCGTATGATCAGATTATGAAACGTAAGATTACGACCATGAATCATTGTTTCGGGTGTACGGCCGGAAGCGGTTCAAGCTGTGGAGGGGAATTGGTAAAGTAAAAAAGGGGTCAAGGGATCAAGGATTCAGGGGTTCCAGTGAAAAGAAAGAGTGTCAGAACACCGGAGAAATTGCAGGAATTTCATATATACCGGGAATTGATGAGGAAAGGTTTTTATCTTGAGCTATAAAATTAAAAAGTTTAACGATAACATTTATCTGATAATCCTTCCCCCTGTTGCCACTGGTTTCCAGGATTTCATAGGAGTCTGGCTTTATAAGGGAGAAAGGACATTTATTGTCGATACAGGCACATCTTCGACATCGGATTCCTTACTGCATGCCCTCGGTGAAGCCGGAGTGGAACATCTTGATTACATATTTCTCACACATATTCATGTAGATCACGCAGGAGCAACCGGGGAAATTTCCGGGCATTTTCCGGATGCTCCGGTAGTCTGCCACAAAGACGGAATACCTCACCTTGCCGAACCGGTCAGACTGTGGGAGGGAACAAAAAAAACACTTGGCGACATTGCAACAGCTTATGGCCCTCTCAAACCGGTCCCCCCTGAACGCCTCGTGGATGCATCGGTTTTCAATAACGGCCCGGTTATCCCGGTAATTACACCGGGACATTCCCTTCATCATGTGAGCTATATGTTCAATGATTGTCTGTTTGCCGGTGAAGCCGGAGGCGTGTGTTATCCTCTCAGGTCGGGAGGCGACTACATGCGCCCTGCCACACCCCCGAAATTTTTTCGCGACCTTGCACTTGACAGTATCAACCTTTTAATTTCAAAGCGCCCGGAAAAAATCTGTTACGGCCACCTTGGATTAAAAGAGGACGCGGTAAATATGTTGAAGCAGCATAAAGAGCAGCTTTATTTCTGGGAAGATATCATCAGGAACGAAATCGGCAAATCTGAAAAAGACGACTTGATTACCCGCTGCTCAAGACTTCTTCTTGAAAAAGATCAACTTCTTGCGGGTTTTTCCAATATGGAAGAGGACGTAAAAGAGAGGGAAATGTTCTTCCTAACGAACAGCATCAAGGGGTTTGTGGGAGCAGGTGTCAGGGGTCAGTAGTCAGGGGTCAGAAAGTTCGATATTCTCTATTCCATATTCGGCTTTTCCTGGCACCTGGCCCCCGGCCCCTGATCCCCAGCACCTTGGACCCTTGACTCCTTGGCTCCTTGAATCCTTTGCTTTTCCGATATTATTCTAAGCCCCTCCAGAGTCAAATCCGGCTCTACCGCCTCAATAGTGTTCGCTACTTTAAACATAAGGGGTGACAGGCCTCCGGTCGCAATGACCTTCGGGTTTGTGCCCATCTCTGCCTTCATCCTGACAACTATTCCGTCCACAAGTCCGGCATACCCGAAAATTATCCCGGATTTCATACTCTCGGCCGTATCTTTGCCTATAACTTTTTCCGGGGCGTTAAAAATTTCAACACGGGGCAGTTTGGAAGCTTTCATGGAAAGGGCCTCGGCTGCAATCATTATCCCGGGGCTTATTGCACCACCGAGATATTCTCCCTTTTCGGAGATGGCGTCAAAGGTAGTGGCTGTCCCGAAATCAATAACAATAAGGCTCTTTTTATATTTTTCGAAAGCTGCCACGGAATTGACTATCCTGTCTGCGCCGACCTCTGATGGATTGCTGGTAAGAATGGGCATGGCAGGATAAGATCTGGCATCCACCCAGTGGGAAGCATGCCCAAGGTACTTGTGGCAAAAGGAATCGAGGATTGTCACAAGAGACGGGACAACACATGAAATTATGGTTTTGCTGATATTTTCCGGATTGATGTTCCCGGTCGCAAAGAGGCCTCGGGCAAGTACGTTAAATTCATCTTCCGTGGTATTGTGCTCAGTACGAATCCGCCAGTCCCTGACGAGGTGACTGCCGTCATAGATTCCCATCACAATATTAGTATTTCCAACGTCAATAACAAGTAGCATTTATAAATTCCT
>JAWOHP010000171.1:0-6968 GCA_046485065.1 Desulfobacterales bacterium | reverse complement strand
CGAGAAGACACTGGCGGTACTTGCGAGTTTGTTCTCTAAAGCTGACGCATGGAATGCACCCACAATATTCAAGAAAAAGGATCGCGAACAATAGCCTGCTCACCTATTGCCGCACGTAGCGGCAAAAGGAGTGGCTCAACGTTCGCCTGTGACTGCGGCAATTCACCGTACGCGGCTCACCGGAAAGGCGGAGATCTGATGCATACCGATGCCGTTCCATCCCGCCCCCGCGTCTTTCAAAAGAGGATTGCCTTCCAACGGCAGCTCGCGGTATTCGTCCCGAGTTAGTGTCATGATCTCAAAGCCCCGCACAGCCTTGCCGTAGCTCGCCTCATCATCTTGGGAAAAGCGGATGAGGCGCTCTCCTTTATCCAGAATATTCCCCGCTGGTTCGGGAAACCCCATCCCTTTACCAAGATATTTTCAGATCTTCCTGGTCGCTTCACCACGGATTTTTATACTCACCTCTGCCGGGAACCTTTGCATTGCGGAATGTCGATGCCGATGTCCGTTCAAAGAAGGATTTTGTCATCTCCCGGTTAAATAAACGATAGAGCACCGCAAGAGGCGTCAAAAGTAAAAAAAAGACGAGTGACAAGATGACCTTAGACATAAAGTTGCCAATATGTTCTGACAATTTCAGCCAGAGTCTGGCAATGAGATTGGCCAATGAGTTTGGCTTCATTGCAAGGACGAGTAATCCCGCGGCAAACCAAATTAGCCATTTCACCTCCCATACAAAATGAAAGACGAGCGCGGCGAGGGCAAGGACCGAGAGCGTTTCAACAACTTCTATTCGCCTGAGCATCATGATGAACCCTTCTTTAGAATAGTGTATAAATAAATGGGGCAATGGCCGAACCGCTCGACATGACAATCAGGGTCCCGATGAACAGCAGAACCACAATGATCGGAAACAGCCACCACTTCTTTCTTTCCTTCATAAAACCCCACAGATCTATTAGAAATTCCATCTTATCCTCCTAATCGGGTGTGAACGTTCGCTTCCACTTTTCTTTATCATTCCATCCGGGTTGTTCTTCCTTAATAAATAAAATATTACCAATAACAAGCGTGTCTATTTCCGTTGCCATGAAACAGGAGAAGGAATCTTCCGGTGTACAGACAATCGGTTCGCCCCGTACATTAAACGAAGTATTTACAATGACTCCGTATCCTGTTTTCTCTTTAAATCTGCTAATAAGTCTGTGGTAACGGGGATTTGTATCTTTATGAACTGTCTGAATTCGGGCTGAAAAGTCAAGATGGGTGATGGACTGGACATCACTGCGTGGAATATATAATCTGTCGAAAAGGGGTAGATCATAATAATCGATAGGCAGCGATTTCCTTCGGCTTTGAATAACATCGGCAATAAGAAGCATGTAAGGAGAATCGGTCTTGAGATCGAAGAAGGATTGAGCATCTTCTGCAATCACAGAGGGAGCGAAAGGACGGAATCCTTCGCGATACTTGATTTTAAGGTTGAGTTTCTTCTGCATTTCCCCATTACGGGCATCACCCAGTATAGAACGGTTTCCTAAGGCACGAGGCCCCCACTCCAATCGCCCCTGATGCCATCCAACGACCTTACCGTCATTCAGATGATCCGTGACGACATCTATCATTTTTTCAAAATCATCGATACGATGGAATACAGCCTTATATTTTCGGGCCATAAGTTCTGTGTCGAGATCACTAAATTCGGGACCTGTGTAGGCCCCTTGCATTTGATCATGATGATTATCGCCGGCTTCACGTTTGGCTTCAAAATGCTGGTAATATACCGCAAGTGCCGCACCAAGGGCCCCTCCTGCATCACCCGCTGCCGGCTGTATCCAGATGTTTTCAAAGATGCCTTCTTTCAGCAGCTTTCCATTAGATACGCAGTTGAGTGCCGAACCTCCTGCGAGGCAGAGACGCTTTGCGCCGGTCAACTTTTTTGCTTCGACTGCCATTTTCAGAACAATCTCATCATGTAATTGCTGTATCACATATGCTAGATCACAATGATGTTGCTCGATATTGCTTTCTACGGTTCTGGTTTTGAAACCGAAAAGATCTCCCCACCTCTTGTTATCAATCATTCTGAGGCCGGTTGCGTATTGAAAATAGTCCTGATTCATCCATATTGAACCGTCGGCCTTGATATCGAGCACATGAGTGAGAATCTTTTCACGATACTCTTTAATTCTTGGTGAGCTCGGATTTCCATAAGGCGCCATGCCCATCAGTTTGTATTCACCTGAATTGACTTTGAAGCCGAGAAAGTATGTGAATGCCGAATAAAGCAGCCCGAGCGAATGAGGAAATCTCATTTCCTTGAGCGGTCTGATCACATTCCCTTCACCGTGCATGATGGTCGCAGTCGACCATTCACCGACGCCGTCGATTGTTAGAATAGCAGCTTCATCAAAGGGGGATGGGAAAAATGCGCTCGCAGCATGACTCATATGATGTTCAGAAAAAAGCAGAGTCAGCTTCGAGACGTCGAGCGATGGTTCAATCACCTTAAGCTCATCCTTGATGAGTTTCTTCAGGAATATTTTTTCTTTTATCCATACCGGAACAAAAGAGAGAAATTGCAGAAGTCCTTTCGGCGCATTCACATAATATGTTTCAAGCAAACGCTCAAACTTGAGGAGAGGCTTATCGTAGAAAACCACAGCATCGAGTTCTGCGATAGTAAAACCGCTCTGCATTAGACAAAACTTCACTGCTTCAAAAGGAAAACGGCTGTCCTGTTTGATTCGCGTAAAACGCTCTTCCTGCGCTGCGGCAAGGATATGGCCATCATCAATTAGCGCCGCCGCAGAATCATGATAAAAAGCTGAAATACCGAGAATTTTCATTGAATTTCCGTAGTCTTGTTAAAACTTCCTTTTATTTTCTGAAAATGTACCTCTAATGATTTGATTACATTATTGTACGTCTTCAAATGGTTTTGGACAGATTGGGTCAAAAACTAAGAGAGGGTTTAAGTATGTATATAAACCTTTCCTGCCTTTTCAGCAAGCTTCAAAGTGCGATTCTGTTTCCTTCGTAAAAGCATTGTTTTTTGTTTAATCTGTTCACGCCAATAAAACATGTGCTCATCAGACCCAGCAGGAGTTGAAAAAAGAAGGGTTCATGGCGACCTGGGGAAAAACAGGGCCAAGGCAGTTCCGGGTAGCATGAAAACATTTTTTAAACCAGTGCTCCGGCCTGGCAATCTTTATCCAATCATTGTAGAACGTTAATATTTAGATGCAATTTATTGATAATCTGTGGAATAAAATCGAATGAGCGTTCAATTGCAGTATATAGTTCAGGATTCCACTTTTGGAATGTTTGCCCACCGCACTCTACCTCTATGCTAAAGCCGATGTTTATTAGCGCCGCATAGACTACAGTCATGATGGCGATACACTGCACAATGGCTCTCCCAACGATAATCTTATGTAAATGATCATAGATCATGAAGTAAATCAGACAGGAGAGAAGTACAAACATGGGCAAGAAATCTATTACGTAACGAATATTTGTAAATGAATAAAAAGAGATGACCAGCCAGTTGGCTGTACCGCCCAACAAGAGGAGAGAAGTAAAATAGCAAATCAATTTCGAGAATTTCAGTTTCCTCAGTATAAGGTAGATCCATCCAGGTATGATTATCCATAGGAATGGGATATTTATAAGGAGACCTGCTGCAGGTGGATCATCCTTAACACAATATATCGGATAATAAGAAGGAATTATAATGTTTACAGGAATGTTCACAGATTGAACATGAAAGAAAGGAAACGATCCATTGATAAATACGCCCGACATGAGGTTTATATAATTGTTGATCCAAAAGTTCTGGATGCTGAAATAAGTATAATCGAGAGGCTTGAAAATGGTGAGCTGGTATCTCTGGCCGAATTCAAGGAAATTCCCAAAACGCATGTAATTGTATAGTAAAAGAATGCCAATGCACAGGGCAAGAGGCATCCCAACTGTGCTGAGAAATACTGCCATCTTTTTAAAGAAACTTCGGCTGAAGACCTTTTGATGATTTAGAAGGGACCACAAGGGGATCAGAAAGATGACGACACCAAAGACATAGGAAAATCGACTGGCAATGGCCAACCCATAACACAGACTGGAGACAACTAGATAGATAATCTTTCGATTATCGAATAGCAGAAATGAGAAAATGAAAAACAAGGACAGCATGGACCAGAAATAGGCGCTAAGCACCGATACTTCATACATTAACGGCTTACGGAGCACCGGCAGGACCATGTTGCACATTCCTAACATCGTAATACCGATCAGGACGGTAAGAAAACTCCCTTTGAGTTTGGCTCCACGGATGATCAAGATCATAAGAAGTATACTGACAACAAAACCACTCACAGCAAAAATAGCTCCGGCAAGATTATGAGGCATGCGCTGCCCGGTTAATAGTTTCCAGGGAATGAAAGCAATTAAAGCAGGCGCCGGCCCGAAGTAAATATAATATTGCCTTTTATAGAGGCAAGCATCCCATAATTTCAACCCATGATTTTGCCGGGGATCGTAAGGATCGGGTAATGAGATCAGCTCCGGCGACGGTTCAATAAGGAGGGACAATCTGCCCTGCAGGAATGCTTCAGCGAGGTCGGCGTGAAGTGTAGCAGTGTTTTTATATGCACCGTCAATAGAAAAATGGAATGGCTTATAATTGGATGTTGCTGTCCACAAATATAGACCAATAATGGCCAAGACCAGAATGCCGGCAGCGATATTTTGGAGGAATAGTGAAATTGAGGATTTTTTTCGAGGGTAAAGATGGTCTGACCGAATCAAAGCATCGGTTATAAGAAAGACAATAAACCCCATGAGTGCTATGCCTACCGTGAACGCCGCAATAATAATAAGCAAGCGTTGCAGGGTATCGCGATTATCCGGAATAACAAAGCCCCTTATATGAAAAATCGGATCTTCCCCTGTCGAAAACCCTGTAAAGATTGATTTTATGTTTTTAACATCGATCTGCTGAAATGGCATGATTTGTTCAGCCAGATGATCACCCTTCCAGACAATGTTCTCATCCCTTGTCTCGATTGTTAAGGACCTGATTTCAAAAGGCCCTCTTTTATCAAGAGGATCAAAGCGGACCGATTTGACATTCGATTCGGGCAGGGGGATGCGATACTCCTCAAAGCCGGAAGTAGGCCGGATGGCAAAGCGATAGCTTTCATCTTCCTTGTAATCAAGGCCCGTATCGAAGAAGACCTGCCCATATCCTTCTATGGGTGTTTTCATCTCAATCGTGACATATCTTCCACGATAATGGAAGTATCGGGACCCATTGATACATAAAAGTAGAGCACACAATGCTACCGTCAAAACAGTCATAAAAACGACAGAGATTTTCAAAAAGTTATTACGCATGAGGGCTGTCGTCATCGTTTCTTTATTGAACAAGGATATAATTACACATTCCTCTTGTTGATTTGTACAACCACTTTCCGGAACCAATCGGCAGTGGAAATAGGACGTTGCGACAAAATAAGATATGGCATCCCTGCCCTTCTCGCACATTCACCGTCCTTGTCATCCCGGTCCCCGATAAAGAAGCAATTTAGAACCGGAACCGCCAGTTTCTCGGCAGTAAAAAGGAGACCCTTCGGATGTGGTTTGAAGCAGTCAACTTCCTTCTCAGTGGCATAGACCATCACATCCGCATATAAACCAAGCGCCTTGAGTTTGTCGCGGCACGGATAATCGGAAAAAATGCCAATCTTGATCCTATTTTTTATAAGTAGAAAAAAGAACTCTTTCACGCCTGGATAAATTGAAGTGGTACAGGTATGGCGGACACCTCGAAAAGTGTGTTATAGGGATGAAACTTTTGGAGGTGAAAAATGACAACGAAGAAAAAGAGTTAACGGAATCCCGGAAATTTATATAAGTCTCGGAGCGTATTTTTCGCTTTCATTCAACAACTCTATCCGAGATTAGAAAACGTGTCAATTTTCAAAGAGCATTTGTAATAGTTTTACAGGTACTTATACCTATTTCATTGTACTAAAAAGTCAGAAGAGCCATATATTTATTAATCGCACGCTTTCTTAAAAGATAATTGTAGAGGTAATTTTTCAGAACAACATAGGTATAGTCAGCAAAGAAATCCTCAAATCGATTCTCAAAGGAGATTGTCATTTGATCACCGGGAAAAGACATGAACGAATTATTTTCATCCGCGCAAGCCGGAAAGTTATAGCTGTTGCCAGACATCCGAAACCATAGTGAATGCTTCGCCAGAGGTTAATCGACGATGCCTCCGTAAAATATTTCGTGGGACAACTGACTTCAGCGATGCTATATCCCTGCCAGATAATCTGCGCCAGCATTTGATTGTCAAACACAAAATCATCTGAATTGACTTCAATAGGCAGCTTTTGGAGCAATTCCCGTGAAAAAGCTCTATAACCCGTATGGTACTCTGAAAGTTTTACGCCCAGAAGTAAATTCTCTATCAATGTCAGGAAACGATTGGGAATATATTTCCATACAGGCATTCCCCCTTTTACTGCATAGCCTCCAAGGATTCTCGACCCTAACACACAATGATACAAGCCATTCCCAATCATGGATACCATGGCGGGAATCAACTTTGGTGTATATTGATAATCCGGATGAACCATAATAATAATGTCTCCGCCTTGTTCAAGCGCTATTTTATAACAGGTTTTTTGATTCCCTCCATATCCTCGATTCTTTTCATGAACATGAACAATAGTATTGGGTAGGCTCTTTGCAATTAATGTGGTTTCGTCATGACTTTCGTCATCCACGATAATGACCAGGTCAACTATTTCCTGCGCCGCTACTTCCCAATAAGTGATACTCAGCGTTTTTTCAGCATTATATGAGGGCATTACAACAATAATTTTGAGATTTTTATGCATATTATGAGACCATTGAATAATAGCTGTTTTCTGGCAAACGCTTTTCGT
>JAWOHP010000108.1:0-76054 GCA_046485065.1 Desulfobacterales bacterium | reverse complement strand
CATGTTTTTAAATACCCATACAAGTGTGCCCGGAGCAAGAAATTCCGCTTCTTGGCCTGATGTAACCTGAGCAGCCACAAAACTCGCTTCAAAAAGGCTTTCTGAAATCATAAGTGTTGAAATAAGGCCTAAAACAAAAATGGCCTCTACTGTATGATCTTTGCCGTACTTTTCCGGAACAGCATATCTTTTCGGCTTGAAAAAGCCTCTGCGAACTGCTGCAATAATACATGCAACAAGAACCATTGTCGCTGCATAATCCTTTAATATATTGTAAAAATGTCCGATTATTCCGTCAAATCCTGGCAGAATAAATCCATCCCAGAAACCTACAACAACAAGAGATGTTGATCGAACTGAAAGTATAATAAAACCGGCAAATATCATTATATGAAGCACACCGGCCAGCATATATCTTGGTTGACGGTACTGAATAAACCACAATTTAATAAGACCTGCAATTCGCTCAGGAATCCTGTCAAAACGAAAATCAGGAGATGCTTTCAACAACGGCGCTAACCGTTTATTGATAATATAGATAAAAAATCCGATACCGATAACAGGTATCAAAATAGAAAATATAAAGGCAGGAATCCCGAAAAAAGATGCATTTGCCGGCGAGATCAGAGCCATTTCCATTTTTCCTTTCCTTCTTCATTAACATATGTTATAAAATATAAAAATGAATGAGCGTTCATTCATTTTTATCAGACAGTTTTTCTTCCTGTCAAGAAAAAAATATTTTTTTGCTGTGTATGTTCAATAAATGGTGCGAATGATTTTCATATAACAAAAACCATTTTTTTATCAACAATTAAAAGGAGTCAAACATGTCAGAAACAAGCTATCAAAACAAACCATGGATTAAAAACTACGAAGAAGGAGTTCCGGAAAATATAAATATAGAAAAAACATGCCTTCCTGAATTTCTGGAAAGAACGGCAAAAGAGTTTCCGGACAAAATGGCGCTAACTTTTCAGGGCTTCACTGTCAATTACAGAGAACTGAATGATATGGTAAACCGTTTTGCAGACTGCCTTTACAGCTTCGGTATCAAAAAAGGAGACAGCGTTGCCATCCTTCTTCCAAATGTTATTCCATGTGTAGTTGCATATTATGCAATTATCAAGCTGGGCGGAATAGTCGTGATGAATAACCCGCTTTATTCAGACAGGGAACTTGAATATCAGTTCAACAATTCAGGTGCAAAATTGCTTATCACCCTTGATCTTTTAGGCAAACGCATGATCGGTCTGCGCCCCAAAACAAAGATAAAAGAGATTATTTACACTTCAATCGGGGATTATCTCCCTTTCCCAAAGAATATTTTATTCCCACTTGTCGGAAAGAAAAAAGGTCTGGCGGCCGATGTTCCCAGGACTGATAAAGTTTACAGGTGGAAAGATGTTCTATCAAAAAGTTATACTAAAGCTCCCAACGTTGAACTCTCTTTTGAGGACGTTGCAATGTACCAGTATACAGGAGGAACTACGGGGGTTTCCAAAGGAGTTACGCTGACCCACGCCAACCTTAGCACACAGGTGCAGCAGGTCAGGGCCTGGTTTCCCAAGTTCAACAAGGGCGAAGAAATTATGCTTGGTGCACTCCCCTTCTTTCATGTATTTGGTCTCACTGTTGCCATGAATTTTTCAATATACATGGGGTGGGGCGATATTCTAGTTCCCAAGCCGCAGCCGGAGCAACTTCTCGAAGCAATAGGAAAGTTCAAACCCACTTTTGCTCCTCTTGTTCCTACAATGTATATTGGGATGTTGAATCATCCAAATATCAATAAAACAGATATGACCTCGATCAAAGGCTGCTTTTCTGGAAGCGCTCCACTTCCTGTTGAAATTATCAGAGACTTTGAAAAAAAGACCGGCTCCGTCATCGTCGAAGGATTTGGAATGACTGAATCGTCTCCTGTAACCCATGTAAATCCTTTTGCTGGCGGCAAACGTAAAGCTGGAAGTATAGGGCTCCCGATATCCAACACCGAAAGCAGAATAGTTGATTTAAATGACGGAAAAACTGATCTGCCCGTTGGTGAAATAGGCGAACTTATCGTGAAAGGGCCACAGGTAATGAAAGGCTACTGGAATATGCCGGGTGAAACAGCTGAAACAATTGTGGATGGATGGCTTCATACCGGAGATATAGCGAAAATGGATCCGGAGGGGTATTTTTACATCGTAGACCGCAAAAAGGATATGATTATATCAGGTGGATACAATGTCTATCCCCGTGACGTGGAAGAAGTCTTTTTCGAACATCCTAAGGTTCAGGAGGCAACGGCAATAGGGATTCCGCATCCGACCCGGGGAGAATCGGTTAAGGTGTTTGTTGTTTTAAAAGAGGGTGTAACAGCAACCAAGGAAGAGCTTATCGAACACTGCAAGAAAAGCCTTGCTACATACAAACTTCCGACTGAGATTGAATTCAGAAAGGAACTTCCGAAAACAAATGTTGGGAAGGTTTTGAAAAAGAATTTAAGGCAGGAATCTCCTAATAAGTAATAAAGTTCAAAAAAAGGCGGGCTTTTTAAAAAAAGCCCGCCTTTTTTATATCTTCACCTGTCCGGATTTAACCTGGCGGGTTGACCATTAATAAGGATACCTCTGAGTCTTAATTATTTTCTCGGCGATAACCCGCCTCAAAGGAATTGTATTGATGGGCTTATAAGAAGCGAGCCGGTCGATAATTTCATACTTCTTATATAGGGTTTCGCCAGTCTCAATAAAGGCAAACACCTGCTTTGCATGACTGGCGATCTTTGGAATAACATCGTTTACATAAACCTTGGCGGCGGCAATGTGATACTCGGCCTTTTGTTCACCCTTTGAATCAAGCATTTTTCTTGCTCTTAAAAGTCCGCTTTCCATGGCATAAATCATTATTATCATATCGGCCAGCATTGCCATAACTTCCTGTTCCTCAGCTATATTCGACAAAAGTTTGGTTACTGCTGCTCCTGAAGTCATGAGATGAATTTTTTTGCACATTTTAACCATATGCTCCTGCAAAGATAAAGGGAATTCATCTTGTTTAAAGCTCCCAACAGAGTCTGTTTTTATTTCGCTTTCAAGTTTGGCAACGACATCCATAACCGGAAGTCTGTTCTGCAATCCTCTTTTCACAACTGTCCCCGGAATAAGCAGACGGTTTACCTCGTTTGTTCCTTCAAATATCCTGTTTATTCTTGAATCACGGTACATCCGCTCAGCAGGATATTCCGTAATATATCCATTCCCTCCGAATATCTGAACAAGCTCATCAACACAATAATCGAGGCACTCGCTTCCAAATATTTTTGCTATGGAACACTCAACAGCATATTCTTCAATTGCTTTTGCATTCTCTGCGCCATCTTTCTTACCCTTTTCATCAAGAATTGCGAGCCTGTCATCGATAGCTGCGGCGGTCCGGTATGCAAGTGATTCAGTCATGTAAGTCGCAATGCTCATGTCCGCAAGTTTGTTTTTTATCATCCCGAACGAACTGATTTTTTTTCCAAACTGTTCCCTCATGTTAGCGTACTTGGCAGCTTCAGCTATTGCAACCTTGCTCGGCCCAACTACGCTTGCTCCAAGTTTCAAACGGCCTATATTAAGAACATTAAATGCGATCTTATGCCCCTGACCAATCTCAAAAAGTACGTTTTCCGAAGGAACAATACAGTCTTTCAAAATTACGGAAGTGGTTGAAGACCCCTTTATCCCAAGTTTCTTTTCTTCTTCACCGTTTGAAATTCCTGGGAAACCTCGCTCAACAATAAATCCTGTGAATTTATCACCATCAACCTTTGCATATATTATGAAAACATCCGCCCAGGCCCCATTTGTTATAAATATCTTTTCTCCGTTCAAAATATAATTTTTACCGTCCTGAGACAGGACAGCGGTGGACTGTGAGTTGAGCGCATCCGATCCGGCACCGGATTCGGTAAGGCAGTATGCTGCAATTAATTCACCCGAGGCAAGTTTCGGGAGATATTTTTTTTTCTGATCTTCAGTTCCAAAAAAAACAATAGGAAGAGTGCCGATTCCTGTATGGGAAGAATGCGAGACAGCGAAAGATGCCCCGGAGCCCATAGCCTCCGTTACGAGGCAGGTGCTTATTTTATCCATTCCCTCTCCGCCGTACTCGACAGGAATATCTATTCCGTTAAGACCCAATTCCCCGGTTTTTCTTATCAGGGAACGGGCAAATGATTCGTTTTTTTCCTCTATCCGTTCGATATTCGGTATAATTTCTTTTTTTACGAAATCAACAGCGCTTTCGTAAACCATCTTTTGTTCCCTGTTTATATCTTCAGGGGTAAACACGTCTCGAGGCATAACATCAGAAATAAGAAATTCTCCGCCCAGAAATATTTTTCTATCGGCCATTTTAAATCTCCCCTTATTGAAGCTCCCCGCAGCAAGCTACGGGGAATCTTCGACCGTATGGAATAGCATCTTTTTTAATTCGCTCGCTAACCCCGCTGCAAGCAATGAAGGATGCGATAGTTGTATCGGTTCAAGGTTGATGGAAAAGTAAAAGATTCACAACCTGTTTGATCCACAGAAGCATAGGATTCTTGGAATTCAGAGAAGTGATTCATCCTCCGAAAGAAACCTCAGAAATTTCAATTGCTGCGCCGTTTGAATCGAGAATAGCTTTCATCTTTCCGAAAGTAACCGGAAGAACCGTATTGATAAAAAATTCGGCGCTCCTGAGCTGGCCTTCGTAAAATGCGGCATTTTTGTCCTTTTCTATTTTGGCACGCCTTTCAAGATAATTGATTCCCTCTTCAAGTCTTACGCTGCCAACCAGTTTTTCAAGTTTCGGGGCAGCAACAGATGCTCTCCAGAGTAGCATCCATGCCATGACAACATCTCCACATACTTCCATAAAAGGGTAAGCAAATGAAAATGCAGTTAAAACCTTCGGAGACATTGCCGAAGCCCCGATGTGCATCGCAACCTCTCCGAGCTTGTTTAAATATTTTTCCAGCTTTGTAGCAAAATCTTCGACTCCATGAATTCCCCTGGCCGCTGCTATTGTCTTTTGGATCTCACTGAAAAGATCCATGACTGCCTTACCCTTATTCATGCCAAGCTTTCGCCCAAGAAGATCCATTGCCTGAATACCGTTTGTCCCTTCATAAATCATTGTAATCCGGCAGTCTCTCAATAATTGTTCAACAGGATACTCTTTTATGAAGCCGTATCCACCGTAAACCTGAATGGCATGACTGCAGATTTCAAATGACTTGTCTGTTATATATCCCTTGACTACAGGAGTTAGAACATCGATTAGCCCCTGATATCTTGCTTTTTCTTCATCGCTCTCTGCAGTTGCGATCTTGTCGGAACAGAATCCAGAATAGTAAATAAGACTTCTCATCCCTTCGATGAATGATTTCATGATCATCAACTGGCGGCGTACATCAGGATGCTGTATTATCGGAACAGAGGGGGCATTTGCATCCATCATCTGCATCAGATTCTTTCCCTGTACACGCTGCCTTGCATAATTGACAGCGTACATATATGCGGAAGAAGCGCAGCCGAAACCCTGGAGTCCAACAAGCTGACGCGCCTCATTCATCATGAGGAACATGGCTCTCATACCCTTATTCTCTTCTCCGAGAAGAGTTCCACGGCATTTACCTTTTCCACCGAGTGCAAGAGAACAAGTTGAATTGCCATGGATTCCCATCTTTTCCTCAATACCTGTACAAACCACATCATTAAATTCTCCGAGGCTTCCGTCGTCGTTAACCCATATTTTGGGCACGAGGAATAAAGATATTCCCTTTGTTCCGGCAGGCGCACCCTCAATACGGGCAAGAACAGGGTGAATAATATTTTCGGCAAGATCGTGCTCCCCACCGGAAATAAATATTTTGTTTCCTGTAATGGAATATGTGCCATCGTCATTTTTTTTTGCGCTTGTCGTAAGAGCCCCGACGTCAGATCCTGCTTCCGGTTCCGTAAGAAGCATTGTTCCGCACCATTTGCCGGTAAACATGTTTTTTAAAAAAAGTTTTTTCTGCTTTTCAGTACCGAATTCCTCAATTAACTTCCCGGCGCCATGTGTCAGCCCGGCATACATCATGAAAGAATAATTAGCGCCAACGAGATAGTCACCAGCAGCAAGGGCAAGGGTTTTAGGCATTCCCTGGCCTCCCCATTCTGGATCTTCTGTCATGGCAACCCATTCTCCATCTTTAATCAAATCAAATGGCTTGTGGAAACACTCCGGAACACTTACTTTCCCATTCTCAAGTTTGCATCCTTCTCTGTCGCCCAATTTCTGTGTAGGAAGAATCTCCTTTATTGCCAGATTACGAGCCTCTGAAACAATCATATCGACTGTTTTTCTGTTGAACTCTGCAAATTTTTCATGCTTACTAAAATCTGCAATCTGCAATTGCTCATGAAGGACAAAATCAACATCCCTTCTGTCGGCTACTAGCTGTGCCATAATTTATTCTCCTTGATTAGTTGTTTATTTATAACCATTATTGGAATTATTGCTGTTTATAATTTCGGCATTTCCTATACCGCTTATGAAGAGGTCAACAAGCGGATCAGCCATTGACACAAGATCGTATTTTCCACCTGAATGTATCCAGGTATTTATTACTTCATCCACACCGCCAAGGATAAATCTCTTGACAAGACTCACGTAAATATCTTTGCGTATTCTCCCTTCTTCCTGTCCCTGTTCAACTATTTCTGAAACAATGTCCAGATAAAGCTTTGACATCTCTCTTATTTGCTCTTCAACTAGGCGGCTGTTCTGATGCGTTTCAGCCTGGTATAACACAGCCATATTCCTGTCATTCTGGAATTCTTCAAGGTGACGGCGTATCAAATTCCTTAGCTTTTCAAAGCAATTGTCTGCCTTATCGACTTCCTCTCTGAACCTGTCGAAAACCAGCTTGGTTTTGTAAGTAAAAAATTGGACAAGAATATCATCCTTGTTTTTAAAATAGAGATATATGGTACCATCCGCCACACCGGCTTCCCTTGCAATTTGCGATATGGTTGACTGATAAAAACCCTGTTCGGCAAATACCTTTACTGCAGCTTCAAGTATACGGTGGTACTTGTCATTTCCTTTAGTAGCTTTATTATTAATAGCAAACCTCCGTTTATATATTATCATGATATATTTATGAATGAACACTCATTCATTAACAATAACAGCTTTCCTGTGTCAAGTATAATCGTAATAAATGAATTTTATAAATATAATGCGGAATAAACTTCTAATAATTCAACAATTAAACTCTTTTTTCGCAAATATTCAATACCTCCTGACAGCCCTTTAATTTTATTGAACATGTTGAGCACTTATTCATAAAATATCCGTTTCATAAAAAACATAATTTCAGAACATATGTATTTAATTTGAAATTTATATATGAATGTCGAACTATTAATTGCATTTTAAAAGTCTTTATGGCTTATATAATATTAATACTTTTATATCGATGGTGTCGAACTGAAACAGCAAATTAAAAACAGATTATTTTCTATATATGGTTTTCGAAATGCATACAAAAAAAGCAAATGAATATCTTATAAAAGCAGTAGAAGCCTTTAAAACAAAGATTGTTATAATATCCCCTGATTTTAAAATTATTTCGATAAAAACCGATCAAACTCTTATCGTGGAAAGGGATGTAATAAACAAACTATGTTACCAGGCCCTTTATGACCGTACAACCCATTGTGATAACTGTCCTGCTCTTAAGGTAATTGAAACAAAAAAACCCGCCATAGATGACAGAATGAGCAAGCCAAGCGATGGCAAAATACTCTGCTTATACTCTTATCCGATACTGTCAGGAGATAAAATCGATGCTATTGTTATTTTCGATTTTGATTTTTCATCCATCGAAGGACTTGAGGAAAGGCTGAAAAGGTCGAACGCTTTTTTACGAAATCTGATATTAAGCTCGGTGGATGGCGTTATAGCTGCAGACATGGAAGGCAAAATTCTTATTTTCAACGATGCTGCAGCAGAAATCAGCGGTTATACAATTGAAGAGGCTATGGATAATATTACCATCCGTGATGTTTACCCAGGTGACGGCGCAAGAGAGATAATGAAAAAACTCAGGAGCGACGAGTACGGGGGAAAGGGAAAGCTGAAATCATATGTTGTTGATGTAAAAGGAAAAAACGGAAATATTATCCCTATCAGCCTGAATGCCTCAATCGTTTATGAAGGAGAGCATGAGGTTGCCACAATCGGATTTTTTCACGATATGCGTGAAACCATTAGGATGAAAAAAGAACTTGAAAATGCCCAGATACAGATCCTCCAGTCGGAAAAAATGGCATCTCTTGGAAAATTGGCTGCCGGAGTGGCGCACCAGTTGAATAATCCCTTAAGCAGTATCACCCTTTTTACACAGCTCATGCTTGAAGAATACACACTTCAAGAAGCTGCGCGCAACGATTTAACGCGTATTTACAAAGAATCCCAAAGATGCAGGGATACTGTCAAGGAATTGCTCGAATTTGCCAGGCAGACACGCCAGGAAATGCGCCCTCATAATATTAACAATGCGATTTTACGCACCATGTTTCTGCTTGAAAATCAGACTCTATTTCATAATATAGAGATTGAAAAAGAACTTTCTGCCTCTCTTCCTGAAGTTTACGGAGATATCCAGCAACTGAACCATATTTTTATGAATGTAATTTTAAATGCTGCGGATGCTATGGAAGGAAAGGGAAAGCTTACAATAAAAAGTTATAAGTCAACACATGATGATAACATAATCATTGAGATATCGGATACCGGTCCAGGAATACCAGAAAATATTCTGCCTCACATATTTGAGCCCTTTTTTACAACCAAAGAGGAAGGAAAGGGCACAGGCTTAGGACTTAGCCTTGTATACAGCATGATTGATAATCACAAGGGCAGAATTTATGCAAAAAGCCGGATGGGTAAGGGAACAACTTTCATAATTGAGCTACCCGCAGCAAAACCGGACATGGAAGGAACCCAAAATTGAAAAACAAACCTGATTCTGAATATATTCTTGTTGTTGATGATGAAGAAGGAATAAGAAGCGGAGCCGAGAGAATCCTTGTTCGTATGGGATTGAGAGTGCTGACAGCGTCACGGGGAAATGAAGCCCTTGATATAATGGAAAGGGAAAATGTCTCGATAGTTCTCCTCGATCTGAAAATGCCGGGGATTGACGGAATGCAGGTTTTAAAACGAATCAAGGATAATAACCTGAACATTATAGTTATCGTGATTACTGGCTATGCAACCGTTGAAACGGCTATTGAAGCAATGAAGCAGGGGGCATATGATTTTATCGCAAAGCCTTTTGAGCCTGATCACCTGAGAATAGTTGTAAACAGAGCAAGGGAAAAAATAAGACTAACAGCTGAAACCGAAATTCTTGAAAGGGAAAGAAGAAGAACTCTTGCCGATCTCGGAACAGAAAAAAGCCGCATAAGGACGATAATAGAATCTCTCCCAAACGGAATAGTAGTTACAAATTCAATGGGACATGTTGCCCTTGTGAACCCGGCTTTTTTTAGACACTTAGGTCTTGATCAGGCAGACAATCCGATGGGAGAGCATATAAAACACTATGTCAAAGATGATAGCTTCTGCAAACTTGTAATGGAAATATCACAGGGGAAACATACTGATATAGTTGAGGTGCCAACCTGCGAATTTTCACCAACAAATGGGAAGTTTCTCATTGCCAGAGGTAGGCCGGTACTTGGAGATGAAAATGAGTGTCTTGGTGCTGTTGTTTCAGTTGAGGACATTACTGCAATGAAAGTTTTAGACCGGCTTAAATCAGAATTTGTGGCCAAGGTATCCCATGAGCTAAGATCTCCCCTTTCTACAATCCATGAACAGATAGCAGTTGTTTTAAAAGATATGGCAGGGGAAGAATCAAATGATGATAAACTTGTACTCGCGCGTGCGAAGGAAAAGACCAGCGGGCTCATATCGCTGATAGGTGACCTTCTCGATCTTTCGCGGATTGAAACAGGAATGGTATACCACGAACCAAAACCCTTAAATATAGATTTGCTGCTAAAAAGTATTGTTGACTTCCTCGGCACGAGGGCAAAATCCAAGCAACAGTCGCTTGTATTAAAGCTACCTGAAGTTCCACTGCCCCCAATCACTATCGATCCGATGGCTATCGAAAGCATTTTCGGGAACCTGATTTCAAATGCAATCAATTATACAAATGAAGGTGGAGAAATTATTGTCACAGCTGACACTGACGGGAAAAATATCATCGTAACTGTTAAGGATAACGGTTTTGGAATAGACCCTGCATATCATGAGAAAATCTTCGATAAGTTTTTCAGAATAAAAAATGAGCAAACCAGGTATATAACCGGCACCGGACTTGGGCTTCCTATAGTTAAAGGACTTTTAAATGACATTGGCGGTTCAATAAAATTAGAAAGTGCACCGAGCAAGGGAAGCGTTTTTACAGTATCGATTCCTGTCAAAAAAGAATAATTGAAGATCCCCTTTTCAGCCCGAACTGTTCCTCACAAGTTCATTCAATACAAATGTCAGAGGCCTCTCAGCTTCACACTTTCCTACGAACCGGATAGGCCCTGGCCTACGGTAATCATCTTCACCCGGAAAAGCGCCGAGCCATTTTTCCCTGAGAACTTTGACTATATTAAAGCAAGGTGAATTCACATCTACAAGAGTTTTTTCCAAAACAAGATCGAGCTTCCCTTTTCTTTCTTCTATGTGCATAAGGGGTGCTATTGGAATACCAATAGGTTCCCATAGTGCAAATTCTTTTTCAAGGTTTTTTATAGCCGCCATTTGGCCGGTTGCGCCATTTGCGATAAGACTAAAAGCAGTCAAACCCAAATTATATGCGTAAACGCAGTCAAAACCGCTTGGATCATTTCCCCTCCCGTCATAGCCGTAAAAATGGACTTGGGTTTTAAAGTTAGGAACAGATTTTTTAAAGACTTTTTCAACGATAGCAGGGATCTTATCGTTCTCTCCGATAATACCATCCTTAACGAGAACCTGTTTAAGGGTTTTAACAGATGTAATTGACTCTTTAACAATAAGGAATTCGTCTTTGTAATTCTGAAATAAAGCAGCACCAAAGATATCAGGATCGAGATTTCCCCTCTCAAGAGCCTTCCTATAATATTTACCTGATATTCCTATCTTGTAATGGCCTTTTTCCTTAAGGATATCAAGATAGTCTTTCACAAGACCCATCAGTACCTTGTCTGTTTCAACCTGGGAAAACTGAAAATTTCCATGACTGTCCCTTTCCATGAGAAGACCTTCCTGGAAAAAAGCTGGAATGTCATTAAATAAATCATCATCCCTTGTATTCCATATGGTGAATATTCCTTCTTCGCGTGAAACTCTTGCCAGTCGCCGCAGATATTCCAGTTTATCCTCAAGGAGAGGAAAATTTGTGTGAAAATCATTGTCATGCGTAGAATTATATTGTGCAATGATAGTATTAAGCTTGATAATAAAAATTTGGATCTCGTTTATAAATTCAAGAATTCCTTCAGGAATTACTATTACTCCGTAGTTTTTCCCGACAGCCGCCCTGCGCACAATTCCATCGCATATTACCCGGGACAGATGCCTCAAAGTCATTCCAAAAGCCGTATAATCGGTAGTTCCCTCCTTTTCTGCTTTCTCAATTCTTCTTTTATCTGTATAATCAGCAAGGTCTTCCCCTATAAGAGTTATATTTGGATGGGTTTGAAGAGCTACTTCAAGCGCAAGATGGCTTGCAACCCTTCCCATCACTTTGCATATATGCCAGTATTTAACATCTGAACTGCTGTCGGTGCAAAGATTGCTGATTGCATTTGCAAAAGCAAGTGCTGCAGTATGAAATCCAAAAGAAATTGCGCACAAGGCATTGTCTTTTGAATCCCTTACCTGTATATCCCCGTCAATCGTCTTTGGAACCCCTATGATTTGTATGCCGTCCTTATACATCTCCTGCGCAAGGAAAGCTGCATTAGTGTTCGAATCATCACCTCCTACAATTACAAGCGCGTCCAGTTTAAGTTTTTTACATGTTTCTTTTGAAAGCTGCATTTTCTCTTTAGAATCTATTTTCGCACGACCTGTCTTTATCATGCCGAATCCACCAAGGTTCATATAATCGTTAACAATACAGTCGGTTAATTCAACATATTCATTTTCAATAATCCCGTCAGGCCCGAGCAAAAAGCCGAATATGCTGCTTTCAGCATTAGCCTTTTTTGCCGCATGATAAAGCCCTGATATGACATTATGTCCTCCGGGAGCAGGTCCGCCTGAAAAAACAATGCCAATATTTCTTCGTTTATTATACTTCTTCTTACTAGAGCTTTCAGGAGAACTTATGGCTTCAACATATTTCACCTTATTACTTATTATGTCAGGCAAAAGCTTCTTTGCTTCCTTATCAATATTAAACATGAATTCGTCTGTTTCTCTCAACGTGTTATATTCATTTAAGAACACTTTGCATATTGAAGGTTTGTTTCTCCTCCTTGTAATCAGCTCGTGATTAACATTGCTTGTTGCCTTTTTAATATCAGGATTGTTTTCAATAAGGGCAGCAAAATCGATACAATTATCACTTTTCATATAAAACCCCGCGACATTTTGAAATTATTTTTATAATCACCTGATGTTAAAAATTAACATTTAATTTTTTGTCATTCATATCTGCCGGAGAATATTCATGTCAAGTCTATTTAACCTTTTTCAGCTCCGCATAAGAATTGTTACTGCAAACATGATTTTTTATATTATTCGTAAATCTAATAATTTACTATAACGATTTGACATTATTATCTATACATTATTTTAATAAATTAAATAAAACCTTTTTAAACATTATGCTATTTTCTATATTTAAAGATAATAATATATTTTTTAAAGTTTAGCTTGTTTAAAGCTACAAGGCACCATATATTGTACCTGTATTATCACAATATACCCTACATTGTGTTTTTTCCTTTACAACCTGTTTATTATATGTTATAGTTCAAACGATAGAGTATTATCTAATTCTTACATAATGAAGTTTTTGATTTTATGTGGTTCTATGTATTATTGTTAAAACAATCAAAAGGAGGGTTTGTCTTTATATGAAACTTAAATCGCTGGACATAAGCGGATTTAAATCCTTTCAAGACAAGGCAAGTATAGAGTTCCCTCCCGGAATCTGCGCAATAGTCGGTCCAAATGGCTGCGGCAAGAGCAATATTGTTGATGCGCTGAGATGGGTTATGGGCGAACAAAGCGTCAAACAACTCCGCGGGAAATCTATGGAAGACGTCATATTCTCCGGTGCAAACGGAAAACCCCCATTGAATATGGCTGAAGTGACTCTCACGCTTGCAAACGATAATGGATCCGCACCGGAAGAGCTAAAAGATTTTACTGAAATAATGCTGACAAGACGCCTTTACCGTTCAGGTGAAAGCGCATACTATTTAAATAAAAGGCCCTGCCGTCTTAAAGATATTCACAATATTTTCATGGGCAGCGGGCTTGGCCCGAAATCATATTCGGTAATCCAGCAGGGCAATATTGGCGCAATTATCGACGCAGGACCTGAAGAAAGGAGATTCTTCATAGAAGAGGCTGCAGGGATAACCCGTTATAACAGTCGTAGAAATGAAGCTCTCAAAAAAGTTGAAGCAACAAACCAGAATCTTCTTCGGGTAACGGATATAATTTCGGAAATCAACAGGCATATGGCAGGATTAAAGCGCCAGGCAAGAAAAGCGGAAATTTATAAAAGTGTCCAGGATCGCATCAGAAAGCTTGACACACATATTACCATTCACCAGCATGATGAACTTACAAGACAGATTAATGAAACCGATGCCATATTAAAAGACCTGAAAGATGCAGACATTGATCATGTTTCGAAACTGCAGAAACTTGATGCTGTTGTAGAAGAAATAAAGCTAAAGTTGTCCCTGAAAAATCATGAAATATCCGACCAGAAATCGAGCATATTTGAAATACAGAGAAATACAGACCGGTTCGAAAATGATATTTTACATCTACGCAAGGATATTGAACGGCTTCTCGCGGAAGTTTCGGAACTTGAAACAGCGCGAACCGGCCTCGATGAAAGAAGCGCAAAAATTCTTTCGGAAATATCCCAGACGGAAAATGAAATTATTTCAGTTAACGGTGAAATAAACTCAACACGATTGGTACTCGATCAGGACCGCAACACATATCAAAATATAAAACTCAAACTGTCAAACCTAAGCAGGGAGCTTGATACATGCAAAACGAATATGATGAATCTTGTAGCCCATGAAGCAAGATATAAAAACATCTATCAAAACGCTTCAAACAACAAGGAAAATCTTAAAAGAAGATTGAAAAGAGCGGACGAAGAATTGGTTGTTGCTTCAGATAAAGTTACTGTAACTTCCGGTTTGGAAGTTAGCGCAAAAGGGAATCTTGAGTCTTGCCGGCAAAACCTTGAAAAAATCGGAAAAGAAATAAATTCAGCCGAGCAGAGACTTACAGACAAAAGAAAGTCACTCGGAAGCCAGGTAAAAATGGTACAAACACTCGAAATGGATAGAAATAAACTCAGATCAAATTATACGACCTTAAAGAAAATGGAAGATAATTTTGAGTGGTATAGAGACGGCGTTAAATCCATAATGAAAAGACGGAGTATCCAGAACGGGCCTGCAAGCAACATTTTTGATGGTATTATAGGGCTCATGGCTGATATTATTGAGCCTGAACCTTCCTTCGAAATTGCAGTAGAGGCTGCCCTTGGAGAATCACTCCAGTATATTCTCGTAAAAGACCAGAACACCTGTAAATCCCTGATGGAGTATCTGCAATGCGAAGGAACCGGACGCAGCGGATTCATTCCAATACCATCCCTTAAGAAACTTGAATGTGAACACTACTCAAAGCCTGATTCTTCGAAACTGCTGATAAATCACGTGGCGGTTAAAGCCGGTTACGAAAAAACGATAGAAACCCTTATCGGGCATGTTATTTTCTCCGGTGATATTAATGAAGCAATTGAACTGTTCAACGCTAATGGATCTTTTCAAACGGTTGTCACTAAAAATGGTGAGATTATTTCTCACAACGGTACCATGGCAGGCGGAAGTAAAGAAGCTTCTTCGGGAATCCTGGCAAAAAAGCATGAAATCAGAGAGATAGAAAAACTAATATCAGAGATTGATGGTAATCTTGAAACTGCCCGTTCTGTCCAAAAAGCGATAGAAGCAGAAGTAAGGTCTTGCGAAACAATTCTGCAAAAATTCATGGAACAGAAAAGTGAAGCGGTCCAGGATGAGATAGAGGCCGAAAAATACCTTTACAAAATATCTGAAGATTTAAAACATGCGCGCCATAATCTTGAAATTGTGCAACTCGAACAGGAACAGCTTATTGGCGAGCGCAGCGATATTGATGAAGAAATCGCAAAATATAATGACGCTCTGGCTAAAGTTGAAAACGATGTTTCAGATGCCAGGAAAAAAGTTGCGTTAATTTCTGAAAAGATAGAATCAGCATCATCCGAACTTTCCGGTTATGATCAGAAAATTGTCGATCTTAAATTAAAACTCACAACCCTGAATGCCAGATTAGAAAACTGGAACAATTCACTCAATCGCCTTAAAGATTATTATAATGACGGGATAGGCCGTTTGCAAATCCTTGTTAAGGAAATATCACAAAAAACCCGAAACATTGAAGCATCGAAGATAAAGCTTATTGAAAATGAACAGGTTCTTCATGACATGTACAACCGAATATCAATATTAAAAAAGGCTCTTGAAAACAATGAAGCTGATTACAACACCACAGATGTTACACTAAAAGAACACGACAACCTGATTACGAATGTCAGAAATGAGCGTGAGCAGACTTTGCAAAAATTGAGACTGCTTGAAATCGAACAATCCCAGAGGCAGATACAGAGGGAAAACATTTCCAAGCGTTTTGAGGAACGCTATCAGAGCCTTCTTTCGGAAGCAGGGTCTATAACTGATTTCGCCTTTGATACTCCTGCCATTACCGAGATGGAAGAAGAGCTGGAAAGGTGCAGAAAGAAAATTGGAGATTTTACAGATGTTAACCTTGGCGCGATAAAGGAATACGAACAACTCAAAGAACGCTTCGATTTCCTCTCCAGGCAGCGCGATGACCTTGTCAAAGCTATTGAAGACCTCCACAAGGTCATAAAAAAAATAAATAAAATATCACAGGAAAGATTTTTAAACACATTCAATGAAGTTAATAAGAAAATTGGGGAAGTCTTCCCAACCCTTTTTGAAGGAGGCACGGCCAATCTTATTCTGACCGAACCCGACAAGCCTCTTGAAACAGGAGTCGAATATATGATTCATCCGCCCGGCAAAAAACTGACAAGGATGAGCCTTCTTTCAGGTGGAGAAAAAGCTCTTGCCGCCATAGTATTTGTATTTGCGATATTCCTGCTGAAACCGGCCTCTTTTTGTGTGATGGATGAAATAGACGCACCTCTTGATGACTCTAATGTTTACAGGTTCAATAACCTTCTGAAAATCATAGGCGATAAATCTCAAATTATAATGATTACTCACAATAAAAACAGCATGGAATTTGCTGATATGCTATTTGGAATAACAATGGAACACATGGGTGTTTCAAAGATTGTTTCGGTCAACCTTGAAAGGATGAAGGGGGATATATAGTGGAGGCTTGTATTGATGATGATGTCTGGAGACAAAAATGAAATTCGGATGGTTTAAAAGAAAAAATGATTTAAAAGAGGCAACCGATAATTCATCAGGTTCATTAAACTACTTTAAACGCCTTAGAGAACGCCTTTCAAAAACCCGGGATATCTTTTCAGGAGGGATTGAAAAGATTTTTTCAGGGAAAAAACATATTGACGATAACCTGCTGGAAGAGCTCGAAGAGCTTCTTATAACGTCCGACATCGGTGTTCAGACTGCCAATGATCTCATACAATGCATATCCAAAATATCTTCCGAAATCTCGGGACCGGATCAAATCAAGGATATTCTGAAAAATGAAATAATGAGTCTTTTTGACAGCAACACTTCTCGGCTTAAGGCGTCGGTCAGCCGGCCACATGTAATTATGGTCGTTGGAGTCAACGGTGTCGGCAAAACTACGACCATAGGAAAGCTTGCAACAAAATTTGCCGCTTCTGGGAACAAGGTGCTTATCGCAGCAGCAGACACTTTCCGTGCTGCAGCAGTTGAACAGCTTACTATATGGGCGGAGAGAGCCGGAGCCGAAATTGTAAAACACAAAGACAAATCCGATCCTGCAGCTGTAGCATATGACGGAATCGAAGCAGCTTCAGCAAGGAATATAGATGTGGTTATAGTCGATACCGCCGGCAGACTTCATACAAAAACAAACTTGATGGAAGAGCTTAAAAAAATAAAACGTTCAATTTCAAAAAAAATGCCGGATGCGCCACATGAAATACTTCTAGTCCTTGATGCCACAACCGGCCAGAATTCGATATCACAGGCTAAACTCTTTAACGAGGCGCTTGGAATTACAGGTATAGCGCTTACAAAACTGGACGGAACGGCAAAAGGCGGAATTGTCGTCAGTATATGCAACACCTTTAAATTACCTATTCAGTATATCGGGATAGGTGAAGGCATTGACGACCTTCAAGATTTTGACCCAGAGGTTTTCGTCAATGCTCTTTTTTAGCCTTACGTAATTGATGCTTCAGAACAGTCACCAGACAACATGATAATAGATTTTGTTTTCGTATTAATATGGTTTTTCCATACAGGTATCATGTAAAGGGCTGGCACGGCTCGGTTCAAGATAGCAATAGCCACAAAAAGTGTTGCGGGATGCTGATTTTCACTTGACATCAATAAATTACTGCTATATTGGCAGGGGGAAAGAGGATGTTTGTTATTAACCAACAAAAATCAAAAGGGGGGAAAGCACTATGACAAAAGCAGAATTAGTAGACAAGGCGGCACAGGATGCCGGCATTCCCAAAGTCGCGGCGGCAGCTGCTCTAAAATCTTTCATGGACAGCATTTCAAAAACTCTTAAGAAAAAAGACGGCAAGGTTACCCTTGTTGGTTTTGGCACTTTTACGAAAGTCCGCCGTAAAGCCCGAAAAGGCCGCAATCCTCAAACAGGTGAACCCATCAAAATCAAAGCTTGCAGCGTTGTTAAATTCAGACCCGGTAAGAATCTTAAAGAATAGAATCAAAACTCAATCCGATTTAAAACGGCCTGTTTTTTTGTTTAAAGAAAAAAACAGGCCGTTTTTTTATCCGAACCTAATATCAAATCCTTCATATTCGCCGGAGTAAGAATCCTGTTCGATATCAACCTTCATAACTCTCGAATAGGGCGGACCTTTTTTACACCATTCAATCACAGAAGCCACATCACTCATTTCACCTTCAAAAACAGCTTCAACTGTACCGTCCCTCTTATTCCTTACCCATCCGCAAACATTAAACCTGTCTGCAACCTTTTTAGTCTCCATCCTGAAGCAAACGCCCTGAACTTTACCGGCAATTATAACAGAAGATCTTATCTTGTCCGACATATCCATTTCCTCCATGAGACTTTGAATAACTTCTCGTTAAAGGCAGGTTCAGGTTCTTTATTCTTTTCCTTGAAATATGGCAAAAAGAAACAGATCAATCATGTGTCCGCAATTTTCTTAAAGCTTTCCTCATCAATAATATGAACGCCTAAAGCTCTCGCTTTCTCTATTTTAGATCCGGGAGATCGGCCTGCAATAACAAAATCGGTTTTTTTGCTCACCGACTCGCTTACGTTTCCACCCAACTTTTTTATCTTTTGTATGGCTTCACTTCTTGTCATGGTTTCAAGTGTTCCGGTTAAAACAAAGACTTTTCCATCAAGTGTTCGTTTTAAATTATCCTCTTCAGTGTGAATAATTACGCCGCTTTGTAAAATCCGGTCAACTCTCTTGCGGTTTTCTTCATGCATAAAAAATTCGTAAATACTATGCGCCAAAACCGGACCGATTCCATTTACATCTTTCAAGTCATCATATTTCGCATTGTAAAGATTTTCAAGACATCCGTATTTTGAGGCAAGTATTTCCGCAGTGTGCTCGCCGACATGCCTGATCCCAAGAGAGTACAGAAAACGGCTGAAAGGTATTTTTTTTCTTTTTTCAATAGACTCCAAAAGGTTTTCAGCTGATTTTTCTCCCATATTATCCAGGCTTTTGATTTTTTCCTTGTCCAGATAAAATATATCCGCAAAGGATGCCAGATATCCCCTGTCAACAAGCTGGCTGATAAGCTTTTCACCAAGCCCTTCTATGTTGAAAGCTCTTTTTGAAGCAAAATGCTCTATCTGAGCCTTAATCTTTGCAGTACAGGATTCATTATTGCATCTTACTGATGCTTCCTTTTCATCGCGAACCGCCCTGGAACCGCATGAAGGGCATTTCTCAGGCATATTAAAAATTTTTTCAGTTCCTGTTCTTGCCGAATCAATAACCTTCACGATTTCCGGGATTACATCTCCCGCGCGCTGCACGAGGACGGTATCTCCTATCCTTATATCTTTTCTTTTAATCTCATCTTCATTGTGAAGTGTCGCGCGGTTTACGTTTACACCGCCTAAGTTGACGGTTTCAAGATGCGCTACAGGAGTGAGCGTACCGGTGCGCCCTACCTGAACGGAAATATCCAGTATTTTTGTCATCTCCTGTATCGCCTTGAATTTGCATGCTATGGCCCACTTAGGGCTCCGGGCGGTTGTTCCAAGCTGCGATTGGTGTTCAATATTGTCAACTTTTATCACCATGCCGTCAATATCATAAGGCAACTCATATCTCTTTTCTTCAAGTTCTCTAAAATATTCGATAACTCTGGCTATTGTTATTTTCTGTTTTATGTGAGAGTTGATTCTGAAACCAAAGCGTTTTAACATGCAAAGCAGGTCCCAGTGCGAATTAATATTCATTCCTGAGATATCTCCTATCCCATATATGAACATTTCCAGAGGGCGTCTTGCAGTAATACGAGGATCAAGTTGTCTTAAAGATCCAGCCGCAGCATTTCTCGGATTTGCAAATAACTGCAAACCGTTGTTCGACATCTCATTATTAAGCCTTTTGAATCCTTCTCTGCTGATAACCACTTCACCTCTGACTTCAAGACGGGCCGGTGTTTCTGCTTCATTTCCTTGGTGCTGAAGAAGAATAGGAACAGTTCGTATGGTCTTAATATTTGAGGTGATCACTTCTCCGGTTTCACCGTCACCACGGGTTGAACCAATGACAAGTATTCCGTTCTCATAGACAAGCTCAACCGCAACACCGTCCATCTTGGGTTCCACAGTATACAGAATTTCCATGTCAGTCTTCAGTTCTTTTTTAACGCGTCTGTCGAAATCGGATATATCTGAATTTGAAAATGCATTATCAAGGCTGAGCATTTTTACCGTGTGTTTCACCGTATCGAACTTTTTAAGAGGTAAAGCGCCTACCCTCTGGGACGGCGAATCCGGGCTTGAAAGATCGGGATATACCGCTTCAAACTTAATCAGCTCCCGCATCATTCTGTCGTACTCGGAATCCGATATTTCAGGATTATCCATGGCATAATAGAGATAGTTATGTCTGTGGAGTTCCTTCCTCAGATTTTCAATTTTTTTAACAATATCCTGATCTATAAAATCTGGCATATTTTTATCAAAGCCTCACACATTACGGCCCTTCTTGTCAGGAAACGTTCATTCCTGAATCCGGGTTTCCACGTCAATTTTGATATTTCATCGGAAACAACAAGAATACCGGCAGCTTCAATATTTCTGAATCTTGCCGCGGAATAAACCGCGGAAAGCTCCATTTCAACTCCCAGCACATTTTTCTCTTTGTAATATGCGACTTTCCCTAGTGTTTCTCTGTAAATGGCGTCTGTTGACCAGACGGGACCTTCATGGAAACAAATGCCCCTTTGCCTTAAAAGATCTTTTATTCTTTCAGCCAGATTCAATGATGGAAGTGTCACACTATTATCTGAAATCTCATCATATCCGTAGTGTTTAGAAGTGCCCTCGTCAACAAAAGCGGATGTGGCGACAATTATATCGCCGATCTTAACCGAGTCAGAAACCGCACCGCACCAGCCGTAAAATATTATCCTGCTTGAACCCCAGGCAGTTAGAGTCTCCAGAAGCATCACTGCATAAGGAGCTCCTGCAAAAGGACCTGTTATGAAAAAATTATACCCGGAATTCTGCGGAGAAAAGAATTTGCTGTTATGCAACAATCTGGACTGAACATTCCTGATGTTTATAAGATTGCATATGGAATCGAGATCCTTATTATTGCTGACCATAAGCGCAACCGGTTTTGGCTCGGGGGGATTTTTTCCCTTAACAGGATTTACAATCGCATCATCTCTATTCATGAATCCTGCCGTCAATAATAAAAGGTGCGGGGTTCCCGTCGACTGCGGAAAGAACGAGAAAATTTTGCCGGCACAGATAATAATAATTATCTGGGACCAGCCAGTTTTGAAAGTTCTTCTTTTATTTCATCAATGATTTCATAAAACCAAAGCAGATCCTCAATTGAAAGACGACCGGCCTTACGCTGGCTCTCATTTCCGTCTTTTCTAAGGAATATTCTAGGACCTATCTGCAGTTTAGGTTCACCATTACCATATCGATTTATAGAAATTACAAGACCTGTCTCTTCATTTTTCCACTGCTTTAATATTTTATCCATATCGGGATCAAAAGGCATTTTATCCTCCTATTTTATTTTACGACGCTGTCCTTTAAATTTTTGAAAAATCCGCAAACAAATCGAAAAGATCGGATATACAACCGAGAAGGGCAAGCCGGTTGTTCCTGATATTTATATCTTCAGCCATTACAAGTACTCCGTCAAAAAATTCGTCAACAGGTTTTTTCAGTGATGCAATATCGAGAAGTGCCTGATCAAAATTCCCGATTTCCAGATTCTTCAGGACCATTCCCCTGACATTTCTGTAAGAAGAAAACAGAGCTGACTCACATTCATGTTCGAATAACTTCTCGTTTACACCGTCTATCCCCTTGACACTTATTTCATGCCCGGATTTCTTGATTATGTTCACAACCCTTTTAAAGGCGATTGCAAGAGGATCAAAATCAGGAGCTGTCTTCAGTCTTTCCAGCGCCTTTGTCCTGCTCCAGACATCAGGCACAATATTCACCGAAGAACCCATTACAGCCGAAATCACATCCCTGGAATAGCCCTGCTCTGCCAGAAGATGCGACATCCGGCTTTGAAGAAAATCGCACACCTTCTCAACGCTTTCATTTGCCTCGCCTGCCATTTTGGAATCAAAAAGTGTCATACTTTTTTCAACAAGAGCTCTTAATGAAAAAGAAAAACCTTTGTCTATTACTATTTGAATTATACCAATTCCCTGCCGTCTCAGTGCATAGGGATCTGAAGCTCCGGTAGGAATGAGTCCTGCTGAAAAACAGCCGCATATTGAATCAATCTTATCAGCAATGCCAACTATTGCTCCAACCAAAGTTTCAGGAAGAGATCCGCCTGAATAGGTTGGCCTATAATGCTCTTCGATAGCAAGAGCAAGATTTTCCGGCTCACCGCCGTTTATTGCATAGATTTTACCCATGATGCCCTGCAGTTTGGGAAATTCCCCGACAACCTGACTTACGAGGTCTGCTTTGCACAAGCGGGCGGCTCTTAAAGCCTGTCTTTTGATTTCAGGGTCATCAGATAGTTCATCCGCCAGAAATCCCGCGATTTTTTCCACTCTTTCAATCTTTTCAAACATTGAACCGAGCTTAGCCTGGAATAAAACTCCTTTAAGTTTTTCAACCCATTCATCAATCGGCACTTTTGCATCGCTTTTGTAAAAAAAACTGGCGTCTTCAAGCCGCGCTCTCAAAACACGCTCATGCCCTTTTGCAACAAGCGACATGTTATTTGCTTTAGTATTATTTACGGCTATAAAATAAGGCATTAAACGCTTGTTGCCGTCAATCATCGCAAAATATTTCTGATGCTCCCGCATTGAATTAATCAATATTTCATCCGGAATTTCAAGATAAGACTTGTCAAATCTACCTGCAACAGGCACGGGATATTCAACAAGATTTGTTACAATATCTACAAGTTCGCCGTCTTGCAAAACGCTCCCGCCCTGTTTTAAAGCAACTTCCCCGATAAGTTTTTCTATACTTGCTTTCCTTTCATCTATATCCGCGATTACACTGGCTGCTCTTAATTTATCAAGATATTCATCAGGGTGGGAAATTTTTATCTTTCCCGGAGATAAAAACCTGTGACCGAAAGTATATCTTCCACTTTTAATATTCCCTGCTTGAAAAGGTATAACCTGCTTGCCGAGAAGAGCTAAAACCGATTGGATAGGTCTGGCAAATCTGATATCGAGGTCTCCCCACTTCATGACTTTGGGAAAAGGAATGGCTGCAATTATCTGTGGAAGCAATTTGATTAAGACGTTTCTGCTTTTCAGACCAGGCCCTGTTTTAACGGCGCAAAGATACGACCCTTTTTCAGTTTGCCTTATGAATATTGATTTTAAAGGAACACCCGTTTTTTCTGCAAATTTTCTCCCGGCCTTAGTCGGCTGACCGTTGCTGTCAAATCCCACTTTTTCAGGGGGGCCGATAATCTCATTGGTAAGGGGTTTTTGTTTCGTCGAAATATTTTCAACCTTCAGGGAAAGCCTTCTTGGAGTTCCAAATATCTCCACTGATCCGTGTTCAATCCTCTCCTCAGTCAACTTCCGCAAAAGAACTTCCGACATCGCATTTAAAGCTGGTTTTATATAACCGGCAGGAATTTCTTCCGTGCCTATTTCAAGCAATAGAGTCTCCATTTTCACCTCAATTCTAAAAAACACAGAATTCGTTAATCAATCAAATATGATGCTTTCGTGAAAAGTCAAAAACTACTTTTTACGGTCCGTCGAATATCATTTTGCTTGTGCTGTTTGTAAAAGCGGAAAACCCATGACTTCCCTCTGCTTTAGATAACCTTCGGCACATGCCCTCGCAAGGTTCCTGATTCGCGCAATGTAACCGGTTCTTTCAGTTACACTGATAGCTCCTCGTGCATCAAGCAGATTAAATGTATGGGAACACTTTAAGCAGTATTCATAAGCCGGGAGCACAAGCGATTCTCCGATTATACGTTTTGATTCGGCCTCATATCTGGTAAAAAGTTCCAACAGGAAATTAATATCGGACTTTTCAAAATTATAAGTCGATTGTTCAACCTCCTGCTGGTGATGCACATCGCCATATTTAATTACATCATTCCATTTCAGGTCATAAACATTGTCGACACCCTGGAGATACATCGCAATCCGTTCAAGACCGTACGTTATTTCAACAGAAATGGGATGAAGGTCTATGCTTCCGGCAAGCTGAAAGTATGTAAACTGGGTTATTTCCATTCCGTCAAGCCATACTTCCCATCCAAGTCCTGATGCCCCAAGGGTTGGAGATTCCCAGTCATCTTCAACAAACCTTATATCATGATCAAGGGTTTTGATTCCAAGAGCCTTCAGGCTCATAAGATACTGCTTCTGAACGTCTAGCGGTGAAGGTTTGAGTATTACCTGAAACTGGTAGTAATGTTGAAGCCTGTTTGGATTTTCTCCATACCGGCCATCCGTGGGTCTTCTGGAGGGCTGGACATAAGCGACATTCCACGGTTCTGGTCCTAATGCCTTAAGCAGGGTTGCAGGATGAAAAGTTCCGGCGCCAACTTCCATGTCATATGGCTGGACCAGAACGCATCCTCTGCGGGCCCAGAATTTTTGCAACGACAAAATAACTTCCTGGAAATTCATTCTTCATACCTCATATGTAAAAATTATATATACAGTTATTGCTTTACAGAAACACCGTTATAATCTATGCCGAATTCAAGCAAAGCGGCCCCTTTCCTTCGCGATAATATCGATTCCCACTTGTTTTTCAATCTCGCAATATCACCGGCTTCGCCTATAGCCCATATGCAGCCTCCGCCTCCTGCCCCGGTAAATCTTGCCCCACATCCGTTTTTCCGGGCCGACATTATAAGTTTCCGCCCAATCTCGTCAACAACATCCGGAGTCATTCTTCTTCGTATCGTTGTCTCCCGATTCATAAACGACGCAGCGACATTGAATTTACGGTTTGATACCGCCTCAACAAACCTGCCTGTGCACACAACTATTTCGTCCCAGAACTGTCTGTATTTTCCAGAAACAAACTGATTAATCCATCTTCCGTTGATATTTTTAGATTCATGAGGAACGCCACAATATGCAAGAATAATATTTTTTCTGAAATCGTATAATAATTCCTTCTTAAATATGCTCTTTTTCACAAAACCGGGGTTTTTAATTCCATCTTTCCAAAACCATGCGTTCACCCCGCCAAAAGCTGCGGCCAGCTGGTCCTGCATTCCGCAAGGCACACCAGCGACGCTCTGTTCAATTGCATGGGCAAGAAATACGGCTTTATGCCTTGAGAAGAATTTCCGCCCTGATTTTTCAAACAATTTTAATAAACCCGCAACGAGCGCTACAGCCGCCGCAGAAGATCCTCCCAGAGCGCTCCTAGGTGGAGATGATGACTCAATTACTATATGGATTCCATCTGCGTTGAAAAACGACGAAATAGCAAATACAAGTCCGAGAGGGTGATTGAATGGAGCCTTGTGCGAAGCAAACACCGCGCTCCTGAAACCCCTCGAAGAGACTTTGATCTTACCCACCTCAAATGGGAGAAGATAAACCTTTGTTCTCAAATCTATCGAGATATTAAAAGTGCATGGATTAAGGTGCATTAGGGGATAATAGAATGTGCTTATATCCAGCGTTCCACCCATATCTATCCGGCATGGAGCAGAAACTGTAATTAGTTCTGCATTTATCAAATCTCTAAAATTATCCGGCATCATATACATTCAAGTCGATTGTCATATCCAGAGAAATTTCTACTCCTTAATTTTATTTCTAATCTGTCTTAAGACTTTAAGACTTTGCATTTCTTTACCAAGGTTATAAGTCACAAAATCCTCTAAAAAATTCAATCCTTCATTTAAGTCTACAAAGGTGAATCTTATTTTCCCGATCTTTTTCAAATCGCCTCTGTTAACCCAAAGAAGCTGCTTAATCGTTCTTTTTGAAAGAGAAATCCGGTTTCCGAAGTTTCCGGTGCATTTTCTGCAAACAACCCCGCCTTTTTGAAAATTGAAGGATATACGTTCTTCCTTTATACAGTCAACTGCAAGCTGGCACATGCTGCAACGAACTAAATTCGGACAAATACCGGCTATCGACGTAAACCTCATCTGGAAAAGTATACTCAATATTTCAGCAGAAATACGGCCGGAATTAATCTGTTCAAGAACATAATAAAGCAACCGGTAAAGCTGTTCCTGTTTTGCATCATTTTCAGCCCACGCATTAACTATTTCTGACCAGTAACTGGCATATGTCGTTTTATTGAAATCTGTCCTGATATTTGAAAAAGAACTTATCAGATCAGCTTCCAGAAGAACAAAAAGATTCCCCCCTTTCCCGGAACTGCAAACCACATTCAAAACAGAAAATATTTCAAGAATTCCCCCAAACCTTCTTATGCTCTTTTTAGCCGACTTTGCTATCGTCGATATCTTGCCCTTTTCAAGTGTAAATAAAGTTAAAATTAAATCGTAATCTCCAAAATCGACGCGCCTGAGAATTATTGCAGGAGATGAAAAGGTTTTCATCTCCTTATATTCCGAGCAGTTTTGTTGCAATAATAAAATAGATGGATACGCTTATGATGTCGATTGCGGTAGTGACAAAGGGGCCCGTGGCAACAGCAGGATCAATATTTATCCTTGCAAATATCATGGGAACCATTGATCCGGACAAGGCAGCAAGAGTCATTGAACAAACAACTGCGATACCCACAGATAAGGCAAGATCGAAAGTGCTGTAACTAATCTGTGCAAAAGTTGCTATAAGCCCTCCATAGATAATACCCAGAAACAGACCTATAAAAATTTCTTTCAGAATGACCGACCACATATCTCTGACATTGAGGCGTCCGGTTGCAAGGCCTCTTACAACAATTGTGGAAGATTGAATTCCAATGTTACCCCCCATACCCATAATAACAGGAATAAAAGCTGCAAGATAGGCAATTTTGTTTATAGATCCCATAAATTGCCCGATAATGACAGATGCTATGATCCCGCCGATACAACTGGCAAAAAGCCATGGCAACCGTAATCTGGAACTTTTCATAACAGACTTGGTTTCAATAAATTCTTCGCCTACTCCGGCCATTTTCAGCATATCTTCTGTGGCTTCACGCCTGAATATATCAATGACATCATCAACAGTTACAATGCCCACAAGTTTATTTAAATCATCAACAACAGGCACAGCAAGAATATCATATTTCGCCACAATTTTTGCTACTTCTTCCTGATCCATGTCGGTGTGGACAGAAAAAACGTCCCTTGTCATAAATTCTTTTAACGGTTTATCAGGAGGAACGACGACAAGCTGTCTTAAAGAGCTGACACCAACAAGCTTGCCGTATTCATCAACAACATAAAGATAAAAAGGCATTTCAACATCAAGATGCTCCTTCTGCAAAGATTCGATAGCCTCTTTAGCGGTAATATCTTCTTTCAGGGCTATAAAATCAGGCACCATGATTCCGCCGGCTGTGTCATCTTCATATCGTAGCAGGCCTTCGACTTCTTCAGAACCCTCCTTTTTCATCTTGTTTAATATTGAATCAGACAATTCCTTTGGAAGCCGTCCTATAAGATCCGCCACATCATCTGTGGGCATATTCTCGAGAATAACTGCTATATCGTCTATCTTAAGCTCTGAAATGAGTTCTACTGAGGCATCCTCATCGAGCTCGCTGAGAAGAGCGCCTTTTTTTTCAACGTCTTTTATCATGTCAAAGAGCCTGCGCTGATTTGGAATAGAGAGCGCTCTGAATACCTGAGACAGATCAGCCGCATGTGTCTTGTTCATTATCTTGCGAAGATGAGAAGTTGCTTCACGACGTAGCAATCTTTTTACGCTTTCAATAAGTATTTTTATCCGATCACCTTCCATATCAAACCTGCCAGTATTCACTTGTTTAAGTTGCAAAGCATAAATATTTCTGTACTGTCATATCACGGAATCTGAATGTTTGCGGCACGGCCGCTTTCCCTCGCGATATCGTACGCCTTTTCATTAAAGCGTAATTTGATTGCGCCTGCATCTCCTACAAGCAAATTATAACTTTTTGATGCATTAAGTTCGAGAAAATCCCCGCTATTCAAAATATATTCTTTGGGGTTCTGCCCATCAATTATCACCTTCAGCCATGTATCTTTTACGGCAAATATTTTTAAAGAAAGCTTGTCGCCGATTTCTTCTGAACCTTTCTCTTCATTCATTTTTTGTTTAATATCTTCTGATGGCTTTTTCAGTTTACCACTTTCTGCTGATCCGGTCTTTTCAGATAATTCATAGACCGAAAAAATTGAAATTATAACGACGCATAAAAAAATCCCAAAAAGCAAAAATATTTTATGCCAGTACCTCAAACCGGTTTTATTTAATTCTTTCTCCGGTTTAATCATTTTATTAACGACACCTATAGATGCGAGATACCGCCGAACAGCTTCATCTGCATCTGCATCGACAGCCTTCGCATAAGAACGCAAAAAACCCTTTACGAAAACCTCTGGAGGAAGCTTATCCAGCTGTTCATTCTCTATTAATGAAAGACAGTCAATACCTATTTTTGTTTCCCTTGATAACTCCTCAAGTCCAATCCTTTTCTCAATTCTGAAAGTCTGAAGATAATGCCCAAATGAAAATGATTTATTTTCAGGAATCATATTCTAAAATCAACATTAATAAGTTTTATCTGGTGTTGTCGAAAAAATTTAAACCTCAAACTGTGTCCCGACTTTGCTTCTGGCCGGACACTATTTAATCACTTTAATATGGGATTTTGCCCTTAACTCCTCTATCCAAGATTCAAATTTTCTTTCAACTACTTTGCCAAACAGGATGTCCTGTATTTCAGGACTAACTTCTTCAAGAGATTTGCCCGGTTTTTCTTCGATATTTTCTATGTAAATGATCTGATAACCAACTTCGGTTTCAACAACTTTCGTAAAATCACCCGCTTTTAGTTCTTTTATTGCCTCCTGTATCTCTGGAGATAATTGATTATATTTAAACATTCCCAAATCCAGGTTCTTTATATCAAAATCAGAGCCGGAATAATCCTTGCTGACATCCTCAAATTTTTTCCCGCCTTTTAATTTGCCATAAATTTCTTCCATCTTTGATTTGATATTTTGTTTTTCATCATCGATGACACCTATCCCGATAATCTTGATCATGTTTTTAAGATAGTATATTTTTTCTCCCCGATATTTCTCAATATTGCTGTTGTAATAAGATAATATTTCATCTTTCGTTATTATTATTTTGGATTTAATTGCAATATTAAGGAGCTTTGACCTAATAAGATGTTCTTTAACCTTACTGCGATAGCCTTCTATAGTCATATCTTCTTTGGCCAGCATGCTTCTTAAGTCTTCATCAGTATAATGATTAACCTCTTTAACTCGCTCGATAGCGTTATCAAGCTCCTTCTCACTTACGGAAATACCGTACTTTTTACTCTCCTGATCAGTAAGCTTCTGGTTAATAAGCTGGTCAAGCATATCTTCCCTAACTTTAAATAGCATCTCGCGTTCTTTTTCCGGCGGATACCCAAGTGACTTTATTCTTTCAGCATAGGGATTAATAGCATTGGAAAGTTCCGAAAGGGAAATTATTTCTTCGTTCACCACTGCTACAACTCTGTCTACAACTTCACCACTGTTTGTTCCGGCATATGTAAAGGTGCTTAACATAATTAAGAAAAAGATGAGCGTTGTTATTTTATTATTTTTGTGCATTTTATATTTTTTTCTCCATAATGATCAGGTTAATATCTTCACCAATAGTTTTGTTCTTTGCTGTTACGGCAACTATACTTTAAAGGAATAATATGCTATCACTTTACGAAGACAGTATTTTTTCCCATTGTTTATGATTTATTTCTATCTTATATTTTTTCTGCAATCCTTCAAACCATGCTTTGTAAGCCGCTTCAGCTTTTAAATTGCGCAGATTTTTCACAATTGTTTCAGTTGTCGGCTCATTAGCCAATTTGCCATAGGAATCGTTTTTAACGTATTCACTATAATACTTTGATAAATCACCGGGTGTTATCTGGATATTATTTTTGAGATCTTCAACAATAACTTTCTCAATAAGAAGGCGCTTTCTTAATCTTTTCTCCCACATGTCGTAAGAAATTGCATACTCTAGAAGCATGTTTTCAAACTCATTTTCAGGGTAATCCTCTTTAATTCTCCTAACATTCTCTTCAAGCTCTGAATCAGTAACTGCAATATTCAGCTCTTTAGACCTTTCAATTATAACTAATTCCTCAATCATTTGATTTAATAATTGTTTTTTTGCATCACTTTTAAGGGTATCATCCTGTTCAATACCATGATATGAATAAGCGGACTTGGTTATTTCAAATTCTCTTTGAAAGTCGAGCGCCATTAAAACACTTCCTTGAACTTTTACGAGATATTCATCGCCCCGAAAGGATTCTGTCCTGGAACAGCCTGAAAGTATCAACACTGTCAATAAAGCGCAACCTGCAAATATCACCGTGCAGCAAGTTTCTCCGGTAGTAAAACGCTTATATGCTTTAAAATATATCATGATTATCAAATATTGATGGTATCGTAAAAGGTCATTATACCGTGCCGTATTTCATCCTCTTCTTGTTAAATTCCCAATTCGTGAAACAGGATTGCAGATTGAAGATGAATCCATCATAAAGTTTCAAAAGCACGCTTCTTTTTAAAGCTCTTAATAGCCGGAATTTCCTGCAATATTTTATAGATAAGTATTCAACAGTTAACACGTTGGATAATTTCTTTCAAGATATTTTTGGCTTTCATAATATGTCCTGCAATGCTTTGTTTCGGGAGTTTTACTTTCAAGACATGTTCCGTAGTAAATTCAAACCTGTTTGTATCTGAGACAATCATATCTATTATACCTGAAGGGTTATTAATATAAGACGGTTCGGCAAAATGAAGTAAAAGTTGCTGATCCCTTATATCGAGGCGTTTAACACCAGCTTTTTGAGACAATATCTTCAGCATAATTTTTACAAGAAGATTGGATGCTTCTTCCGGCAGGGCTCCGAAACGATCTGTAAGTTCCGATTTAAAGTCGGCTACCTCCTTAATTTCCGTCATCTTTGCCAGACGCCGGTAAGATGTCAGGCGCTGATCGATATCAGGCATATATGATTCGGGAAGATAAGCTGATATTGAAACATTTATCTCCGGATCCAGAGTTTTTTGAACAGGTTCTCCTTTTAGCTCGGATATGGCATTTTCCATTAACTTGAGAAACATTTCGTACCCAACGGCAGCTATATGTCCGGACTGGGAAGCTCCCAGTATCGTTCCACCGCCTCGGATTCTCAAGTCGCTCATCGCAATCTGAAATCCTGAACCAAGATCGCTGTGTTCCATCAACACTTTTAATCTTTTTTGAGCATCCTTTGTGATGGTACTTTCTTTCGGAATAAAGAGATAAGCGTAAGCCTGCTCATCTGCCCTCCCGACTCTTCCTCGCAACTGATAGATCTGGGCCAGTCCCAGTTTATCGGCTCTATTTACCAGTATGGTGTTTGCCGAAGGGATATCAAGTCCGGATTCGATAATTGTTGTGCAGACAAGCATATCAATTTCTTTTTTCATGAACTTGTACATAACATTTTCGAGCTCCTCATCATCCAGACGTCCGTGAGCAGTATCTATCCTTGCCTCAGGTACAAGCTCTTTCAACTTACGGGAAATCTTCTCAATCGTATAAATATTGTTGTGAACAAAAAAGATCTGGCCGTTTCTGCTCAACTCTTTTCTTATCGCTCCGGCAACAATAGCATCATCTAATTCTGAAACATATGTAATTATAGACTGCCGGTGTTCCGGAGGAGTTGAAATTATACTGATATCACGCACACCCATTAAAGACATGTGCAATGTTCGTGGAATCGGTGTTGCGGTAAGAGCAAGAACATCTATGGTATTTCTAATTTTTTTAAGCTTCTCCTTGTGCTTGACTCCAAAACGCTGTTCCTCATCAAGCACAACAAGTCCTAGATCTTTAAAAACAATATCCTTCTGGAGAAGCCTGTGGGTTCCTATAACAATATCAATCTTACCGGATTCAAGATCGGAAATTATTTTTTTTTGATCCCGGACCGACCTGAACCTGCTAAGGCATGCGATATTTACCGGATACCGCTCAAACCGTAAGTTAAAAGTCGCAAAATGCTGTTCTGCAAGAACTGTTGTCGGAACCAGCACTGCAACCTGCTTGCCTGAATTGACCGCAAGAAAGGATGCTCTTAAAGCCACCTCTGTTTTGCCGTAGCCTACATCTCCGCAAACAAGCCTGTCCATAGGCACCGGCCGTTCCATGTCACTCAAGACATCATCTATTGCATTAAGCTGGTCCGGCGTTTCTTCGTATGTGAAACCAGCCTCAAAATCTTTAAAATGGCTGTCCGGCATTCCATATCCATATCCATCACTGACTTTTCTAAGTGCGTATAGTTCAAGGAGTTCCGCGGCAATTTTTTCAGCAGATTTTTTTACTCTTTCTTTTATTTTATCCCAGGACTTTCCACCCATCCTGTCAAGAGCAGGCTCCAAACCATCAATACCCATATACTTATGAACTACGTTCATTCTTTCAACAGGAAGGTAGAGTTTATCACCATCCTTATATACTATCAGCAGAAAATCATTTGTCGAACCGTTCAGTTTCAGCTTTACAAGCCCTTCATACTGACCTATTCCATGATCATCATGCACAACAAGATCCATTTTTTTCAAGTCTTCAAAGGAGAGAATCTGGGAAACCGTTTTCCTTGCCGAATCCCTTCTTCTGCTGCGTTTTGTTCCAAATATTTCATCTTCGGTTATTATGGCTAATGATTCTTCAGGCCAGACAAATCCTGAAGAAATACGGCCGAGACAGATAAAAACACTCCCCTTCCCACGGGAAGCATCGGTAAATCCCTTTTTTGTTTCCATTTGAATCCCGTAAGGCGTTAAAAGAGACCTTATCCTTTCGGATTGAGATTTTGTGCTGCAAACAACAAGAGTAATGTAATTGGAATTTTTATTTTCATTTATCCAGTCGGCAAGTGGCAGAAGGTGATTATCTTTTTCTATGCGATGCTTAATTTCCTGAATCAGCAAATTATTATTTTTTATAAAATAATCGCATTGTAAACAGTGCCCGTTTTTCTCTTCATCTTCGCAGACAATTTTGAGAGCCCGGAAATTTATAGCTTTCTTTGAGTTTATTAATTCACGTATATTCGCCCAGGCAAGATACAGGATTCCGGGTTCAACACACAGCCTGCGATCCGCACAGGCAGAAATGTAATTTTTTAATTCCCGCCTCTCAATTTCTTCCGCCTCCTTTTGAAGCTGTTCGGGTTCATCCTGTACAAAAAGAGTGTTTTCAGCGAGATAATCGAAGAAAGAATCGGGTTTTGAATAAACAAGCGGAATAAGATTTTCAATACCAGGGAGCACACCTTCTCTTTTTATTCTGTCAATTAAATCTCTGACTGTTGTAACAGGAATATCAATCCTCGAAGCCTGCTCTCTTATCCTGCTTATTATAAAATCAAGATCCTCGTTTTTATAAATAGCCTCCCTTGCAGGGAGTATAACTGCCTCGGCTATATTTGTTAAGGTTCTCTGGCTTGATGCGGAAAAAAATCTTATCGACTCCACCAAATCGCCCAAAAACTCAATTCTCAGCGGATCAGGATAAGAAGGTGCAAAGATATCTATAATTCCACCCCTTACACAGTAATCTCCTGACTCTTCAACTATCATTGATCTGGAATATCCACCCGAAACCAGCTTCTGAAGGAATCGTTCCCTGTCCGTTTCTTCCCCCTCCATCACCAGTTCGGCAAAATCCAACAATTTCTGTTTTGGAATCAGCTTCTGAAAAAGAGCTTCCGGAGTTGTAACGATTACTGGCGGAATATCATTTACCGCAATCTTGTACAGCGTGTTTATTCGAGTCGCAGCAGTTTCATTTTGATAAGAGAAAAATTTAAACGGATAGTCATTATACGGCGGGAAAAGCAGCACAGGAATCATATGCCCGGTCGAAAAGAAAATCAGATCCTGTATAAAACGCTCTCCCTCCTTTACTGAAGGCAAAACAACTACAACAGGCAACCTGCATTTAAGATAGTATTTCGATATAATGAATGCTTTTTCTGAGTCGGACAATCCTGTAAGGTTTGCAGTTTTTTCTCTCGTGCTAATATACTCATAAAGAGAATCGAAAGAATAATTTTTCTCTTGATTTTGATACATAAACAAAGTACCTATTTTGACCTGTGATATGCCGGCGTAGCTCACTTGGTAGAGCAGCTGATTCGTAATCAGCTGGTAGGCGGTTCAACTCCGCCCGTCGGCTCCATTAATTTTCAAGGGCTCCCCATCTTTTTGGAAATCCTTCTATATTATATAAGTCTATAGCAAAAAATGTTATGCCGAATGAACCCTTTGCATAACATCTGACTAAATTCCATTTTAGATTGTGGCGAAAGTGAGTTATTGAAGCTCTTCGCCACAAGCAGTGAGAATCTCTCGCTGCTTTGGTTTAGAGATCTCTAAATGAGATCCTTAATATGACATATTTTTATTCCATATTATGCCATTGTGCAACCTTGTTTGTCCGGTATCAACCAATTGCCTTAAAATGTTTTTTTTACCATTTTTACCGGAGGCTTACGAATCAAGAAATGTTAACTAACTATAACATATTGATATAATATAATTTCATTATATATCATGTCCGAACAATTTCTGAAATTTTCTTTCTTTAATTTCTTGACATACACTCAATATCCGTATATTTTAACTACTTACATAGTTTTGTAATCTGTGATATATATAACAAAGCGTATGCTGGCTCGGAATTTGAAAACAGGAATTTAATGAATTGCATAGATGCTGTTGAAGGAACAGCCAAAACCATAATTGACGGTCTTTTCCACCTTTTTATTGAATATAATCTTGACGATACTGAATACATTCGGAACATAAAATCACTTATGGATTCAACTGATATTTTTTTACAAAATAACAGAGAAATAGTCGATAATCCACGTACCCTCAAGAAAGTACTTTATGAACATGCAAAGGATTTATGGTTGAATAATCTTTTTAATAAAATGGGAACCAATAATATCAACAACGATCAAATTTCCGAACGCATGGAATATAATGGATATTATTTCGATTATATTTACAATCACGGTACATATCCTCTTTAAAGATTTTATTGCCGGTTTGCATATAGTCAGGGTAGTTTTAAGATGAATGATTCCGAAGAAGATGCAAAATTGAAAGCCGAAATGGACGAGATATTAATAAAGATTGATAATATAATTGAAAAAATTGAAAGTTCTATGCCTCCTGAAAGGGATGATATAAATCAGGAATAACAATGGCATGCATTACGGCTATTATTTATAACTGGGGAATATAAAATTTATTTAAATCTATCTGCAAGGAAATATGATTATTAGGAGGTGCCATGGCGTTAACTAAAAATGACATTGTTGCTCGGGTACATGAACTTGGCTTTACGAAGAAGAAATCGGTCGAGATCATTGAGTCGCTACTTGAAATTATTAAAAAAAATCTTGAGAAAAGTGACGATGTTCTGATCTCCGGTTTTGGAAAATTCTGTGTCAAGAATAAAAATCAAAGAAGAGGCAGAAATCCGGCCACCGGTTCCGATCTTCTTCTCCGGGAAAGAAAAGTGGTTACCTTCAAATGTTCAGGCAAGTTGAGGGACAAAATAAACGCCGAGGGTTGAAAGATATAATATCAAATAGCTGCATTGTTTTTTGCCTGGGGCGTATCAGGTAGGTTCTCCTGGTAATCGCCTCAGGCCTCAAGCAAAATAAAGGTATCATAGCCCTCATGACCTTAAGTAATGATGGCCCGCCATAATTCAAAGCTTGATATTATAAGTCTTTATTTTACTCAGAAGTGACGGATGGCTTATTTCAAGAAGGTGGGCTGCTTTTGTTCTGTTGCCTCCTGTTGCAATGAGAGCTTTTTCGATTAACTTTTTTTCAATGGCAATCTGCGCCGCTTTTAATGAATATCCTCCGTAGACATCACCGTTTTCTGTGCATGATTTCACCACCGGTTCAGGAAAAAAATTTTCAGGCAAAAGAACAGTCCCTTCTGCCAGCACGACTGCCCTTTCAATTATGTTTTCAAGCTCCCTGACATTACCGGGCCAGTCATGCTTCAACAAGCATGCCATGGCAGCAGAAGATATCTCATTGATTTTTTTCCCAAATTTAGTATTGAACCGGTTTATGAAATATTCACATAATAAAGGAATATCTTCCATTCGTTCTCTTAAAGGCGGCAATTTTATTGTAAAAACGTTAAGCCTATAATAAAGATCCTGGCGAAAAGCAGAATTTTTGATTTCATCTTCAAGATATTTCGATGTGGCGGCTATAACCCGTACATTAATTTTTTTCGTCTTTGAATCCCCAACCGCCCTTATTTCGTTTTCTTGTAAAACACGCAGGATTTTTACCTGTAAAGAAAGGGGGAGTTCTCCTATCTCATCAAGAAAAATGGTTCCGCCGTCTGCTTCCTCAAAAAGGCCTTTCTTATCTTTTTCGGCTCCTGTAAAAGCTCCTTTTTTATATCCAAAAAGCTCGCTCTCAAGCAGATTTTCAGGGATTCCGCCGCAGTTTACCGGAACAAAAGTTTTCTTTGCACGCAACCCACTGAAATGAATCCCTTTAGCAATAAGCTCTTTACCAGTTCCGCTTTCACCGGATATCAATACAGTAGTATCATACTGGGCGGCTTTAGCAGAAAGATTAAAAACAGACAGCATGCTCCTGCTTTTTGCAACCATCCTGCCGAAAGAATACTTCTCCTCTATTTTTCTTATCTGTTCCTGAAGATAAAGGTTCTCTCTTTTTAAACTTTCTCTCTCCTCGGCTTTCTTTAATGCAAGAAATACTTCATCAGCCTTGAACGGCTTTGATATGTAATCGTATGCCCCCTCCTTCATGGCTTCTATAGCGGTATCTATGGTGCCGTAGGCGGACATCATTATTACTGTTGTCGAACCTGTTTTGTTCCTCGCTGCTTTCAGAAAATCGATCCCGTTCATATTAGGCATTTTTATATCGCAAAGGATAAAATCATACCTTTCTTTATCAATCATGCGGAGCCCTTCCAATCCATCCACAGCAGTATCGACAACATAACCGGATTTTTTCAGCATTGCAGTCAGCATGTGACGCATATTCTCTTCATCATCAATTACAAGAAGCTTCTTTTTATAGTTTTTATTTTCCATGTACCGGTTAATCCTGTTAAATATTCTCGTTAGGATGTTGTCCTTCAACAGTCTCATTATTAAGAGGAAGATATACAGACATGGTAGTGCCTTCTCCATCAACACTCTGGGCTTTAATTTCCCCCCCCATGCCATCAAGAAGCGCAAAACTTACGAATAATCCAAGTCCCGTTCCTTTTCCGGGTTCCTTTGTTGTATAAAATGGATCAAATATATCGCCTATGCTTTCCTCGGGAATCCCCAAACCGTTATCGATAAATGACATTTTTAAAAAATTATTGGAATTTATCGACTCATTATCCGGATCGGGAACTACTTCACTCTTAATCAATAACTTGCCTTGAAGTTTATTTTCAGATGATGAAATCGCATCGGCTGCATTTATAATAAGATTTAAAAATATCTGTTTTAATTGATTCGGATCTGACAGCACCCTGTCTTTTTCCGCTTCAAGAGCTGTTTTTAAATCGATACAGGACATAAAAGACTGGAACCTGACAATCTCGGCAACATCTTCAATTACTTCATGTGCACTTACAATTTCCATTTTTCCCTCGGACGGTTTTGAGAAATCAAGAAGCTGCCTTATTATGCCGTTTACCCTGTTAATCTCGTTTTCAGCTCTTTTAATATATTCATTTTTTTCATCATCGGTTATATTTTTTTGCTTTAAAAGCTCAAGATAGCCTATAATGATTCCGATGGGGTTTCCGACTTCATGTGCAATCCCGGAAGATAGCCTTCCTACAGAAGCCAGCTTTTCCGCCATGACAACTTCTTTTTGCGCCTGCTTTAAGTCAATGTTCGCCTTCTCAAGAGATCTTATGGTTGCCATGAGTTTCTCCTTGTCTTCAGAAACTCTTTTCAGCAGCCGGTTTAAAGCTTTCGACAGCCTGTCAAACTCATTGTCCTGTCTTCCGTATAAAAAAAAGAAGTCACCCTCATCCCTAAACTCTTCAGCCCTCCTGACAATTTTTTGAATCGGTTTAACTGCAATATTTGAAATAAGTAAGAGCCCTATTAATGTGAGTACAAACAGATTGATAACGGAATAAACGAATAGAACCTTTTGTGTCTGTCTTAAGATTCTATATATACCTTCAAGCTCCATGATAATGCCGACTCCGGCTTCAGTATGACCGTTTATAAGCAGAGGGACCGAAACAACAAGATAACGATTCTGCATCCAGAAAACTCCCCATGCAGTTCCTGTAAGTCGTATTATTTTTCTTGAAGATTCGATCGACTCTTTTGTAGTAACCCTGACTTCATTAAACAAAGGGCAGACCGGATTATCCGGATATATTACATTCGAATTTTCATCCTGTATTACGACGCAGGAAAAGCCGGCCATATTAAGAATTATGCCCAGATTTTCATTGTAATCGGGTTGCAGAACCAAACTACCGGAGTCAGGATTTTTTATCAGATGTTTCTTTATGTCATCAGCAAGAAGATTTCCTTTTGAAATGGCGGATTGCACATAATCTCTTTGCGCTGTGATAATCATTATTATATCAACGAGAAGCATAGCAACGGCCAGAAGGATTACAAGTTTAATGGCAATATTGGTTTTAATCCCGTGAAAAGTCACAATCAGCTCCGCCGGTTATAATAATGGTTTGAGAATAATGTTTACCTGTGTTTATTATTACAATATAACAACACCTGGTTGCAACAGCTATAGTAAATGTCATAAATATATTCCGTTTTGGTATGTGATTGATCAGAAATTAACAGGAAAGGAATAAGGTTGGAAAAATGTGTTAACCATAAAGACAGGCTTACAAGCTATTCCTGTATGAAACACGGTGTCTATATGTGTGAAGAATGCATGCACTGCACCGATCCGACCATTTATTGCAAATTCCGCCAGTCCTGCCCGATATGGTATTCGGAAAAAAACAACAAATCTGAGGATAAAGCATAAGAAGGATTGAAGCTCCCCGTCGCAGAGCGGACGGGGAATGCGCTCGCTGTTTCGGTTCAAGGAGTCGAGTGTTTTTTTCTAAAGCTCTGACGGGCTTTCTTTTCATTTGAATCCTCGAACCCTTGACCCCTTGAATCCTATCTCTCATATTCCTGTAAGCTTCGCCATTTTATCTGCTATACTATCAAATGCCATTGCAACCGGAGAATCGGAATGCTTATCGACCAGTGACAATCCCGCATCACCGCATGAAACTACCTTCTGATCAAACGGAATTTTACCGAGAAACTCTATCCCCGTTTCCCTTGCGGTTCTTTCTCCGCCTCCGACACCGAATAGATCGATAGTCTTATTGCAATGTGGACAGATAAAGCCACTCATGTTTTCTATCAGTCCGAATATTTCCATTTTGACGGTTTTACAGAAGTTTATCGACTTTCTGACATCCGCCAGAGAAACTTCCTGGGGAGTTGTGACAATAATTGCCTTTGCATCCTTTATTGTTTGTGCAACAGTCAAAGGCTCGTCACCTGTGCCGGGAGGGCTGTCTATCAACAGAAAATCAAGTTCACCCCAGTCAACATCTCCTATGAATTGCTTTATAGCGGAATATTTTATCGGACCGCGCCATATAATAGCATCATCCTTATTTGGGGTAAGAGATTCTATGGATACAGCGCTTAAATGATCGGAATACTTCATGGGAGAAAGTTTATGGTTTTTGCTCAAGTCGAGCATCCCGTTCAAACCAAGCATTCTCGGAACATCCGGACCGTGAAGATCGACATCCATTAATCCAACTTGGAATCCTTTGTTTGAAAGGGCTATGGCAAGATTTACGGAAGTGCTTGTTTTGCCGACTCCGCCTTTACCGCTCATAATGATAAACTTGTGTTTAATTTTTTTAAGAGATCCTTCAACAGAAGCATCCTGGGCGTCTTTTTTTATTTTCTGTTTTCCCGCGTCACAACTTGCACCGCTATGAATTATTTCCATTAAAAATTCCTCCATGAATAATTTATAAAAATACTATGTCGTAAAAAGCTATTTTATGCCGCTTAGATACGACCTGTTTTCAACGAGCATTTTGTAAGTCTTAATATGCTCACTTAATGAGCTTTTTGGTTATTTTTTACGGTAATTTCTAAAATGACGACTCCCATTTCATGTCCGGGTCAAAGTAATCCCGCAATTTTACATTGTCAAGTTATACCATTTTTTCAGATAAAAAAGGGGGAGGAACTATTAAGTCATTCCTACCCCCTTATCAGGTTTTATTTTTTAGATTAATTTACAGTCCCACCTCCGCAAGGTCAGGTCCTAAATATGTTCGTTCATTCTCGCCGAGTACACCCAGTGAAAGACATATCAGCGTCCACAGATGAGTCGAATGGTATCCCCCGCCGTAATGCTCGGACAAATCATGGATCTGCGCATGGCAGTTATGGCAAGGTGTTATACAGTAAGCAGCGCCAGTGTTCTTTATCTGCTCATCTTTCATTTTTCCATAGGTTCGTCTTGCTTCAGGCATACCCGACTGGAGAAAGCCTCCTCCGCCTCCGCAGCAGTAATTGTTTGACCTGTTTGGCGTCATATCAACGAAGTTATCTTCACCAACAACGGATTTAACGACGAATCTCAAATCTTCGGCAACAGGATTGCCAAAACTTTTGCGGACCAGCTGGCAGGGATCCTGAACAGTAAACTTTATCTTTAAATCCTTGTTCCAGTCGGAATTGACTTTAAGTTTTCCTTCGCGTATCCACTGGGCATAAAACTGAATAATGCTCTTAATTTCAAAGTTGTAGGGTATGTTGAATTTTTTCAGTCCGGCCCGGACCGCAAAAAGTTCATGCCCTCACTCAGTGTTAAGCCAGACTTTGCATTTCAAATCGTCCACGGCCTTGGCCTTGACCCGCACTATATGCTTCCAGCTTTCATTATCCGCAATGAACATGCAGTAATTCTCTGCAGCCCATCCTTTAGAACCATATGTCCAGTCAGCGCCGACCAGATGAAGAATCTTCCACAATGGTATCATTTCATCAGGCTCAGTTACCGGCTCTCTCGAATTCTGGTTTAAATATAATTCAGCGCCAACCTTGTCCATCGGAGCCTGAAGACTTTCAAATCCTTCCTGATTTTCCCTCACCTCGCCTGCAACATCCTCAACAACAAATCTCCAGTCTTCTTCGGATGCCCCCATGGCGCTGCATGTGTCATGTTTAAGCGCCATGTCGCATGATCCGAGTATTCCTTTAGGCCTTGTCTCTCTTGGCCAGCTCCCTCTAACATTGAAAATAAGTTGTGGTATGTCTATCTTCATCGGACAGACATATATGCATCGCTGGCACATGGTGCACATCCACGGCCAGTCGCTCTTTAATATTTCATCATCCAAACCAAGGGCTGCCATGCGCAGAAACTTTCTTGGATCCATACCCTCGAGCCCTGTCGCAGGACATCCTGATGAGCAGGCTCCGCAGGTAAGACAGAGATTCAGGTTCCCTTCATCGGGAAGAAGTGCTTTAACCTTATCAATAAATATGCTTTGTTTTCCACGTTTTAGACTGATTACCTCTGATGACATGATTCTTTTTCCCTGATCTTAACCAAAACATTCATACATTTTTTACTGAGAACTATATCTTCAGTAGCCTCTTAACACTCTCTGCAATCTGTTCGGCCGATGCCGGTTTAGGCAGATAATCATCAGCTTCCATGCTCATTCCATCATAATGTGAATATCGTGTGGAGGTAACAAGCGAAGCGACTGCCGTAAGAAGAACGATGGGAATACCAGAATACTTATCATCACTTTTTAAAGTTGAACATACCTTGTAGCCGTCAATCTCAGGCATCATGACATCAAGAACAATTGCATCAGGAGGATTGCTCCTGACCTTGGCAAGACCTTCTGCCCCATCGTAAGCAAGTTCAACTTCGAAACCTTCCTTCTCCAGACCCTTTTTTACAATCATCGAAAAATCAGGTTCATCATCCACTACAAGAATTCTCTTTTTACCACTCATCAGCACTCTCCTTTAATTTTTCAGGAAATTGATATCTGTATGTCTTAAAGTCTCAATTTTTCTCAAGTTTGCCTGAAATATAAATACCACATAATGGTCAGAAAAATCAATCAACTTTAGGCCTTGGATAAAGCCCTGTATTTTCAACTATTTCAGGAACCTTTTCTTCCCATTCTATAGCCATGATGTGAAAACCTTTAACTCCTTCAACCTCTTTTAAGCGCTGAACCGATTCGATGCATATTTTAATACCTTCTTCGGCCTGTTTTTCTTTTGGTGTGCCGGCCATTCTTTGTACAACTTCATCAGGAACATCCATTCCCGGAACCCGGTTTTTCATATATTTTGCCATACCGGCGGATTTTAAAGGAGTAAGTCCAGCAAGTATATGAACTTTTTCATGCAAACCCCTGTCTCTCAACATTTTCATCCACAGCTCAAACTTCTCCAGATTATAAATACACTGGGTCTGTATAAATTCAGCGCCGGCGGCAATTTTCTTTGCAAGGCGGGGAACCCTTATTTCAAAAGGATCCGCAAAAGGATTCGCGGCGGCGCCAACAAACATTCTTGGTGGACGATCAATATCGCCGCCGCCAAGAAATTTTCCATTATCCCTCATATGTCTTACCGTTTGGAGCAGCTGCATCGAATCCAGATCATGCACGTTCTGTCCCTGAGCACAGTCTCCAAAACTCTGATGGTCTCCGGAAAGGCAAAGCATGTTGAAAATATCGAAGGCGGCAGCTCCGAGTATATCACTCTGAATGGCTATCCTGTTCCTATCACGTGTCACCATCTGAAGAACAGGTTCAAGCCCCATTAACTTAAGACGTATGCAAGACGCAAGGCTGCAGAGGCGTGTAACGGAAGTCTGATTATCCGTTATGTTTATTGCATCCACATGATCCTTTATCAGGTTTGCTTTCTGCACAATATGTTCTATGTTGCTGCCGCGCGGAGGGCCGCACTCCGAAGTAACGGCAAGGTGACCTGCGGCAAGAATTTTCTCCAATTTACTCGGTGTTTTGCAATTCATAACTGCACATCCTCCCTCGCAACTTTTCGTGGTCCCCCGGCCCTGTCGGTAGACCAGTCTTTCAAAGGAATAATATTTTCATAATCGTCAATTTTGCCAAGAGTTTTAAGGCGGTCGACTATAAGCTGCCATGCACAGTCGACATCTTTGCTTATTTCACATTTTCCCTTTGTGGAGCCGCCGCATGGCCCATTTAAAAGTCTCTTTGCGCATCTTGAAACAGGACATATGCCGGCTGTTTTTGCAAGAATACACTTACCGCATGCCTGGCATCTTTCCGTCCACAATCCACGTTTTTCGGTAACACCCAAAAAACAGGTGTTGACGCCGGGATATACCGGCAGGGTCTGGTATTTTTCAGCCATGAACTGAACTCCCACACCACATGCCAGTGAGATGACCGCATCATACTTATCCACCCTGTCTCGTATCTCTTCAAGATACTCATGGTCGCATTGACGCTCCAGTGTTACCTCATCAATTTTTACATCCTTCCCCTGATTCAGAAAATACATCCGAAGCGCCGAAGCCAGAATTCCCACTTCCTTCTTTCCTCCGGCCTCACAGACTGTAACACATTCGTTGCAGCCCAGTATCAGGATTTTACTGTAATCCTCGACCTCTTTGATTATCTCTTCTATCGGCTTTTTATCGGCTACAATCATATATCGCGACCTCTCTTTCCCTTTAGATATTTATGCTTTTTAATCTAATTTATGCCGGTTTTAAAATATAAGATTTAGTCTAAATTATTATTGATGGATTCGCAAAAAGTCTAAATATGCTCTCTTAATAATCTTTTTGGGGATTCCGTTCGTATATGTCTTTTTACAAAGCCGTTTATGCTGCCTTCTTTTTAGATGCCATTTTTATCGGATTCGGGCCAAGTTTTCTTATCAGCTCATCCATTTCCACTGCATATTGGGCAAATTTCGGTCCCTCTGCGGAAGATAGATTCCTCATTTGAACTCTTTCACCACCAACCCCGATTGAATTGAGTATTATTCTGGCCTGTTCTATTCTTTTCCTTGCCCTCAGATTACCACTGTTGAAGTGGCATTCCCCTTCCAGACAACCTACGGCATATACTCCGTCAGCGCCTTTTTCAAAAGCGCGCAGGATGTGAAGAATATCCACTTTGCCGGTACATGGTACACGTATGATTTTAATATTAGTCGGATAACTCAATCTCATGGAACCTGCCAGGTCCGCGGCGGTGTATCCTCAGTAATTACAGCAAAAAGCTATGATTACAGGTTCGAACTCCTGATTCATAAAACCCCCTCCAGCAAGGCTTCAACCTTGCTCAATATCTGATCATCCTCATACCAGTTCAGTTCAATAGCCTTTGCCGGACATTCAGCAGCGCATACTCCGCAACCGTGACAAAGCGCAACATCAATCTCGCTTACTCCATCAGCATTGATTCTCGGAACACCATATGGACAGGACCTGACACATATCAGGCAGGACGCACACTTTTCCGCCTCAACACATGCAGTAACAGCAGATAGAGTCAGATAATCCTGTGAAAGGAATGTTGTGGCTCTTGAAGCGGCAGCCAAGGCCTGAGGAATGGCTTCAGTAAGAAGTTTTGGACTGTGAGCGGTTCCGCATACGAAAATACCGTCAGTTGCCATATCAACAGGCCTTAACTTTACATGAGCCTCCATAAAATAGCCCTCCGCGTTGAGGGCCAGCTTGATAATCGAAGATAATTCAGTGGTGTCTGTGGGCCTCATTCCTGCGCTTAAACCAAGAATATCAGCCTGGACTTTTAAACGGCGGCCCAGAACATGATCCCTGAAAGTAACTGTCAGACCATCGTCGGTTGATTCAACCACAGGCATATCATCAGACGTATATCTGAAGAAGAAAATACCCTTGCGCCTTGCTTCCGTGTAATAATCCTCCAGCAGTCCGTACATCCTCATATCCCTGTACAGGATGTATATGTTGACATCCGGGTTCAGTTCCTTGATATGAAGAGCGTTCTTTACAGCGCTCTGGCAGCATATTCTTGAGCAGTTGGGATTCTCCTCGTTCCTGGATCCGACGCATTGTATCATTACCACGCTGTCAAGGCCAGCAGATCCATCTTTCTCAAGGCGACCGGCAAGTTCTATCTGTGTCATAACCCTTGAATCCTGCCCGTATAAGAACTCGGTAGGAATGTACTCGTTGGCTCCTGTGGCAAGAATTACAACACCGTGATCAATTTTCCTCTCATACATGCCGGGCCCGACAATCAACTCTGTGGTAAAATTTCCCTTGAATCCTGAAAAGCCGACTATAAGGGACTGGGTTAAAACCTGTATTTTGGAATGGCTACTTACTTTCCTGATGAGATCGGAAACATAAGGACCGATTTTTTCTCCTTCGATGGTTGAAGTCAGGCGGTTTGCCATGCCGCCAAGCTGCGGTTCTTTTTCAACAAGAACAGTTTCAAAACCCTGGTCAGCAAGACCAAGGGCTGCGTTCATGCCGGACACACCGCCGCCTATAATAAGGGCTCTTTTAACAACCGGTATTCTCTTTTCATGCAGGGGATTCAGAGTTGCAACCCGCGCTACAGCCATTTTAACTAGCTCTTTAGCCTTTTCTGTGGCCTTCGCAGGGTCATTGGAATGCGTCCATGAATCCTGGTTCCGGATGTTTGCCATTTCAAAAAGGTATTTATTCAAACCACAGGCTTCCAGGGTATCCATAAAAATGGCTTCATGGGTTTTGGGGGTGCAGGCTGAAACAACAACTCTGTTGAGACTCTTCTCCCTTATAATCTCCTTCATCCTGTCCTGAGAATCCTGCGAACACGTAAAAAGATTCTCTCCGGTAAAAACAACGTGGGGAAGTTTGGAAGCATATTCGCATACGGCTTTAACATCAACTACTCCGGCAATATTAATGCCGCAATCACAAACAAACACTCCGATTCTCGGCTCCTGTCCTGCCACATCAATTTCGTCAGGAACCTTAACGGTTTTTGTTCGTGTTCCTCTCGCTTCGTTCAACTTCCCGCCTGCGGCACATGCGGCAGCGCTTGCCTCAATTACGGAGCTCGGAATATCCTTGGGGCCCTGAAAAATTCCGCATGCATATACGCCGGCTCTTGACGTTTCAATCGGGGTAAAAGGCTTGCTGGACGCAAAACTGTACTTGTCCAGATCTATATTGAGGCGCTTTGCCATTTCCACGGTTGACTGCGGAACCTTCAGGCCGACCGAAAGAACAATCATGTCAAATTCTTCTTCCCGGATATCCCCCGATTCATCTGCGAACCTTATACGAAGATTTCCGGTATCAGGAATTTCGTTCATGGTGTGAACGCGCGCTTTGACAAAACGGACCCCATCCTTATCCTTTGCCCTGTTGTAATATTTCTCGTAATCCTTTCCAAATGTACGCATATCCATGTTAAATATCGCGCAGTCAACACCTCCGTGAGCATGCTCCTTTGCAATCATGGCTTCTTTAACAGCATACATGCAGCATACCGAGGAGCAGTATCCGTTCCCGCACTTGTTGTTATCTCTCGATCCGACACACTGGAGCCATGCAATTTTTTTCGGCTCCCTCTTATCCGAAGGCCTCACAAGATGCCCCATTGTCGGCCCGGATGCGCTGAGTATTCTCTCAAATTCCAGGCTGGTCAAAACATTCGGATTCGTTTTGTAATGGTAGAATTCATCAAGAACAGACGGATCAAAGGTATCGCTCCCAGGGCAAAGTATTATGGAACCGACTTCAATCTCCTTTTCAGATGTTTTTTGGCTGTGGTCAATAGCTCCGGCAAGACAGGCATCAACACACTGCAGGCACTCTGAACAATAACCGCAATTAAGACATCTTGATGCTTCGGCCTCTCCGTCTTCTTCGCTGTATCCCAGTTCAACCTCCTTAAAGTTGCCTGCGCGCTTTTCAACAGGAAGCTCCGGCATGACTTTTCTAAACTTTTTAGGTTCATTTTCCGGCACCGGTCTGTACACCGGATTTTCATTCGTAACCGGATCCCTGCCCTCTGCCATGTCTTTCCCGTCAAGATACCTGATAATAGATTCGGCCGCGTCTTTTCCCGCTGCAATAGCGCCAATGGCAACCCAGGGACCCGTCTGAACATCTCCTCCGGCAAAAACACCCGCGAGCCCTGTTGCATATGTAACAGAATCGGTTTCAACAGTTCCCCAGCGCGAAATATTTATTCCTGTTATGTTCTCCAGAGCAGACAGATCAGGTCTCTGACCTATGGCCGGAATGAGCTGGTCTATTTCAATGTCATACTCGCTTCCCGGAACGGGAACAGGTCTTCTCCTTCCTGATGAATCTGGCTCTCCCAGCTCCATGCGAATACATCGCAAACCGATAACTTTCCCGTCAGACGTCAATACCTCCTGAGGCGCCGAAAGATATGTGATTTCCGTCCCTTCAACCTCCGCGGCATGAATCTCTTCTTCCCATGCCGGCATTTCACTCCGCGTCCTCCGGTATATTATGTTGACCTTTTCAGCCCCAAGTCTTACGGCGCAACGCGCAACGTCTATGGCAACATTGCCGCCGCCGATTATGGCAATTTTTTTGCCGACATCCGCTTTTCCGGTAAGATTGACCTCCCTGAGGAAGTCGACTCCCTGACGGACTCCTTTTGCTTTTTCCCCAGGAACTCCAAGCTCAAACCCCCTGTGAGCTCCTATTGCTATATAAACGGCCTTGTAGCCGTCAGCCAAAATGCCGTCGATCGTCAAATCATTTCCAAGAGGAGTGCTTGTTTTAATTTCCACTCCAAGATTGGTTATTACTTCTATTTCCCTGTCAAGAACTTCCCTGGGAAGTCTGTGCTCCGGTATGCCGACCCTGAGCATCCCCCCGGCTTTCGGCAAAGCTTCATAAATCGTGGAAATTACACCTTTCCGCGCAAGGTGGTAAGCTGCAGAAAGACCGGCCGGTCCAGATCCGATGATGGCAACCTTTTCCTGTCTCCTCGGAAGAGTTTTAATTTCAACCTGCCTTGGATCGAACCTGTCGGCGGCAAGACGTTTTAAGCTGCGTATGGCAACAGGCTGATCTACCTCGCACCTGCGACATGCATCTTCGCATCCGTGAGGACATATCCTTCCCAGTACACCCGGCAACGGAAGATCTTCCATAATTATCTTAAGGGCTTCTTTATATTTTTTCTGGCCTGCCATCTGAACATAGCCCTGGACATTGAGCCCGGCAGGGCATGCCAGCCGGCATGGAGCTTTATCGGCTTTCTGTATGGCATAGGCGCCGGGAATAGCCTGCGGATATTGTTTATAAGCGGCTTTTTTTACCGAAAGATTCTCGTCATATTCATTTGATAGTACCACAGGACAGACCTTGGAACATTCTCCGCAGCTTGTGCACTTGGACAAGTCTATAAAGCGGGGGTTCTGCCTGATACGGGCAGTAAAATTTCCCGGGTCTCCTTTAAGTTCAAGGAGTTCGGAATTCATCAGTAGTTCTATATTAAGATGCCGGCCGACCTCGACCAGTTTCGGAGAGATAACTCACATGGCGCAGTCATTGGTCGGAAAGGTCTTGTCAAGCTGTGACATAAGCCCTCCGATAGCGGCCGATTTTTCTACCAGATAGACATAATATCCTGAATTAGCAAGATCAAGAGCGGACTGCATTCCAGCTATTCCCCCGCCGACCACCATAACAGATCCAACAACTTTTCCAGCCATGCGGCACTCCTCATTCAATAAAATAAATAATAGAATAACAATTAGTTAAAATGTTACAATAATATAATATTCTTTATATCATCACGATTCGCAAACTTATATTGATAATAATTTATGAATCGTATTTATACATTTTGACGCATATATTAGATACCCGGTGTCTAGTCAAGAAAAAATAACCGATAAAATAAAGTCAATAATTTAGCCTTGAATCAGATATTTAATCATGATAGTTGAAAAGGGAAAGGTGAACAGTGAATAGTGAATAGTCGTAAGGCGAGATATGGCAGTTAATAATAAACAGTGAATAGTCGATCGCAGGTCGTGGATCAACGAAACCCGATATTCAGCTTTACTCACTATTGCCTAATGCCTGATTCCTATCTAAACTTGAATCCTTGAATCCTTTTTACTATTCACTTTTCACTATCGACTATTCACTATTTCAACTTAGATCTTAAAAAAAGTACTCACTGCAATGACAGATAAGACCGCTTCAATTATAAACATAGCTCTTGTTGGCGGAGATGATTTATGCAAGGAACTCCTTGAAAAAACCACCTTCGATTTAAAACAGGATGATGTTTTTACCCCTATTATTGCGGTTGCCGATCCAGACCCTGACCAACCAGGTATGTTGCTTGCGACAAAAATGGGGCTCATTACAGTCAATGACTACCACGAACTTTATGACCCCATATACAGTATTCATCTTATTATAATTTTAAGGCCGGAACCGTTTATTCTGGAGGATATTCTTGCAACTAGACCGACACGCATCCGCATTTTATCTTATCATGTTTTTGAGATTTTTTGGAAGGCAATCGGGCAGGAAGAACGGAAGCTGAGAGAACAAAATAAAGCCATGGAGACAATTTTAAATGGAATCCAGGATTTTATATCCGTTATTACGCCCGATATGACAATTGTGGATGCCAACGAAGCCTTCCTTAATAATATAAAGCTTTCCCGTGATAAGGTCATAGGGCGAAAATGCTACGAAGTTCTTCAAAGGGATCAGATTGACTGCACCAGCAGGGAGGATCAGACGTGTCCTCTTATGGAGGTTATACGCAACAAAAGGCCGGTCCGGCAGGTAAGAACGCAGAAGGGCAGTCATAACAAGATTCATCATATCGAGGTCAATATATATCCCGTATGGGAAAAGGGTGGGAAGATCTCAAAATTCATCCATATCAGCCGTGATATAACAAAGCGAATGGAAGAAGAAGAAGAGATTACAAGACGCCTTGAGCAAATGGTTGAGGAACGCACAAGACAGCTCAAGGAAACACATGAAAAGCTTATCCACAAAGACAAGATGGCATCTCTCGGCAAGCTTTCAGCATCGGTTGTTCATGAAATAAACAATCCGATTGCAGGAATACTCAACCTTATACTTCTTATCAAGCGCATCATCCAGGAAAATCCCGTCGGAAAAAAGGAAGTAAATGAATTTCTTCGCTATCTAACCCTGATGGAAAATGAAACAAGAAGAACAAGCCGTATTGTATCCTACCTGCTTGCATTTTCAAGACAGAACAAGATGGAATCAAAGCCGTTAAACCTGAACAAGCTTATTGAGCATACTCTCTTTTTAAATTCAAACCTTCTTAAAATTAACAAGGTTAAGGTACAATACCGGCTTGATCAGAATCTCCCGGACCTTGTCGGGTCCGAGGATCAACTTCAGCAGGTTATTATGAACCTGGTATCCAATGCGGTTGAATCCGTCGAATCAAAAGGTAAGGGTGTTCTGACAATCGCAACAAAACACTTTGCCCGGACAGGAAGGGTTGTTGCCAAATTTCAGGACACCGGAATAGGAATTCCCAAGGAAAATTTCACTTCTATTTTCGAGCCTTTTTTTACAACAAAAAAACGGGGAAAAGGCGTAGGCTTGGGTCTTTCCCTCGCATACGGAATTATCCAGGAACATGGAGGCTACATAAAGGTAAGTTCTACTATTGGAAAAGGGACTGTTTTCAAGATAGATCTTCCTATAAGGCATTGATCCGGTTCATACCAAATTTTACGGAGATTCAACTATGAAAAGATCAAGGATCCTTGTTGTTGATGACGAGTTGATAATGCGGGAATCCTTGTCCGGCTGGCTTAAGCGTGACGGTCATGAGGTTGAAATAGCAGCAAGCGGTGAAGAGGCTCTCGATAAAATCAAAGAGGTTCGATTCGATATTCTTCTCGTCGATATAAAGATGGAAGGAATCAGCGGGCTCGATGTTTTGAAGCGGGTAAAGGATGATGACCCCGATGTGGCAATAGTCATGATAACTGCCTTCGGATCCATATCAACCGCGATAGAGGCAATAAAGAACGGAGCTTTTGATTATCTTCTGAAGCCATTTGACCCTCATGAACTTGGAGTGCTTATCGAAAAAATCCAAGAAAGTCAGGCTCAGGCCATAGAAAATCTTTACCTCAGAGAGCAGTACAAGGAAAGAACAAGGTTTGAAAGCCTGATCGGCCAGTCACCCGTTATGCAGAAAATATTTGACCTCATACAGAACGTAGCCCCCACCAATTCCACTGTCCTTATAACAGGCGAAACCGGAACTGGCAAAGGCCTTGCAGCAAAGGCTATTCATTCGAACAGTCCTCGATGCAACGGGCCGTTTGTAATTGTAAATTGCGGCGCTATACCCGAACATCTTATGGAAAGCGAATTGTTCGGATATCAAAAAGGTGCGTTCACAGACGCCAAATCGACCAAAAAAGGTCGTCTCGAGATGGCGCACGGGGGAACCCTTTTTCTGGACGAAATAGGTGAAATCAGCATGAGAATGCAGATTGACCTTTTACGTGTACTAGAAGATCACATATTTTATAGGGTTGGGGGCACCCAGCCAATGGAGGCTGATTTCAGGGTTATAGCCGCCACAAACAGGGATCTCCAGGCAGCAATCAAGACCGGCATATTCAGAGAAGACCTTTATTACCGACTCAATGTCTTCTCCTTTAAAATGCCTTCCTTAAGCGAACGGAAGGAAGATATACCGCTTTTGGCTGAGCATTTTCTTCACCGCTTCTCCAATGAAACCAATAAGCAGATAGATAATATCAGCCGCGAAGCAATGGATGAAATGATGCTTTATGAATGGCCGGGGAATATAAGAGAGCTTGAAAATGCTATAGAAAGGGCGGTCGTTGTCAGCAGGAAAAGAAAAATTCTTCCTGAAGATCTCCCCATTTTCCGCCCGGAAGATATTTGCGTTTTCTCAGACAATACCCTTGCCGGAATCGAAAAAGCTCACATAACAAAGGTTCTTCACGCAAACGATTGGAATATATCAAAAACTGCGAAAGAGCTGGGAATTGACCGTTCCACTCTTTACAGCAAAATCAGACGATATATGATAGCTCAAAGATAATCATATCTTGAAAATATATCCCGAACATAGCATCGTCATCTCTCCCATAGGCAATTTTGGTTCCGAAATAACCGAGCCTCTTAAAAAGGAAATAAACAGGATATTCGGTTTCCCGACGCTGATTATTCCTCTCCTTGAAGATGTTAACTTTGCATTTGATTCAGGCCGGAACCAGTACCACTCGACATCGATACTTCAGCATCTTGAAAAATCAGCCCCTCCCTTTGCAATTAAAGTAATTGCCGTAACAAAAGTTGATCTGTTTATTCCGATCTTAACCCATGTTTACGGGGAGGCACAGCTTGGGGGAAAGGCCTGCGTTGTCTCCGCCTACAGACTCAAGGATCATATATCTGTGGCTCATCCGGACGTCATTTTTAAACAGAGGATTGTAAAGGAAGCGGCCCATGAACTCGGTCACACATTCAATCTTCGCCATTGCAAGGAAAACATTTGCATAATGCACTATTGCCGAACCGAATTTGATGTTGACCGGAAGTCGGATCAGCTTTGCAGGTACTGCAAAATTCTTCTGGATGATGAAATGAAAAGTCTTAAGAAATCAGGTGCGGAGAAAAAGCCTTGTTAATCTTTCCCAGCCTATCTGGGGCATATTCCCATATATGTCTTCGCCGAGATATCCCCCGTCAGTATTTAAAAGTCCCCCTGATTCTTCAATAACATCATAAAGACGGCTGATCTCTTTTCCAATAAATTCTTTTGATTCGGAGCCTATATAAAGATCTTTAAGTTCATTCCTGAGACCTTCCGAATGAAGTCTCACAACCCAGCCTTCGGTATAGGGATTTTTATTGGCGAGGCCGCCCTCTTCCCGCAGCTTCGTATTGACATCCGTCACAACACCGCTGACGGGTGAAAGGACTCCGGCGCTCTTTTCACCCCGTTTTAATACAATCTGGGAGATATTCTGTTTAATTTGCTTTCCGACGAGAGGGGCTTCAACATTTTCAATAGCTCCGAGTAGCCGCAGGGCAAAATCATCAAGCCCGATTCTCACTGTTGAGCCTTCTTCAATCTTAACCCAGGCATGACCTCTATGGATGTAGTATCCCTGAGGAATCCTGAAGCCCTGCACATTAAAAACTTCCACAGGCTTTACCAGTGCGTGAACAGTGTACTGGTCATAAAAATACTGATCGAACTCGCAATTTGCGCACCTGTAGTCATGGCTGCAGTTTTTGAAATCAATACGCCCTTTCATATGATGAATGCACGGGCGTTTTGTTGAAGGCATTTCCTTCATCTTATCAATCCAGTGGACAATGTGTTTTCTCCCTTTTTCATAGGATTTACCTTTTCCTGGCATAGTTCTGTTTTCATCGGAAGCACGCGACATTACTCTGTCGAAACGGCACGCTGTACAATCATAGGAAATTTTGCAATATCTATTGCGGACAATCCCTGCCTGCATCCAGAGGCAGGGACTCGCACTTGTTTTTATCTTGTTTTGATTAAGAGCAGTTTTCATTTCTCACCTCATAATACATAAATATCGAACTTTGTTGATCGTGGTTCGTTTTTCATCGTCAGCTGTTCGTTTTCCAACTGCGATTAACGATCTACTATTCACGATCCACTATTCACTTTTCACGTTTTCAAAAATGTTCTTGCAAGATTTCTCCAGTCAAGACCAGGGAGATTTCCGTAGATATCCTCTTTCAAATAACCGCCGTCTGCTGCAAGAGGCCCGGCAACATCTTCAATCATTCTTTCAAGCTTGGCAACTTCATCATTTATCCACACGGGGCTCGTTGAGTCATCCATCAGTTTCTTAACTGTCCCTTTGATATCAGGAGAACGCACCATAAACAGCCATCCATCCCCGTATGGCTCTCTGTTTGCAATTTCAGGTTTTTCCCTGACCTTCGAATTAACTTCAACTATAACTCCGTTGACTGGAGAAAGTACATCAGCCGTATTTTCCCTTCGCCTCAAACCCCATCCTGCCAATCCCTGGTCAAGCTCCTTACCCATGAGAGGGAGATCAAGGGCATCGGCATTTCCGAGCAGCTTTAAGGAAAAATCATCAAATCCTATTCGTATATATCCTCCGCTTTCTATGCGTGCCCATGTATGGCCGTCATGGAAATAGTAACCGACAGGAACATCAAATCCTTTAATATTCTGAATCTCGCCTGGCATTGTTTTGCTTTTGGTAGTCCATACGTCTTCGAAAAACTGGTCAAAATCACATTTTGAGCACTCATAATCGTAGGCACATGTCCTTTTTTCAATGCGATTTGTAAGGCTGTGTCTGCAGATCCTGTTCATATGAGGTCTTTTTCTCATTGCATCCTGCCAGCTTATCTGGTTTCCCTTTTGAACTTTTCTCGTCATTCCCAGGTCAAACTTGCATGTCGTGCAGTCATAAAAATTATTGCAGTCCTTAAAATTCACAAGCCCTGTCTTCATCCATATGCAGGGATTTGACGTTTGGGCGCTTTTATCAGGCTTTACCATCCATACCTGCCCGCCTAAAACAGTTTTAATCTCGCTTTGAGCCTGTTCTTTAGTATCTCCCTTTCTGTAGGTGGATCCATATCCCAGCTTGCTTCTCCGTTCCCTGTTATCATGATTTGTCATTTTGCCTCTCCTTTTTATAATTTTGATAATTGATGTTTTCTGTCCATTATGTAAGAGCAAGGAGCATGCCATTTAATGATATGAATAACTTAATATCATTATCTAATTGATTTAACACGATTATCAAAATAATGACCAAAGAGATGGTTTCTGATAGCGGGAAATAATTTATTGTATGATTTTACGACAGAATAATTTGGAGTATAAATTATTATTCAATTATTTTGTTTTATTCTCTGTTAATTAAAGGAGTTATAATGCTGCTGGATTTTGCGACACAAAAAAGCCATACTGCTGTAGTTTACAACAGTACGGCTTTTAAATTTTTAAGACAGCAATAACAATGGTAAATGAGTAAAAATTATATTTTCTCACAAAGGCGCTAAGGACACGAAGAAATAATTCATTTTAATATTAATATGTTAACTTTGTGATATTTGTGGCTTGGTGTGATATCCTGACTTTTTACGAAGCCGTCCTCATCCCAGAATCTCAGGCAACCTGTTCTCCCATCCGATAGTAGAAACGAGAACACCGCCAAATCCTTCGTTTTTAATCATTGCGATACTTTCAGATGCAATCTTTATACATTCGCTGACTCTGTCAGGAGCAGCCTGAATTCGATCAATTATGGCAGAAGGAATTTTGATGTTATCCATATGACGATCTATATATCTTGCCATTCCAACGGATTTAAGCAAAAGCACTGTCGGAATTATTTTTGTTTTTGACAGGTTTACACGCTCAAGAAAAGGCTGAATGCCGGCTGGATCAAACAATGGAGGTGTAACAAAAAAGCTTGTTCCGGCATCGATCTTTTTTTTCATCTCTTCAAGCTCAAGAACCAGAGCCTGCCCGCTGGCGCCAGCATTAACTGTTGAACCAATTAAAAATTGAGGTGAACCTGAAAGTTCGATCCCGGCCAAATCCTTACCGTTATTCATACAGTTGATTGTTTTTATAAGTTCAATTAAATCAAGATCATTTACTGCCTTTGCTTCGTGATGATCTCCAAAGCGAGGATCATCACCGTTTACTGTCATAACATATTCGATTCCGTTCGCACCAGCTGCAAGCAGGTCGGCCTGCAAGGCAAGTCTGTTACGGTCTCTGCAGTTTACCTGGAATATTGTATCAAAACCGTTTCCCTTTAATAACAATGCGCCGCCGAGCGAACTGATGCGCATTACAGCGCTGCTCATTTCAGGCACAACAAAGGCATCTACCTTCCCTTTAATTTTATTGGCATTCGTCAGCATCAAAGAAACGTCAACTCCTTTGGGAGGCTCCATTTCTGCTAAAACAGCAAACACCCCTTTGTCAAATTTGGACTTAAGATGCATAAGATTCCTCCGATAAAGGTCAGTTTATGAAACCTTTGAATAACGGAGAGCTTTAAATATCTCCGGGTTGTATCTATAGTATAAGCGGAAAGCCAAAACCCATTACCCTGATAGACTTCTAAATCAGATGTTATGCAAAGATCTCCATGTATGATTAATTATTATTTACTGAATAAGAATAATCACTTAAAAAGCCCTATTAATTTATATTTCAGCCCCGGTCAAGTGAAAATATGCTAAGGCAACGTCCTTTCCACTTTGGCTTTTTCTTTCAACTTATCAAGGTACAAGGCAACTTCAGCTTGAATTTTTTCCTGTTTTAGATTCTGTTCAATCCTGCTTTTCAGGTGAGTGTCAAAAAAGGCCTTCAATTCTTCATCTGAAACAGTTATCTTCTGAATGAATTCCTTGTCTATTAACTGCTGTATAGTCAGAACCTGTTTAATCTGGCTTTTAAGGGAAGCTTCGGTCAATTTGACCTTAACCAGTTCTTTATTAAACTCTTCAACATTCGGAAACTGCTCTTTGAACTTGGCGTATTGTTCATCAACTACAGAGTCTTCGACTTTAAATCCCATTCTCTGGCTTTCCTGATAAAGAAGTTCACCATCAATAAGCTTTTCAAGAATCCTTTTTTTTATTTCGGAAAGCCTGGCCTCATCAAGCTTTTCTCCCCTATTGGCGGACTGTTCCTCGACACCAATAAGCTCCCGGTCGAAATCGTCCTGCGTAATAGCCACCCCGTTGACTACGGCAACATTGCCTTTTGGAGCTTCTTTTATTTCAACAGGTTCGGATTTTGCCACTTTTGTTTCTTTCACTGCTTTTTCAGCTTTAACTGTTTTCTGCTCTTTTACCGCTTTGTTCTCATCTCCTGCAAAAACCGGCGAGGAAAAGAATACACATATCAACGCCAAAACCAAGAACCTAAACAATACTCCATTTAATGAACGCATTTATGTTCTCCTTTTATCTTTATGAATATGAAAAGGGCAAATAATCAACATGCCCTTCTTCTGTCTTCTGAATTCTGACTCCTGTCTTCTCATTATTTTGCCACATATCATCTATTAATATTATTCTGCAAACAGTATTTCATCAGAAAATATAAAACTTGGAAAGAATTTCAAGCTATGTTAAGGAAGTCCAGTTTTCAGACAGGACCTGCAGGATCAAGCGGATTTTATATCATGTCAATCCTGTAAATCCTGTCAAAGATTTTTTTGTTTTCAGACTGAATCAACGGGATGAATATCTGATAACTGATAAAGGGAGGACAAAATGCCGAAAGCACTCATCTCATATTATTCAAGATCGGGTAACACTAAGAAAATGGCCGGATATATTAAGGAGGGAATCAGCTCGGTTGAAAAGATGGAAGTCACGGTAAAAAAGATATCTGAAACGGCATTGGAAGATATGCTCAATTCGGATGTCATAATATTCGGAAGCCCTACCTATTTTGGTGTAATGACTGCTGAAGTAAAAGAACTGATGGATAGAAGTGTAAAATTTTTTGGGAAACTGAACGGAAAAATCGGCGGAGCATTCACTTCATCCGGCGCTATAGGGGGCGGAAATGAAACAACAATATTAAGCATTCTGCAGGGTTTCCTTATCCACGGGATGATTATTCAGGGCGTTCAAAAAGGAAACCATTACGGGCCGGTATCGGTAGGCGCGCCCGATGAAAATGTTAAGAAAGAATGTATCAACTACGGAAAGCTTCTTGGACAACTTGCTGTAAAGACATTTAAATGAAAGAGCGAAGCAGACCGCACAGAGAACTGGTAGCCGACCGGCAGTCCCTCATGCGAACATTTATAAGGCCGGAGAACACTGCCGCAAGAGACACCCTTGTAAAATACATGGAACAGATTCTTTTCGGTCTTCATGATTTTCTGAATACCCATGTTGGCATTACTGAAGAGGTGAGTTTAAGGGAGCTTTCGGAAAGATACAAAGATACCCTTATCAGTGAAAATCCCGAAAAAAAACTTGCCGATGTAATCACCGATCTGATTGAAGAGATAGCGCCCCACGCGGTCAATGTAGCCTCTCCTTACTTTATAGGCCACATGACTTCGGCTATACCTTTTTTCATGGTTCACCTCAAGACAATCACTGCCGCTCTTAACCAGAATGTTGTCAAGCTCGAAACTTCAAAAGTCCTGTCCGTTATCGAAAAGCAGGTTCTCGCAAAGATTCACAGAATTATTTACAGGCAAAGCGATGAATTTTATATTGAACACGTGCAGAATACGCGGACATCCCTCGGATGCTTCACGGAAAACGGAACACTTGCAAATCTGACTGCCCTGTGGGTCGCAAGAAACACGCAGTTCGCCCCGAAAGAAGGCTTTGAAGGCGCGGATAAAGAAGGGATATATTCAGCATACCGGGCACACGGTATAGAAAGAAGTGTAATCCTTGTCTCCAGGCTCGGACATTTTTCACTGAAAAAAGCCGGGGGAGTTCTTGGCATAGGCAACCGGAATATAATACCAATAGAAACGGACAGGACCTGCAGGGTAGACATTAAAAGCCTAAAGGAAAAAATTAATGAAATTAAAAGAAGCCCCATCCGGACAAAAATAATCGCAATTGTTGGCATTGCCGGCACAACAGAAACCGGAACGGTGGATCCCTTGCGGCAAATCGGGAAAATTTGCGCTGAAAACGGGATACACTATCATATAGATGCCGCATGGGGTGGACCGGTTCTCCTGTCCGATAAATACAGGCATCTTCTTGACGGCATCGAGCTTGCCGATTCAGTCACAATAGACGGGCACAAGCAGTTTTACATGCCGATGAGTTCAGGAATGGTCTATTTCAGAGATCCGTGCAAGATGGATTCGATAATCTATCACGCTAACTACGTGAACAGGCCCGGCTCGGTTGATCTCGGAATCAAATCTCTTTCAGGATCGAGAGAGGCGAACTCTCTGATTTTAGACAGCGCCCTCAAAATAATGGGAAGCGGGGGTTACGCTCTTCTTATCGAACACGGCATTGAAACGGCTAAAAGTTTCGCGGAAGAAATAGACAGAAGAGCCGATTTTGAGCTTGTCACTCCTCCTGAGCTGAACATCCTCACGTATAGATTATGTCCGGCTGCAATAAAAAAAGAGCTTGAAAACTGCGGTGAAGAACGCAGATGCCTGCTCAATGAAAAACTAAATGATATCAATATAACCGTCCAAAGGCTTCAGAGAGAGTCTGGCAAAAGCTTTGTTTCAAGAACAACTTTAAATATATATAACCAACAAATTGAAAAAATTGTTGTTTTACGCTGCGTAATAATGAATCCTTTGACCGATATCGATATCCTCCGGGATATTCTTGACGAGCAGGAGGAAATTTATTCATCCTCTCCCTGAACCACTTGAATCCTCGAATCCTTGAACCCCAAGCGTCACGATTTATATCAGGAATACTTTCTTATCATTTTTTTTTAAGAAACTATACTCATAATAGACATCAAAATGATATTGTACCGAATACTGTGTCTTTTTCAACTTTGTTTCGGATTTCGGATTTCTTCCACAAAAAAACGTTTAGTTGCCAACCATTTTTCTTCTGAAAGACGCTCAAAGCACCCGTTGTTAATAGAATACATATTCACATTCAAGTCCCGCTCGGCGTCTTCAAAAAAGACCAGACTTTTTTTGAGTTGAAATAAAATCTCTTCTCCAATAGCGTATTTTCTGCCAAGATCCTGCATGAGAATTCCTAAAGTCATGCCGGTATGTTCCAATATAAACTTCAAGTCGATGAAATCCTTGCAGGCTCCGCGTTGATTAATGGCTATAAGCTTCATTAAAGCAAGATCGCGCAGTGAAGCAAGCGGAACAGGAAGAGAGTCGTCCTGAACAGCCATTTCAATAAGATCGTATGGATAAGCAAAAAGCCCAAATCCCGTGCTGTTCATGGTCACAACCAGGGAATTCTTCTCAATTTTTACGGCAGATAATGTAAAATCTCCGGCAAAGGCGGTTTGCAACCCTTTGAACCATTGCAGACTGTCCAGATCATAAGGTGTGAAAAAGTCAAGGTCTATGGAGAGTCGATGGCCGAGATGAAGAGCCACAGCAGTGCCGCCCGCCAGATATGTTTGCGGGGGGAGTTTCTTCAGGTACGGATTTTTTAGAATGGCTGCCATATCCGAGGTGATACATCGGAAAAACATCGTGTAGCCTCCCGGGAAATGTCTAGTAACCAGGCAAAATAATTAACAGTTTTAGGGCTGAGATTCCGGCTGCTGCGAACTACCTCCCTGACAAATTCTTCACCATAGCGGGATATAACCGCCTGAGATTCCTTTTCAGTTCCAAACTCAAGAATCCTTTCGACGATAACGAACTTATCTTTCTCCGGATCCAACGGTCCTTTATCCCAGAACAGCTCTTTTCTGGAAGTGATCATTTTCCGGATAAAATCATTCACAAATAATCTGCCTCAAAAAAATTGCGATAGGAACTATTATATATAAACTTACCAAATCAGGTGATTGGGTGGGTGATTTAAGTTATCTATATAATTTTAAAGCATTTCTGTCAACGAAAAAGGCCTGTTTCCGGATGGAAACTATCCGAAAGCGACATCAAGCATCATCATAACAGCAAAACCGATCATGGTAAAAATCGTGGCAAAATCGGTGTTGCCTCCGCGCTGTGATTCAGGGATTAATTCTTCGGTTACGACAAAAATCATGGCGCCTGCCGCAAATGAAAGAGCAAAGGGAAGAATCGGCTTTGCGAAAAAAACAACGCTTGCGCCTATAACACCGGCAACAGGCTCGACAACGCCGGATAACTGCCCGTACCAGAAACTTTTTCCGGCCGACATCCCTTCCCTTTTAAGAGGTATCGAGACCGCCACGCCTTCCGGAAAATTTTGGATCCCTATTCCGACTGCAAGGGCAATCGCTCCGGCAAGTGAAGCGGCCGGATATCCAGCTGCCGCAGCCCCGAACGCTACTCCCACGGCAAGACCTTCCGGAATGTTATGAAGCGTTATGGCAAGAACAAGAAGAATGCTGCGATGCCAGTCTGTTTTTATCCCTTCAGCCTCTTCTGTTTTAAAACCGATATGAAGATGGGGAAGCACCTTGTCGATACCCCAGAGGAAGAAACCTCCTGTAAGAAATCCTGTAACGGCCGGAAGCCATGCGGGAAATCCAAGTTCTTCCGACATCTCGATGGCAGGGGCAAGAAGGGACCAGTAGCTTGCGGCTATCATAACACCGGCAGCAAATCCAAGCATCCCGTCAAGCGTCTTTCTGCCCATGTTTTTAAAACCGAAGACACAGGCCGCACCGAGAGCTGTAAGAAACCACGTAAATAAAGTAGCGCAAAAAGCCTGAAATACCGGGTGAATCTGCGTAAACCAAATCATTTTCCTCTTCGCCCTCCTCCTCTTTTTATCACCACGGAGACACTGAAAAGCCGGACATCGAATATCGAATTTCGAATATCGAAAAGCGAAGTTCGATGTACGATGTTCGTTTATCGTCGTTCGTGATTCGTGGTTCGCCGAAGGTCCACCAATTTGTGTGGCGGATCCGCGTCTACAATACACGATCCACTATCTACGATTCCCGATCTACGATCCGCGATTCACGATCTGCGATCCGCGATTCACGATCTGCGTCCGAAAGGACAAACCTTTATGCAGATACCGCACACGGGAACTCCGATATCAGGAATTGCTGCAAACTCACCGGTCAGCTTACCGGCACATCGTTCAAGATAAAGCGCCTCTTCCCTCTCATGGTAATATGTTTCGGTGCCGACACCTTTAATCGCTCCTACAGGACAGGCATCACGGCACATGGTGCATTCTCCGCACCTGTTCTTTACAGGACCGTCAACCTTTAACGGAGCGTTCGTCAGTACGGTGACAAGGCGCACCCTTGATCCGTATTTTGCCGTGATAAGAAGAAGGTTTTTCCCCTGCCATCCGATACCTGCCATTCTCGCAACAGCTTTATGGCTTATTGCGCCCGTCCAGTTCTTTCTGTCCAGAACCTGGGATGCCGGAACGGGAAGGCTCAAATAACCGTCGATCTGAAGCAAAACGGAGATTTTGAAAGCCATTTCATCGAGCATACGGTTTGCCGTCTGATAAACGGAAGCATAAAGAGGCGTCGGCCTGTCCTTGATCTGTTCAAAAACGGCAACAGGAAGCATTACTGCAATCGAAACAGCCCTTGTAAAGCCGTCAAGAAGGTCCGGTGGATTAACCTCAAGCTCTTTTAAAGGCTCGAGATCGGCAATTCCGGAAAGATCTGCGCCCCATTTTTTTATTTTCCTCTTCAATTTTTCCGTGTAATCATATGACGATTTTATATTTTTCATGGTTTTTCCTAAAACTTCTTTTCCTTCTTCGAGAGTTTCATCCTTGCCAAATAAAACCTTATAAATTAAACTCGCAATGGACTCGTAAAAAATTCCATCTCCCCTTGCGGGAGAGGGTTAGGGTGACGGAGAAATTAACAGATTTGAAAGAAAACAGCTATAAAAAATATTCAGACTGGCACGATTTACTTTCAGACAGTATATGCACGGCTGAAGATCTAGCAAAACATCTTCAAGTCGATAAGAATGAAATAGAAAAGGTAACTGAACTTTATCCGATGCGGATAAATCATTACTACCTTTCTTTGATAAAACATAAAGAGAAGCATATCCTGAAACAGGCCGTTCCGGATTCAAGGGAGATTGAAGATATTTCCGGTTCTGATGATCCCTTATGCGAGGAACCGCAGTCTCCTGTTCCAAATCTCATACATCGCTATCCCGACAGGGTTCTTTTCATGGTTTCAAATCAATGCGCCATGTATTGCCGTTTCTGCATGAGAAAACGAAAAGTGGGGCACCCTTTTACGGTTACCGAATCCACAATAACTTCGGGCACAGACTATATCAGAGGAAATAAAACAATTCGTGAAGTGGTCATATCCGGCGGCGATCCGCTTTTACTGGAGGACTATGCCATTGAACACATCCTTAAAGATCTTCGTTCGATAAAACATGTTGAAATACTACGCCTTCACACAAGAGTTCCATGCACTCTGCCTCAGCGAATTACAAAAAATCTTGCGGATATATTGAGGCAATATAATCCCTTATTCATCAACACTCATTTTAACCATCCGGATGAAATAACAGATGAAGCGGCTTTCGCCTGTGCCGTTCTTGCCGATGCCGGCATTCCACTAGGTTCCCAGACGGTTCTTCTTAAGGGTGTTAATGATAATCCGTCAGTAATGCTGACTCTCATGAAAAAACTTCTTACCATTAGAGTCAGGCCGTACTATATTCATCATCCGGATGTTGTAAGAGGAACCTCGCATTTCAGGGTTACAATCAAAGAAGGTCTTAACATCATGAAATCTCTTCACGGGCATGCTTCAGGTCTTTGTGTGCCTCAATATATGATCGACCTTCCCGGAGGAGGGGGAAAAATTCCGCTGTTGCCGGAATATGTCAGGTCAGTATCAGACGGGAACATTATGGTTGAAAATTACAGGGGAGAGAAGTTTGTATATCCTGAATAAAGCCCGGCAGGAGCTCCAAGCGGGGTTTTTACACTTTATGCCTTATTATTTTTATTATTTTAGCTTTGTAGGCATCCTTTCGGGCCATCCTGTCTCCCAACACCCTGACAAGAAAAAAAGCGGCGGCAAAAGAGAAAAAAGCGGCGCCTGCTGAAAAAAGTGTCTCGTCAAAACCGTATTTTAATGAAAGCTTCTGCCCTGTCAGTGCGCCGGCAATCATAAATACAATCGGCAATATATATAGAAGGAAAGAGGCTTTAAACAACGATGAGGATTCAAAACCTATAACAACCCTGTCGTCTGCTTCGGCCCCGATTTTATTAATCGCCTCAATCTCTGAATCTTTCCCGCCGCCGAGCATATTACATGCGTCTTTTGCTTCGCACGAATGACATGCGTCTGTTCTCGTAGTCTTAACCCATGCTGTGTCCAGGCCGGTTCTCAATACTATACCTTCTTCTTTTGCCAAAATACCACCCTATCCGACCTCTTGGGATAATCCGGATTTCTCATAGCAGATAAGGCCGCACTTTAGACACCTTGATGCTTCCTTTCCCGCCATTTCTTCAGTGAAGCCTTTTTCCGCTTCTCCGCCTCTGGAAAGCTCTTTTACACTGCTGAGTGGCATAATCTGGCGAAGGCTTTTATTAACATTTTCAACCGCCGCAACATCCTGTATAATGGATTCGAAGGTTAATACTTTTTCCGAAAGTACGATCGGTGTGCCATACATCATTTTATGAATTGAAGCCGCGGCTCTCCTTCCTGCCCCTATTGCTCTTATTGCGCCGCTGAAATCACTCAATACATCACCATCTGCAAAAAACCCTGTTTCATTCCTGAAAGCAGGCTGTTTATATGTTTCGGATCCCTCCCAGTAAACTTCTGTCTGATCCGGTTCTTCAGGAGCCCCTGTTTTCGTTTTCCTGAAAATAAGTTCCGGGAAACGTGCAGAAGCCATAATCAACCTGGAAGAAGGAATCATTTTAATATCCAGTGAATCAAGATCTACGTATTCAAGCTGCTTTAATTCGTTATCCTCTCCGAAAATGCGGACAATACCTGACCTGAATATAACATTGACGCCTTCAAGCTCTTTCGCGTCAAAATCGATTTCCTTAAACTGTATCTCATCTTTTGATTCTCTGAACATTATAGTAACTCTTTCAGCCCCTAATTTCCTGCAAATCCCGGCCGCCTCTATTGCGAGCTTGTCTCCTCCTGCGATAACTATATCTTTCCCGAATGGAACACCGTGTCCATGCTTAAAATTAACATCCATTACATTTTTCATGAAATCGATCAGAAGAGAACAACCAGGAATCTCTTCTCCGGGAGCTCCTGTCATTCCTCTCGCCAGCCTGCTGTCCCAACCGCCTGTCGCAACAAAAACGGCCTCGTGTCCTTCAGACAATAGAGAACTTATCGTGTAATCCCTCCCAAGCAACATGTCTGTTCTAGCAGTAACACCCATCTCAATAATTCCATCAATATCCCAGTCAAGCACTTCATGAGGGAGCCTGACTGATGCTATAGCGCTCCTGAGTAGTCCTCCTAGTTTTTCCGATGCTTCAAAAACAACCGCCTCGTGCCCAAGGCGGGCGGAAAAGAAAGCCGCGGACAGGCCTTCAGCCCCGCCGCCAATAACGGCAAGCTTTCTGCCTGTCGACGGCGCTTTGTAGGGAAGTATTCTTTCTCCGCTCTCTTTCTCATAATCGGATGCAAAACGTTTCAGATAATTGATAGCTACAGGTTCATCAACAAGCTTTCGTCTGCAATTTAACTCGCACGGACGCGGGCAGATTCTTCCTATAACGGTAGGAAAAGGATTTCTCTCCTTGATGATCTGAACAGCCCTGTGATAATCTTTCAGTTCAATCTGCCTGATGTACTCCCTGATATCTATCCCGGCGGGACAGCTTCTCTGGCAGGGTGTTGTGCAATCTTCAGTAGTATATTCGTGCAAAATGCGTCTTGTAACAGATGAAAGTGTGATTATATGCTTCGGGCAGACCCGCTCACAGGCCCCGCATCCCGTACATAACTTCTTGTCAACAACCGGAAGACCGTCTTTTCCCATTGTAATTGCGCCGAATGTGCATGCATTTTTACAGCTTCCGAGCCCGATACAGCCGATATTGCATACCTTCATCCCTCCGCTCAGGAGAACGGCAGCCCTGCAGTCGTTTAAACCGTCATATATGAATTTAGTATCCGCCTTTTCAACGCCATATGTACATCCCGGCCTTGATATATCAGGTTCTCTTGCTTCAAATGAAACTCCCATGATTTTTGCGATTGCTTCGCCGATCTCAGATCCACCTGCAACACATGAACCAGGGGTTGATTTTCCTTCCACTATGGCCTGGGCATTTGCACTGCAACCCGGGAAACCGCATCCGCCGCAATTTGCTCCCGGGAGCGCGCCTTCAACAGCCTCGATCAACGGATCAACATACACATAAAATACCTTGGATGCCACGGCCAGGCAGACACCTACCCCGAGACCAAGGCCTCCCATCATTAAAATGGCTTCATACATGATTTTCTCTCCACGGGCGTTTTATTTGAGAGTTTTAAATAATTCTCATTCGCAATCTATTTTCCCCTAACCCTACCCTTCTCCCACAGGGGGAGATGGAATAATTCCCCTCCCTTGAGGGGAGGGACAAAGGTGAGGGTGAGATAAATGTATAAAAACTTATGCCGTTCACTATTGACGAGTTCGTTGGAAGCGCTACCTAAAAAATAGCGCCGAATCTACACCTGTCAAAACAGGTCAGGCATTTCACGCACTTGCTCTTGTCTATCTTTGCAACTTCTTTCTTTTTCCATTCAATTGCATTCGAAGGACAACTCTTGAAACAGAGACCGCATTTTGTGCATATTTCAGGATCTATTTCAAACTTTAAAAGAGCGACGCAGCGTTTTGCAGGACATCTCTTTTCAAAAATATGAGCGTTGTACTCATCAATGAAATATCTCAAAGTTGACAATACGGGATTCGGGCCTGTCTGGCCAAGACCGCATAAGGCCGAATCTTTTATGGTATATGAAAGTTCTTTGAGGGTTTCGATATCTTCCGGTTCACCTTTTCCATCACATATTTTATTTAAGATTTCCAGAATACGGCGAGTTCCCTCACGGCATGGGGTGCATTTCCCGCAGGATTCATCCTGGATAAAATCCATGAAAAAGCGGGCCATATCAACCATGCAGGTGCTTTCATCCATGACAATAGCACCTCCGGAGCCCATGATTGCTCCAACTTTAGCTATTGCCTCATAATCGACAGGAGTATCAAGATATTCCTCAGGCACACAACCTCCCGAAGGACCGCCAAGCTGAACCGCCTTGAACTTCTTTTTTTTCGGAATGCCTCCTCCGATGTCGTATATGATAGTCCTCAAAGTCGTCCCCATGGGAACTTCAACAAGACCGATATTGTTCACAGCGCCTGACAGGGCGAATACTTTCGTTCCCTTGCTAGTTTCAGTTCCGACACTCGCATACCATTTCCCGCCGTTTACTATAATCTGGGCTATGTTTGCCAGTGTTTCCACATTGTTCAATATGCTCGGTTTCTCCCACAGTCCTTTATGCGCAGGAAAAGGAGGCCGGGGCCGGGGCATACCTCGCTTACCCTCTATTGAGCGCATCAGGGCCGTCTCTTCACCGCACACGAACGCTCCCGCGCCCTGATATATTTCAATGTCAAAATCAAAACCTGAACCCAGTATGTCATTTCCAAGGAGTCCGTATTCCCTTGCCTGTCTTATCGCTATTTCAAGCCTCTTTATGGCAAGCGGATACTCGGTCCTCACGTAAATATAACCCTGGTGCGAATTTATGGCTTTTGCGGCAATAATCATTCCTTCGAGAACGGCATGAGGATCGGCTTCAAGAACGCTTCTGTCCATGAAAGCGCCTGGATCTCCTTCATCGGCATTGCAGAGGACATACTTGACATCACCGGGACTCGCTTTGGCAAACTGCCATTTCAGACCGGTCGGGAAACCGGCGCCTCCCCTGCCCCTTATGCCTGAGGTTTTTACCTCTTCTATTATCTGGTCGGGAGTCATCTCCTTAAGAGCTTTTGCGACCCCGAAATAACCGTCCCGCGCTATGTATTCATCAATGACCTCGGGATCAATAATTCCCTTGTTACGCATAACCCAGAACATCTGGTGCGCAAAAAAAGGGATATCATGCATGATAGGAATAGTCTCTTTAGAAGCCGGCTCCACGTACTGGAGTTTTTTATACGGACGCCCTTTAAGGAAATGCTCTTCAACAAGTTTGGGAATCTCTTCCAATGTGAGCTTCTGGTAAAAAATCCCCTCCGGATGTACCAGCATAACAGGGCCTAAAGCGCAAAACCCGTTGCATCCCGTTTCAATAATCTGAATCTCTTCATTAAGGCCATGGCGTGTCAGTTCATTGTTAATAGCTTCCTTCACGGCTATGCTCCCCGTGGAATGACAGCCTGTACCTCCGCAAAGCATTAACTGGGTTCTTATTTTGTTCATTTAAATCTCCCGCAATATTCCTTAATGTAACAAAACCGTTCCAATTTGCCTACCAGGACCCGTCGAGTCCTCTTAGACCATTCATGTAAAGCCTCCCGCTAGCAACAAAGAGGGAATACCTGGTGAGCAACAGAGGAAGGTTATACGATTTTGCCAGATTTACTATCTGTTCATCGGGTTTCTTACCCCTTACAAACACAATTGCAGCGACACCGGCTAACTGTGAGGTTGTAATAACATCTTCTGTTGTAAGACCGGTAAGAAGCAGGCCGTTTTTCGCTATTGCGGACAGGACATCATCCATAAGATCAGCGCTGCCTCCTGCTACAACGGTTTTATCAAGCTGATCATCGCCTGTAATAACGGACGCTTTAAGTATCTCTTTAATCTCTGATATTTTCATATTAACAAACCGCTTTCATCTTTAATGGACTCAAAGAGAAGTCATGTTTAAGACGGCAAAGTAAAAAGCTCATTATGCAAGGTGCACGAAGCTTGAGGAATGAAGCGTACATTTAATTACGCTGCAATGATTCACCCTGTTGAATCAGCCCTGCTGTTATTCAACAGGGCGGGGATTAAGCGCAACACGGCAGAATGACTTTTTACGAAGCCGTCACTTATATCTGTCAAGAACATTCAAGACAATGTCCGAACTCATGGCGCCATGAATATCCTGGTTGATAACCATGACGGGAGCAAGCCCGCAGGCGCCTAAACATCGGACGGTTTCAAGCGAAAAGCGCCTGTCCGAAGTAGTTTCTCCCTCTTTTATTTTGTATTGATTGCTTATCCTCTCAAGCACCTCTTTAATTCCCTTAACATAACAGGCAGTTCCAAGGCATATTCTTATTGTGTTTTTACCTTTGGGAATCATTGAAAAGAGGGAATAAAATGAGGCAACACCAAAAAGTTCGCTTGAGGGAATATTTAACCCTTTGCTTATATAATCAATAATTTCAACCGGAAGATAACCAACAATGTTCTGACACTCTCTCAATACGGTTATCGAAGCACCGGATTTATTCCTGTTTGTAGAAATAATATCGTTCATTTTTGCTAACATATCTTGTGTAATATCAGGATGTTGAAAATCTTCGTTCATATTAAGTCTCCATAAAATATACATTCAATATATTATAACAAACGGTAACCGGTATATTTTGTTTTAATTTCACAATAATATCTAAAAGTCAATGATATCATTGCTGCTGGTCTTATAAAAAGTCAGTAACAGTTTTTTTGTTGTATATTTAAAATACAAATAGTAATGGATGAATCAGAAATAAATAAAAGTCAATTCTTTCAGCAGAATGGAGAATTGCATGAACGAAGAGAATGGCCGACCGCAGTATTTCTTTTCCAGTCTATCCTTCGGCAAAAATGTTATTTGGATCACATCCGTTGCGCTCTTCTATTTCCTAGTGGCCCGGTTCAGTCTGTCGCTTGTATTCCAACCGGAAGGCATTGCGGCCATCTGGCCGCCTTCGGGCATTTTCCTCTCGGCTATCCTGTTGACAAGGCGCAGCGTAAGACCCTTTCTCGTGACAACTCTTTTTGTCACTGACTTCCTTGCAGAGATGCTCACCGGGACACAGTTCCTCATAAGCGCAATCTACGCACTCGAACTTACCGGCGATGCGGTCCTCAGTTCCTACCTTTTGATTCGTTTCGTGGGAGAGCCAATCACGTTCCGAAAAGTTCGGGATGTGTTTTGGTTTATAGTACTTGCAGTCATTCTCAGTAACGGCTTGATGTCGTTGATAGCGTCAGCGGCGTCCGGCCTTGTTCCTGGAACCTCTTTCTGGGATTCATGGAAATGGTGGGCAGCCGCCGGTGGCATTGGCAATCTTCTGGTGACTCCTTTCATTTTAAGTTGGTCATCCCGGATAAATATCAGAATGGCAACCTGGAATACGAAAAGAACTTTTGAGGTTGTTGTTTTGTTCATTCTAATGGCTCTTGTGAACTTTATTTTGTTCAACTACCTGTCAACATCTAACCTTTTCTCGATGTTTCTCCCCTATTTGACCTTTCCATTTCTGGTTTGGGCGGCATTGCGTTTAGAGATGCGCGGCGTTACCACGGTCTTGATCATACTATCGGCGTTTCTCATCACATTTGCTGTTATGGGACACATATCCAGTTTTCACGAATCTCCATTAGGAGCCGTGATTGTCCTTCAATTCTACCTGGCCATCATATCGGTTCCATCGCTTTTTCTGGCTGCGGTTGTAACCGAACGCAAGCGGACAGAAGAGGCGTTGCGTGAGAGCAGAGATGAGATTCAGTGGCTCTTCAAAAGCATGATCAACGCTTTCGTCCTTTTCGAGTCCGTCTTCGATAACAAAGGCAATTTTATAAGCTATAGATTTATCTATATCAACGACGCTTATGAGCGCATCACTGGTGTAAAGAATGATGAAGTAAAAGGCAAGACAGTCCATGAAGTATGGCCCGAAACCGAACCTGAGTGGATAAAAAAATATGGTGAAGTTGCTGTCACTGGAGTTGCCAGCACTTTTGACATGTATCACGATCCGACGAAGAAATTCTATCATTGCAACGTCTATCGTCCATGGAATACAAAGGATCGCTTCTGCGTGATCTTCGAAGATATCACCGATCGCAAGCGGACAGAGGAGGAGCTTAAAAAACAGCTTGACCTGTTTGAGCGGATTACCGAAACGAGTCCAGTCGGAATCACGCTGGTCGACAGCGATGGATCCATCAGATTTGCCAACCTGTCGGCTGAAAAGATTCTTGGACTGACAAAAAATGAAATAACCGGGAGAGTGTATAATGATCCCAGATGGAATATTGTTGATGAATCGGGAGGGCCTTTTCCCGAAGATAAATTACCCTTTTCTATAGTAATGAATACAGGAGCTGCCGTATACAATGTGAGACATGGAATCGAATGGCCTGACGGTCGGCACGTATTCCTTTCAATCAACGCCGCACCTCTGAAAAATGATTCGGACAAGGTAATCGGCATGGTTGCTGCATTACAAGACATCACCGAACACAAGAGAATGGAGGGGGAGCTTTTGAAGGCCGATAAACTTGAATCAGTCGGGATTCTTGCAGGAGGTATAGCTCATGATTTTAATAACATCCTGACTTCAATTTCAGGAAACATTTCCATGGCAAAGATGCAGATGAAGACCGAGCATAAGGTATTTGACCTGTTGAACGCTGCAGAAACAGCCACAATGAGGGCCCAGGGTCTGACCAGGCAGTTGCTTACCTTTGCCAAAGGCGGAATGCCGATCAAGGAGACTGCTTCAATTCAAAATCTCATCAGGGAATCTTCTACCTTTGTTATAAGGGGTTCAAAATCGGAATGCGAATTTCATATAGCGGAAAACCTCTGGCCGGTTGAGGCCGACCTGGGGCAAATAAGCCAGGTTATCAGCAATATTGCAATAAATGCAAACCAGGCTATGCCGGAAGGAGGAATTATCCGGATTGAAGCAGAAAATATGATGCCGGAAATGATGCATGATATACCGGTCAAACCCGGACGATACATACACATATCGATTAAAGATAAGGGAACGGGCATAGACGAAAAGCTTCTTTCAAAAATATTCGATCCATATTTTACAACAAAGAGTGCCGGAAGCGGTCTTGGACTTGCCACGGCCTATTCCATCGTCAAAAAACACAACGGGCATATCTCCGTAGACTCTCCTCCCGGAGAAGGGACAACTTTTCATATGTATCTGCCGGCTTCAGACAAAGAGATTTCTGTAAAAGAAGAAGCTGTTATCCTAAAAGGCCATGGTAAGATTCTTATGATGGATGATGATATGCTGCTTAAGGAGATGGCGAAGGATATGCTCGCTATGCTCGGTTATGAATCAGAGTTTGCAAAAGACGGCAATGAAGCGATTGAGATGTACAGAAAAGCAATGAAATCTGAAAAGCCGTATGATGCAGTCATCCTTGACCTGACCATACCGGGCGGGATGGGAGGAGAGGAAGCCATAAATATACTTCTGGCAATTGATCCTGAAGTCAAAGCGATAGTTTTCAGCGGTTACTCCGAGAGTAAGGTCATGTCAAATTTTCGTAAATATGGTTTCAAAGGCATGATGCCCAAACCTTTTGATTCCCATGCATTGGGAAAAGTTTTAAACGAAGTATTAAAAGATAAAAAACTGGTTCAATAGATCTGATTTAAAAGATAGGGAATATTCCCGCTTTTACGGAATTATTGACAGAGTCGCTTCCACCTGTGTATCTCCAGGTTCTCCGATGATTTTAAAATCCAATTTTCGGGCGAGTTCAATCATGTTTTTATTTTCACGCTGAATTATACCCCAGATCGTTTTTATTTTACGATCAGTTGCTATATAAATAAGACGTGAAAGAAGTTGCGCTCCGATACCGAGCCCCTGCCAGGGATCGCCCACGACTACGCTGAATTCCGCTATCTCGGCTCCAATAGATCCGTACAGCCTCCCAACGCCAAGCATTTTTTCTCCCGATTCCTTTTGCTGAACAGCTACCAGCGCGATCTCCCGGTCATAATCGATTTGAGTTAGGCTGACTAAAAGCTCGGCGGAAAGTTCCTTTATCTGTTTCGAGAACCGGTAATAAAGAGTTCTGGAGGAAAATGTGGACCAGAGTTCCTGAAGGAGATTCGCATCTTCGGGTTTCATGGGTCGAATAAGGATGGCTATTCCCTTTTTTGTTACAGCAGTCGTTTCATATTGATTTGGATAAGGACTAATGATGAGATGGAGAGGTGACAGAGTTGAGGATGATGCAATGATAATTCTTGCATCAGTCATAACTGCCTGATTTTCAGTAAATATCAGAGAATTAATATCTATTGCCGCAATTTCAGGGAAATCGGTAACAAGGCGGGAAAGTTTTATCAGCAAGTCTTCGCAAATTCTCAAACTCGATTTTATATCCCGGCTGTTGGCCTCAATAAACTGAATCAGGATGGGGGCAGACTCCAGCATATGACGGGCAAGTATAGAATTCAATGGTGGGAGGCCGGTAGCCCAATCACGGAAAATCTTTTCAATACCCCCGCCCGGGCCGATAAAAAGAACAGGACCAAAATCAGGGATCATTCGTGAACCCATTATAAGTCTGAAATCAGGAGGTTTGCCGTTGGGCGAATATGTCATTCTTAGCGATGCATCATCATTTTCAGAACCGGCTGTTTGAGCGGGTATGACAGGAAAACCATACGCACTGAGAATATTCAGTGATTCAATTTCTGTGAGTGAATCTGATTTCCTGTCGATAGCAGACATGATGATGTGCCGGGGTTTGGAATCATCGAATCTATAGTCGGTCATGCGCGGCGGTATTTCCTGCAGGAGCTTCTGGTTTCTATCATGGGTGTACAGGTACATGAAAGCCCTTACGGCTCTTTCAGGTGTCTCGTTAGTCGAGATTCCGGCATCATTTAAAATCCTGCGGGCCGAAGCAACACTGTCGCCTCCCATCCATGCGACAAAAACAGGTATTTTTATCTCCTTCAGTGACAAACTCAAAACAGAGCTAAACGATTCGGGATTGGCAATTTGCGGTGAAAGGATAATCAGAACGCCATCCATATCGGGCAGAGAATGGCAAAATGATACCAGCTGCACAAAAATCTCCGGCTTAAGTTCCGACCTTGTGCATACAGGATTGCTCCGGCTCCATCCTGTAGAAAGAATCCGGTCTATATTTGCAATTGCGGCATGGTCTAAAACGGCGGGTACAACGCTACGGTCACGGAGCGCATCAATAGCCATGGTTCCCGGAGTTTTGCTGTCGGTAATAATTAAAAGGTTGGCTCCTTTCGGTCTTATTTTTTTACTGACCAGTTCAGCGCAATCAAAAAGTCCTTCAACTGTCTCAACCCGGACTATTCCGGCCCGTTTAAATGCCGCGTCATAAATGGAGATCTCATTTAACCGATCCGCAGTTGGCTCTTGTACAATACTGAATGCCGGCTGGTGACGATCGGTTTTTAAAACGATTATCGGCTTGATTCTCGCTGCTGCACGGGCTGCAGACATAAATTGGCGAAGATTGGAAAGAGTCTCAATATGCAGAAGAATAGCCCTGACTCTCGAACTGCTTGTAAGGTAGTCTATGAAATCTGCAAAATCGACATCGATCATATCCCCCAATCCGATCAGAAAAGAAAGGCCTATTTTTCGGCACAAAGAAAGATCCAGTATGGTTGAACAAATTGCGCTGCTCTGGGAAATGACAGCCAGTTCTCCCGAAAAAACGGTTTGACGTGCAAACCCCGCGTTGAGATCTGCCATCGGATTGAGAATGCCCCAGGAATGGGGACCTATGAGCCTGACACCGGCTTCTTTGGCGATATTTAAAATTTCGTTCCGAAAATCCGCTGGAAAACCTGACTGGCTCACAATAACCGCACCTGCCGCCCCGGCTTTTCCGCAGGATAGTATGGCTTCCGGCAAACCGGACTGCGAAACCGACAGCACCGCCAGATCGATCCGCCCTTCAATTCCTTTAATATCCGAGTAGACAGTCATCCCCTTGACGCTTGTTCCAGGGCAAACGGGGAAAATCCGGCCTTTGTATCCGGCAGACACTATATTATTAAGCACGATATCGGCCAGGGCGGTTTCCTTTTCGCCGGCTCCAAATACTGCAATTGATTTTGGAAACAGAACCCTGTGTAGATAACGAACACTCATATCTGATACCTTCGTAAAAAGTTAAAAACGTCTTTTTACTTGGCGGGAAAGGGTTTCCCCTCTCCCGCCGCTTTAATTAAATTCAAGCGGTTCCACCCTCACCTCAGGCCGGGGCTCACTCGCCCTCGGCCTGATGATGGACTTTTTACAAGTCCATCCTTATGGACGCTAATACGTTTCCAATTCGGAAATAGGCAATTTTGGGCAAGCTCAAGGAAATCAAGGGATTGCGCGGAGACATACACATTGTATGTCGCACAAGAAATCCCGCAGATATCAGAGTATGGTGTTTCATTTATAGTATGGGTCCCTATTAATATTCCACTTTCGGTTGTACCCATATCATATGTTGTAGCCTCATCATCCAAAATCCAATCGTATGTACTTGGATTAAGTGTTTCAAACTCCCCATCACCATCAGAATCTAAGTACTTATTTACTTTAATAAAGCCTGTATCTTTCGTATTAGTAATGGTACATACAATATCATCATCTTTATCTACAGGTACATCCAAACTGGTACCTGATATTACTAAGGGACTACCCCCATTAAATGTACTTAACCCTCTATCTACGCACGAGATTGTTGTATCGTAATTAGATAAATCTGTAGTACCACAATCTGAAACACTTTCTCCAAC